>JBAZZS010000001.1:301787-603575 GCA_041658685.1 Candidatus Gracilibacteria bacterium | reverse complement strand
TTCAATATAGGGCCAAAGGTTTCAACACACCTAAGTCTCTTTTTGCTTGGATCGAAGGGTTTTGTAAGTACAAAAAATCCATCACTTGCAATCCAAAAAATCAACCAAATTAATTTAACTATCCCGCGTGGGCACGCATCGTCGGGGAGAAAATGTCCCGTCTTTTCGTTTGATTTGGGCCGTAGATTGTCCTGAAGAATCGAAGCAAAAAGGAATTATGGGTTATACCATGGTTGAAGATACTCAATTAACAAATGGTGTGGCGGCAAAAATTAAGGAGTCTTTTCCCTTGTCTGAAGAAATGCAAGCAGTGGATTGGCATTTAAAATCTATACTTGCAGGAATCTTGTCTAAAAGAATTCTTTCTTTTCCGGGGGAGCGTAATACTTGGGAGGGTAAAGTTACGGACAAAATAGCGTTGCATAAAGCTTTGTTTGAAGAGCTTCAGATGAAAGTAGTTCGAGCTGGTGGTTCCATCCGAAAATGGGAGAATTTGCTTCTTATTTTGCTCCAATCTCTTTCCACGGACAGGATACAAGTATCCCAAACTATCTCTCCTGGAGAGGTGGAAAATTGTAAAATGAGGGGTCTAATAAAATTAACCATAAGACGATCTGCAGAGATTGATCCCGGTCAGGCACTAGGAAGCTATGTTGTTGTTGCTCCGGGTTATGTGTTTACCGACAATCGCAGATCTTTAGGTCAAATGGAGGTTGTGGTTGTTCGAAAATAATTTTATAAGAGTTTCTCCCATTTTTCCTTTTTAAGGTGTTCCACCGCCTTTTTTACATCTTGAGAACGGTGTTTATCGCAGATCAGAATCGCATCCGGAGTGTTGATGATGGCCAGATCTTTGAGTCCCACGCCAACCACCAGTTTTTTCGGGTCTGTGTTGTAGAGGATCGAACCTTGGGTGTCGATGGCAAGCACGTCGCCTTGGGTGAGGTTTGCGATTTCGTTTTTGGCAAGTTCGTCGTGGAGAGAAAGCCAAGTCCCAATGTCGTTCCAGCCTAAGTCCGCAGGCAAGATGCGCACGCAACGCGGGTCGATTTTTTCCATGATCGCATAGTCGATGGAGATTTTTTCAAGTTTTGGGTATTCGGTTTTGAGTACGGATTGGAAGGTTTTTTTATCTTTTAAATACGCGGTTTGAATTTTGAGCAGGCGATGGTAGGTGTCGGGAAGGTGCTTTTTGTAGGCTTCCAAAATGGTTTTGACTTCCCATACATAAATTCCCGTATTCCAGAGATATCGATAAGATTGAAGGAATTTTTGCGCGGTTTTGAGATCGGGTTTTTCGATAAAACGCTCGAACGAATAAACTTCTACGTCGTTGATGACCTCGAGCATGGTTTTGACTTTCACATAGCCGAGATTGACGTTGGGGGATTTGGCTTTGACCTCGATGATGTTGAGGGTGTGATCGCGGTGCGCGACTTTTTCCGCAACTTGAAGGCATTTTTTGAATTCTGCGGTGTTTTGGATGAGGTGGTCGGCGTAAATCACGGCCATGACTTCATTCGGGTGGCGGGCGGCGATGAGAGCGGCGGCCAAACCGATGCACGAGGCCGTGTCGCGGAGCGCGGGTTCGATGATGAGGTTTTCTCGGGGAAGTTGAGGGGCTTCTTTGAGCACTTCTTTTTCGAATTCTTGATTCGTGGCCACATAAATATCGCTCGGCTTGAGGAATTTTAACCGTCCAATCGCTTCTTGAAATAAGGTTTTATTCGAGGCGAGTTTTTGAAATTGTTTGGGTTTTTCGAGGCGGCTGAGCGGCCAGAGGCGCGTCCCGGTTCCGCCGGCAAGGATGATGGCTTTCATGAAAATAGTATAAAGGATAGACGATGAAATCTCACGCTATTAAATTTTCCCCGGTCATCTCTTTTGGCTTCTTGATGCCGAGAAGTTGAAGAACTGTGGGCGCGATGTCTTGCAGGCCTTTGCCTTTTTTGAGGGTGATTTTTTTCGTTTGTATCTTGTTTTTTTCGGAAATAAAGATCGCCGGGACTCGATTGGTGGAATGCGCAGGGCACACCGAGCCATCGGGATAGAGCATTTGTTCCACGTTCCCGTGGTCTGCGATCAGGAAAATCGAATAGTGGTGTTCCAGGGCCACAGGTATGATTTTGCTCAAACATTCATCCAGCACTTTGCAACATTGAATCGCGGCCTTGACGTCGCCGGAATGGCCGACGAGATCGCCATTGGCGAAATTGGTGGCAATGAATGGGTATTTTTCCTTTTTGATTTCGTCGATGAGGTGATGGGTCACGCTGGGAGCGCTCATTTCGGGTTTTTCAGCGTACGAGGGGCACTTGGGGGAGGGGATGAGGACTCGGGTTTCGAGCGGATATGGGGTCTCAATTTGGCTGTTGAAAAAGAACGTGACGTGTGCGTATTTTTCCGTTTCTGCTACGCGGAGTTGGCGTAGGCGATGAGAGGATAAAACGTCGGCTAAATTGTGTCGGATTTCGGGAGTTGGAAACACCACGGGAGCGAGGTGCGTAAAGGGTCCCATGGCTACAAAATTAAGGTTAAGCGGGTCGGTTTTAAAATGATCAAATTTTTTGTTCAACAAAGCGTCGGTGATTTGTTTGGAGCGGTCGGTTCGATAATTGAAAAAGATGACGGAATCGTTCTTGCGAAAGATGCCGTGTGGGTCGAGGATAATCGGCGGAACATAGTAGTCGGTTTCAGCGCCATTTTCGTACGCGTTTTTGATGGCTGTGAGTGGATTTTTTTCAATGATTCCTTTGCCGTGGACGTAAAGATCGTAGGCTTTTTTTGTGCGGCTCCAGTTGGTGTCGCGGTCCATGGCAAAATAGCGGCCCACGATGGTGGCAATGCTCGCTTTTTTCGGCCCGCCTTTGTATAGGGGTTTGTCGAGCCCGAGCGCTTTGATTTTATTCTGAATCATCTTGAGATACTTGTCGGCGCTTCGTTCCGGCACGTCGCGTCCATCGAGGATGGCGTGAATGTACACGGGAAAGGTTTTTTCGAGCTTCGCGAGTTTGAGCAGGGCGAAAAGGTGGTCGATGTGGGAGTGAACGCCTTCATCCGAAATCATGCCCAGGAGATGAAGGGCGCGTTTTTGGCCTTTTTTGTTGGCTTCGCGAATTGAGGCGCAGGCCTTGACCAAGGCTTTTTTCTTAAAAAAACTCTTGTCGCGGATGGAGCGATTGATTTCTTCGAAGGATTGCCAGGTGATGCGGCCGGAGCCGATGGTGAAATGCCCGACTTCGGAGTTGCCTTGATATCCGGCAGGGAGGCCCACGGCGTTGCCCGAGCATTTGAGCAGGGTCCACGGGTAATTTTTTCGTAGTTGTTTGTAAAACGTCATGTTCGCCCGAGTGATGGCGTTGCCCGGGCCGGGGGGCGCTTCACCAAAACCGTCGAGGATGATGAGGAGGACGGGGGACAAGAAATTTTGAATTTTAAATTATAAATTTTGAATTGCGGATGCTAAATAAATTTTAGCAGGTTTTGAGCGGGATGCGTAGTTATGTATTTATTTTTTTTGTTGTTCATTAGATTACAAAAATATAAGACGTTAAAATGATTTTTATGTAAAGTCTTGCTTTTATTTTTTTTATGTAAAAATAAAGGCATTAATAACTTAACCTTAATAATTATGTCAGGAGATCATTTATTGCCGGAAGCGGATCAAGCTTTTTGGGAAAAAGCAGAGGATCCTTCTATTTTGGAATCTTCAGAAATGCGACCATTGCTTGATAAGTTTCTTTCTCACTTGAGCACGTTGCTTGACAACGCTTATTGTATAGCAATGAGCTCTGGTCTGCACGGACGTGTTAATATTAAAAATGAAAAACTTCAAGAATTTCTCAGACCAATAATGCAAGATTCAGTTGATCTTTTGATTGCTGGGCGAGGCAACCCCTCGGTGAGAATATTTATTTTAAGTAAAATATATAACGTACCTGAAAACGACGTTAGATATGGCTGTATAGGTGCGAGTACAAGTTTAGAATTCTCTACTATTATGAGAGAAGGTGAAGATTGGTTTTTAGCACAGGTTCTTGAATTGATGGCATTTCGGGTTTCGAACGCGCAAAAAGTTACGAAAGAGGAAATTCCAGCCGCTGAGATTCAAGCGGCCGTGGAAGAGATGAGAACGGAAGCAGCAGAAGTTTGAAGTTGGCGGCGGATGTAGCTTTTAGATATCGAAATGGCTTTTTTGAGCCATTATTTGAGGCGAAAAGTGTGCACGTGCACACTTTTTTGAATGAGCTCTTTAGTGAAGTCAGGGGAGAAAATGCGGGATAGGGGAGACCCTTGCTTTGCTCGGGTCTTGGGGGAGCGCACTCCGCTGCGCTACGTGCGTGCTAGAACAAAATTGAGATACCACGAAATGATGGTGTCGCCATAAAAGAGCGCGACAAAAGTTCCCAAAACTAAAAAGGGGCCGAAGGGCACCATGGTTTTTCGGGTGACTTTTCCGGAAAGCAGCAAGCCGATGCTGATGATGGAGCCGAGCAGGTACGCGAGAAAGGTGGCAAGGAGCACGAGTTTCCAGCCTAAAATTAATCCCATGAAAAGTCCGATGCGCAGGTCTCCGCCGCCGAGCCATTTCCCTTTGGAAATGAGAATTTGTAATAGAAAAAAGACGGTTAATCCACCGGCACCGATCAAGGCTTCTTTGGGCCCGACCATGATTCCGGGATAAAACAGGCCCAACCCCGCGATCACGATGGCGGGGATTAAGATTTGGTCCGGTACTTCCATGTATAGGAGGTCGTAAAAGAAGATGAAAACGAGAACCAGGGCGTAGAAAAGATAAAGAGGGAGAGGCGCGAGATGAAACGCTCCAACCGTAATAAATACGAGGGCGGTGGTGAGTTCCAAGGCGGGATAGTACCAGGAGATCGGGCGTTTGCAGTGGCGACATTTGCCGAAGAGCCAAATGTAGCTGAGAAGAGGGATTAAGTCGTGGGCGAGAAGCCGTTTTTGGCATTTGGGGCACATGGAAGAGCCTCCGATGAGCCCGGGTTTTTTATTATGAATTCGATAAATCGCAGCGCTTAAAAAACTACCGAACAAAAGGCCGAGGACAAAGAGAATGGGGTAGAAGAGGGAGGGGGGCATGGGGGAGGGGGTAATTAGAGATTATGAATTTTAAATTACTGTTTCCGCGGCTTCTTGCTCTTTTGCCACGAGTGCATTGTATTTATCTGCGGCCGTTCCTCCGATAGACCCGGCAGGATCGAGGGTGTAGGCGCGTTTGTAGCTTTCTTTGGCTGCATCGAGGTTGCCTTGAGCTTCGTATAATCGTCCGAAATTAAGATGAGCGGCAGCTAAATTCGGGTCTAAAATCAAGGCATAACTCAAATCTTGTTCCGCGGCGGTGTAATCGTTGGCATAGGTTTCGGCCCAGCCTTTGAGATTGTAGCCCATGGCATTGTCCGGATGCGCGGTGATGGCTTGTTGGCTGAGTTCTAATGCGCGTTCAATATTGTTGAGGTGGTCGAGATAAATCCATACCGGGCGAATGAACAAAGTGACATCATCGGAATTGAGTGCGATCGCGTTTTCATACGCTTCTGCGGCTTTGGCGTAATCTCCCAATAGCACAGCCGCATCTCCAATTTTTTGATACACTTGAACCTTGGGCTCGTACCCACTTTGCAACGCGAGTTCAAATTGAGTGATTGCGGAGGCCATTTCTTCCAATCCAAAATAACTTAAACCCAAGTAAAAGCGCGTTTCCGCCTTGGTGGGATCCATTTCAATGGCTTTGAGCAGGGCATCTTCGGCATCCGTGTATTTTTCTTGATTCAAATACGCATACCCGAGCAAAATCCACGCATCGCGATAATCGGGTTCGTCGCGGAGCACGTTGTAAAGGAGAGTGATGGCCAGCGTGGGTTCGTTGGTTTCAACCAAACATTGCCCGATGAGTGTTTTTTTATAACTTTCCGGAGAATCTTGGGCCAAATCGAATTCAGCCATGGCATTGAGATAAGAGGTGGCATAATCCACGAGCGTTTTATCATTGCCATCGGTTACCACGGCGGTGAAATTATTTTTTGCGTCTTCGTAGTTTCCATCGTACGCGGCAAAAATCCCTTTGTAATACAGCACGGTCGGGGAGGTGGAAGTGAGGGAAAGGAAATGAGCCTTGGCCCCTTCGATGTCTTGGAGTTCGATGAGATTTTTTCCGTAGAAAAGTTGCATTTCTTCGTTGGTCGGATCGGTTTTTAGGGCTTCTTCAAGAGGAATTCGTGCGTTTTCATAATCGGCGTTGTAAAAGTAGGCTTGCCCGAGTTTGTAAAACGCTTCGCTGGAGGTGGGTTCGAGTTGGACTGCGAATTGATACTCAGTGATGGCAAGATCGAAGTAGCCGCCCTCGAAAAGCGTGTCGCCTTTGGTGATGCGTTTGAGATAGTCGGGGTTGGAGGAAGTGGGTGTTTCGGGGATGTCGGTTGGGGTGGTTTGTTCAGTCGGATTGTCAGTTGTATTATCGTTGGAATGGAAGGCATTCAAGAGATTCGATAAAAGAGTCGGGTTGAGCACGGTCCCGTACACGGTTCCGAATACGATGATGGAAGAGAGGAGAAGGCCGAGGATGAAACGTTTCATGGAGGGGAGATTTAATGTCTGGTATTGGCATGGCACAGTGCAATCGCAAGCGCGTCTGCGGCATCATCGGGTTTTGGCACTTCCTTGAGCTCCAAAATCAGGGTGATCATTTTTTGCATTTGCGCTTTGTCGGCTTTGCCGTCGCCGGTGAGCGCAATTTTAATCTTTTGCGGATTGTATTCGTGAACAGAATACCCTGATCGAGTTAGGGTTTGCAAGATAACGCCGCGGGCTTCGGCCACACGGATGGCGGTGGTCACATTTTTGCTGAAATAAATTTCTTCAATGGCGCACACATCGGGTTTCCACGTTTGGCAAAGCGCCTCGATGTCTGTCGCGATTTCGTTGAGCCGGTCCACAGTGGAGAGCGTTTTGGGGGTGGAAATATGCCCGCAAGTGAGCATGTGAAGGCGGGTTTTCCCCTTTTCAATCACGCCAAATCCGATGGTGGCCAGACCGGGGTCGATTCCTAGGATGCGCATGCAGGGATTATAGCATGTTTACACCACCACAGTCGTAATAAAATTGTGCCTTTTCCCGGCATTCACGATCACGAGTTCGCGGTTGGGTTTGATCACGCCGAGAGGTTTGAGGAGGGAGGGAACGCGTTTGGCGGCTTCGGCTGCGGATTCAATGCGATTTTCGAGAACCAGAATGTCGTTCAAGCCCCAGATGAGCTCGAGTTCTTTTTTGACTTGAGGATCGTAAGTGATAACAATCGTTGGGGTTGAGGGGCGGTGCTTCATGATCTGGCGCGCGGTGTAGCCGGTGCGGGTGAGAACCACGATGCAATCCGCTTGGATGTGTTTGGCGAGGAGCGCGGCGTTGTAACAGGTGGCGTCCGTGATGTGCATGTCAATGGCCACGAGATGATTGGAGAGAAGGTGCTCTTTTCCGTGGAGCGCGTGTTCGGTGGCGCGGGCGACTTTGGAAAGCGTGCGAACCGCTTCCACCGGATAATCGCCGACCGAGGTTTCGCCGGAAAGCATGAGGGCGTCCGCGTGTTCAAAAATGGCGGTGGCCGCGTCGCTGATTTCCGCGCGGGTGGCGCGGGGGCTTTTGATCATGGATTCAAGGATTTGCGTGGCAATGATCACGGGTTTTGCGTACAACAATCCGTAACGCACGATTTCTTTTTGAACAATCGGAACCTGTTCAGCCGGGATTTCGATGCCGAGATCGCCTCGGGCCACCATCAATCCGTCCGCGGCTTGGGCAATGGCTTCGAGGGTTTCGGGTTCAATGGCTTCGCGGCGTTCGATTTTGGCAATGATTTTGACGTGCGGGGCTTTGTAGCGAACGAGTAAGGCGCGCAATTCTTCGATGTCTTTCGCATTTTTCACGAATGAAAGCGCCACGTAATCGATGCCTTGTTTGACGCCGAACGCGAGATCTTCTTTATCTTTTGTGGAAAGCGCTTTGGCGCTGATTGAGGCCGTGGGGCAGTTGATGCCTTTGTGGCTTTTAAAAACGCCGCCGTTTTGCACGTGGCAGTAAATGTTTCGTCCGTCTTTTTTCTCGACTTTGAGCTCAAAATAGCCGTCGTCCACGAGGATGAGATCGCCTTTTTTGACGTCGTTGTGAAGATTTTTATATTGAACCGGAAAGGTCGCGATGGGGCCAGGTTTGAACGTGTCAGTCCCGGTTGAAAAAATCACGCGTTGGCCGTGTTTGACCGGCACTCCTTGTTCGGGAAGAAGGCCGAGACGAATTTTGGGGCCCTGGAGATCTTGAAGGATGGCGATGGTTTTCCCGGTGTTCTTTTCCGCTTTTCTCAGATTGGCGAAGATTTTTTTCATGTGTTCATAATCTCCATGCGAAAAATTGAGGCGTGCGACATTCATGCCTGCGATTATCATGGGTTCGAGCTCTGAAATATCATCCGAACTCGGGCCAAGGGTGCAAACGATTTTGGTGTTTTTTTTCATTATGAATATTATAACAGATTTATTTGGGTTCGACAAATTTGCGTAAAAGGAAAAGCCACTCTTTTGAAAATTAAATGCGGGTGCGGGGGAGTGCACTTCGCTTTGCTTCGTGCGTGTTATTTCACTGTCACACTCTTCGCCAGATTTCTCGGCATGTCCGGGTTGTTTTGGCGTTTGATGGCCAGGTGGTAGGCGAGGATTTGAATGGGAATGATGTTCACGATCGGCGAGGTGTCGCCCACGTCCGGGACGCGGATCCAGTCGTCGAAAATTTCGGAATTCTCGGGAGAAACACCGATGATGCGTCCGCCGCGGGCCTTGACCTCCATGGCATTGCCGAGGATGTCGGCGCGAGTGGCGTCGTTGGCCACAATCGTGAGGCAGGGCGTGCCTTGTGAGATCAGGGCAATGGGCCCGTGTTTCAATTCGCCTCCGGCAAACCCTTCGGCGTGGATGTACGAAACTTCTTGCAGTTTGATGGCAGCTTCGAGGGCCATGGGATAGTTGAGGCCTTTTCCAATGATGTACATGCTTTCCACGTTTTTCATACTTTCCGCGATTTTGGCGATGTGCTCTTCGTAGCGCGGGTTCAACATGTCGTTGATTTCTCCGGCTGTGCGAATGAGGAGTTGTTTGCCTTCTTCTAACCGATTGGCGGTGGCGTAGGCGAGGAGAGTCAGGATGGCCATTTGCGCGGTGGTGGCTTTGGTGGAGGCCACGGCTTTTTCCGGCCCGACTTTGAGCGGGATCACGATGTCGGAAAATCGAGCCATGGTTGAACTTTCCACATTCACGATGCAGGCGATTTTGACGCCTTTTTCTTTGGCGATTTCAATGGCTTCGAGCGTGTCCGCGGTTTCGCCGCTTTGGGAAATGGCGATGAGGAGCGTTTTGTCGGTTAAAAATTCTTGAAAACTCGTGAATTCGGAGCCGAATGCGAAGTTGATGTGTTTTTTTGCAACTGAGGAGAAAAGATACGAGCCGGTTAAGGCGACTTTTCCAGCGGTCCCGCATCCGATCAAGAACGTGCCTTTTGCTTCACGAATGGCTTGCGCCAGTTTTTCAATGAGAATTGGGTCTTGGTTGATGGCGCGACTCAAGGTTTCTTTTTGCTCCATGATTTCTTTGATCATGAAATGGGCGTACGCGCCTTTTTCCGCGCTTTGTTGAGTGAGATTGAGTTTGATTTCGCGTTTTTCGATGGGAGTTCCCTGTGAAACGGTTTTGAATCGAATGCCGTCTTTGTTCATCATCACCATTTGGTCGTCGTCGAGGTACATGACGCGATTGGTGTATTTGAGGAAGGCCGGGACATCGGAGCCGATGAAAAATTCGTTTTTTAGGTTGCCGATGCCGATGATGAGGGGCGAGCCTTTGCGAGCCGCGATCAGGGTGTTGTCGTGAAGCACGAGAATGGCGTAGCGGCCCTCGAGTCGATTCACGGCTTTTTGAACCGCGGTTTCGAATCCTTCGTCGCTGTAATGTTCGATGAGATGGACGGCGGTTTCGGTGTCGGTTTCGGAAAGGAATTCATAACCTTTGCCTTGGAGTTCTTTGCGCAGTTCTCGGAAGTTTTCGATGATGCCGTTGTGCACGAGCACGAATTCGCCATTTTTGCTGAGATGAGGATGGGCGTTTTTTTGCGTTACGCCGCCGTGCGTGGCCCAGCGCGTGTGGCCGATGGCGAGGTGGGTGATTTGACCTTTGAGTTCTTTGCCAAATTCTTTGACGTCGGAAATTTTTCCCACATGTTTTTCCATCCGAATTTCTCCGGATTCCAGTTTTGCCGCCACGCCCCAGGAGTCGTAGCCGCGATATTCGAGGTTTTTGAGGCCTTCGAGTGCGAGTTCCGCTGCGTTATTGAGAGGACCGAAATAGCCAAAGATGCCACACATAGGAAAGGGATTAGGAGGTATCGTTTAGGAGTTAGGAAAACGGGGGAAATTTTAGGCTGATTTGATGAAAAATGCACGCGGTTTTTGTTTGACATAAATCTTAAAATATGATTTTATGCATACTTAGATTTTTGCTCGGTTTTTTATGAATTTATTACGATCCAGTTTGTTGACGACAACTCTATTGTTTGCTCCATCCATGCCTGAGGCACGGGGAGAGGAACCTTCGATCGCGCCCATGGTGGAATCTCAGGATTTTCATGATGCTTCGATGGGGGTCACGGAAGGCGTGGCAGAAGACGATAAACCCTCAAGAAAAGAAATAAGACATCGTAAGAAAATTCAAAGACAAGCTGACCGTCAGTGGCAAAGAAATATGGAGGAGGCTAAAAAGCCTATATTTGAAAAAATCCATTTTGAGGAGGAGTTTTTTGAGCGTTATGGAATTGAGGTTTTTAAAACAGTTGATCAAACTCTAGAGTCAGTTGATAACACCTTAGAGCACTATTATCAGTTGTCCCCTTATGGTGGTTCTGATAGAGCTTTTTATCGCGACATGATTGAACTCAAGGCCCAATTGGCCAAATGGCCACCTGAGGTTTTTAAAAAGTTGGGATTGAGAACTCTTATATGGAGTGGATATATGAAGGATTTGGAAGATGGGAAAGGGGCTGCAGGAGTGATGCCTTTAGATAGATCTACTTTTTATCTTGTTCGAAGTTGGCCTTTATCTCATGAAATTTTTCATCGCATAGATTCTTTTGGGCGTATGCCTGAAGATGAGGCTGAGTATTGGATTTGGGCAGAAAAAAATCGTCAGGCTTCAAAGCGAAATAATCCTCAATGGTATTCTTTGGATCATCCTTCTGCGGTGGATCCTTTTCGAGTGAATGAGGATCAAGCGGAATATGCTCGCATGTTGATGAATTTGGAGGATCCGCGTTTTTTTGAAGATCAATATTTACCGCTAATGGAGTATCCGGGGCCGCGGGATAAATTTGTTTTGATGAGGCAATGGCTGTTGGAGTTTTCGGAAGGATTGTTGAATGATCAGTTTTTCGTAGATCTTCAGGCCGGGCGAGTGGATGAGCATTATTGGGAGGAACGACAAGGCATGTAACAAGCGCACTCCGTTGCACCCCGCGCGTAGTGAGTAAATACTCACCTCGCAATATTTCTATGTTTTTCGCCATATAAAATGGACATTTTTGGCGTGACTTTTTGGGCTGATTTTTGATAAAATTCAAGCGTCAATTTAACCTGTTATTTATGGAAAATTCAATCACGAAAATTTCGGATGGAAAATTATTACGGCTTTGCGATCAATTTGGCAGGCAGGCACTGTTGTGGCGGAGGCGATTTATCGGGCTTTTGCCGGAGGTTCATAAAAGAAAATTGTACGAAAAGCGCGGATGTGCGAGTATTTTTGAGTTTGCGGCGAAGTTGGCAGGACTGTCTGAGGAACAGGTTCGTCGAGTGCTTTGTTTGGAAAAACGATTCGAGGATAAGCCGATTTTGAGAAATTTGCTCGTGGAAGGGCGCGTGAGCGTAAATAAGTTGGCGCGCGTGGCTTCGATCGCGACAGTGGAAAATGAAAAGGAGTTGGCGGAAAAAGTTAAAAAACTTCCATGTGCGGCAATCGAAACTCTTGTGCGAGACGAAAAATTCTATATAAAAGAGAGTGATTTTGAGGATAAAAATGGCTTAAATAAGTCACAATTTGACGTAAAAACTGTGCACGTGCACAGTTTAAATTTTTCCCTTTCCGACGAAGTCATCGCAGAGCTCAATCGTCTCCACGCGCAAGGACACGACGTGAATAAAATTCTTTTTGAACTTTTAAAACAACGAAACGAAAAAATTGAGCAGGAAAAAGAGGCGATTGCTCAAAATGTACCAGAGACAGCCTCTCGCTATATTCCGGTTCGTGTGAAATCCATCCTTAAGGAAGAATTCGGCCAAAAATGTTCCATTCCAACGTGCCAAAAACTCGCACAAACCATTCATCATTCACAACGGTTCGCGCTGGCGCATACGCATGATCCTCGATATATGGCACCGCTGTGCCGAGAACATCATCAAATTGCTCATAGTGTGGATCGGAGATATTGGGAAGAGCGCTTCACTTCGTTGCGTGCGTAGTTGACATTTTTTAGGGGGGGGGTATCTTAAAATTAGTTTTATTTTTAAACTAATGGTTTATGCCTGATGTATGGGATGATTTTTATGAGGATGATAATTTCACTGGGAATTTTGAAAGCTATGAAGACCTTTATGGGGAAGAGCCAAAGCCATCTGATAAAGAGGTTAATGCTGCCCAGCACAGATTTGAGGCAGAACAATTGGATAGGGCAAATAGAGTGGATGGACATACTAGACGAACTAGATTGGTTATTCCATCAATATTAAAAATGGAGGAAGATTAGAGGCACGTGAGTGAGATTTCTTTTGACGTTTTTGTGAGTGTTTTGGCGCCGGTAGCAGTGACGAGTACTAAATCTTCAATCCGTACCCCAAATTCTCCGGGGAAATACAGGCCCGGTTCCAAGGTCACGACCATGTTGGGTTTGAGTATGGTTTTGCTTTTGGCGGACAGGGATGGCATTTCATGGATTTCGAGGCCCACGCCGTGGCCTAAGCTGTGCGTGAATTGGGTCGGATAGCCGGCTTTTTTGAACACGCGGCGTACTTTTGTGTCTAAGGTTTTTGCCATGACTTCGGGACGGAGCGCATCGAACGTGGTTTTTTGTCCCAACAGCACCAGATTGTAGATTTTTTCTTCTTGTTCCGTCGGCGTTTTTGTGAAAATCATGCGCGTCATATCTGAAGCGTATCCGTGGTAGGCCACGCCCATGTCCACGAGAATGATTTCGCCTTTTTTGAGTTTTTTTAAACTCGCGTCGTGGTGGGGGATGGACGTGTTTTGACCAAAGGCCACGATGGGTTCGAAGGCGAGGGAGGCGTTTAAGTGGTCAAATGTTTTCTTTTTGATGAAATTTGCAATCTCAATTTCTGCCATTCCTTGGCGCAAAATTGTTCTTATTGAATAAAAAATTTGATCAGTGAGGTGTTGGGCGGTTTGGATGGCTTTGAGTTCGCTCGCGGATTTGATGGCGCGCAGTTCTTCGATGGGATGTTGGATCGGCTTCCATTTTATTCCAAGTCCACGTGCGGTTTTTTTGAGAATGTTGAAATTTTTGACCGTCAGGCGATGATCTTCGTATTCGAGGGTGTTGATTTTGTGTTTTTTAAGAAGGGATTGGATGGTTTTTTTATAATCATTTTTGGGATCGATGGCGGAAAAATTCTTGAAACGTGATTTTTTTTGTGCTTTTTCAATGTAGCGGCCATCGGTAATGAGATAGTTTTTTTTACCTGTATTCAGTAAAGTCGCATGCGAACTTTGCACGCCGGTGAGATAGAAAATGTTGAGGGGATGGGTGAGGAGGGAAGGCATTAAATAGGCGGGCTAGTTCTTTTTTGGTAATTGTATTGATCCTAAAATATCTCTGATCATTAGATCATCCGGGGTCATTGTAAGAATATTTAATTGGTAGGGTTCCCTTTCAAGGACAAATTCATGTTGATCAAATCCGGCTAAAAATTGATAAAAGTAATTGGTCCCTATTTGAATTTCAGCAGGTCCTTGATCTTTAGGTGCTGTATAGTTTGTAATTAATTTCATTTGGAGAAAAATATTTTCCGTGTTGTTTAATGTCAAAAGGAGGATGGTTTTTCCATTTTTGACCTTTTCTTCTGTGGTCCAACAGTTTGGAAGCTCAAAAGTTATATTTTGCCATGTAAAGAGTTCTTTTTGTCCTTTTATACATTCGTATTCGTTTTTTAGAATTTCTAAATTATGTTCAAGTTCATTATTTTCTTTACGTATTTCCCCGATATTTTGTTCGGATGATCTATAAACACTAGCCCCTGTCACAATGGCTATAATCAATACAAGTAAAAAAGTTTTTATATGAGAATTCATTTTTTTTAAACGTTTTTCAAAAAGTACTTGATCATGGCTTCGTGACTTTCGAGTGGGGTTTTGAGACTGCGGAATACGCGAATCATATCTTGGCGGCGATAACCGAGACTCAATAAAGCATCTTCAACGTCAGTCGGGAGATCGGAGTCTTTGGAGGTTGCAAGAGAGGAAAGCTCGTCGGGCCCACCTTTGAATTGAACTTTTTCTTTGAGTTCGAGCACGATGCGTTCTGCGGTTTTTTTGCCAATGCCTTTGATTTGAGTGAGCGCTGCGGTGTTGGAGGATAAGATGGCGGCTTGGACTTTTTCTGTGGGCCAGGAAAAAATTTCGAGTGCGGTTTTGGGGCCTACGCCGTTCACGGAAATGAGAAGCTCGAACAGGTTTAGTTCGTCTTGAGTTTCAAATCCATACAAACTGATTTCTTCTTCGCGCACCACGGTATGAATGAGGAGGCTGAGGGGACTGTTGAGTTCTGTTTTTTCAACCAAACCTGTGGTGGCAAAAATTTTGTATCCCACTCCATTCACATCCAACACGAGGTGTCTGTCAGCTTTGGCGCGAATGAGTCCGGAGAGGTAAGCGATCATGGGCCTATTTAAGCACGCAAGAGAGAAAAAGCCAAATTGACACTTTTGAATTTATGTGTTTATATTTTTTTGTTAAAATTTAGAAATTTGTTATGGTGAGTCGATTAGGCGGGGATCCAGATTTTGGGGAAATAGGGCTTGAGGATGAAAATCATCGTCCTTTATCCTTTGTTGAAAGACTTTCTCCTTCTTTTGCTTGGAGTGAATTTCCCCATCCCACGGAGTTTTATCCTGCGATTGCGGATTATGTGGTAGGTGTGGTGGAAGGGGCGATTCCTACTTATGTCCAATGGCTCGGAAGAGATGCGAGGGTTGTTTATGTAGATCAAATGGTCGCTAATTTGGCGAGTTGTGGAATCCCGCCTCATGCCACTTATCTTTTTATTGAGTATTTTTATTCCACGAGTTATGCCTCGGATCCTCAATCTCGGGGTGTGTGTTTTTGTTCATCGCTTGAGCAATGGGATCTAAAAAAAACCGATGGAAAAAGAAGATCCGAGAAATTTTACGGATATTGCGGATGTGGTTGGTTTGGAGGAGGGGAAGGATTTTGGGGAAGGCGTTTATGGTCTTTTACGTTTTCATTTTTGCGATATGTTGTTGCGTGATTTTAGGGGGTCGGATTGTGCTTTGCCTACAGTTTTAAATGCACCGCCTGGAATCAGTAATAATTTTTCGATTCCTCATCCTTTGCATGAGGCTGTTTTTGATAGTCTTTTTGATCCCTTGCAGATTCGTGGAGTGAGAGTTTTTAGTTTGGATGGAGTTTGTTTTGAGGCGATGGGATATCCTCTTTCAGTGGATCATGTAAGCGAAATATTGAATAAATTTTTGGCACGCGTGGGAGGTTTACGGCCTCGAGATGAAATGGCTGTGAACTATGTCCAACGTGCTCAAGAGCGTTTTGAGAAATTTGTGAAGCAAGGGCAACATGCCTTGTGGGATCCGGCAGTGACGGATGAGCAGCACCGAGAAATAACGGTAGAGCATTCTTGGCTTGGAAGATGTGCCGTTTTGCCAATTGTGGCGCGTGGAGATTGTTGGGGATTGGAGACAGCGTTGGGAGTTGAATATAAGGATTGCATCAAAGGGGGGACCTCTCGACCGTCAGGGGTTGGAAGGCCTATCGCTCAAATTGCTCTTCCTTTGAATCAACCTGTGATAGCCGGGCGTTTATTACAGCGACTTTTTGATGCAGGGTGGTGGGTTGCAGGCGAGTATTTGACTCCTCAAGTGGCGGCTTTTATTCAATCTCAGGGGAGAGGGGATCGCATCGATTGTCCGAAGAAACCTTCTTATGATTATGAACCGGTGTTGTATGCGGAGGGGAAAGAGGTTACGCCAACAGATAGGCATCGGGTGGCTCGGCATGCTTTTTCTTGGTTTATTTATCAAGACCTTGGGTATAAGCCCCCCTTTGGGTGGGGTTTTATGCAAGCGTTTGATCAGAGTTCTTGTATTTCTATGGATCGGATGGAGGGTGGGGCGTTTATTTTTGACCTTAAAGCTTATGTTGATTGTGTGCCATTAAGAGTTAGGGATTTCGAATGGGTTCCTCCTTATAATTTTGATGATTTTATGAAAAACTTGAGAACGTTTTTATCTCAATGTCGATCGTTTCGGCTGAGGGAATCGTAATTTTTTTTGATAAAGAGTCCCTCGTGAATGTGTGGTTCGAGACGAAGAGAATGCGGGGGAGCGCACTTCGCTACGCTCCGTGCGTGCTCACCACGACATGCGTTATTTGACTTTGAATTCTCTCAGGAATTTTTTGCGGAAGCCTTCAAATGTGTTTTTTTCGATGTGGTTTCGGGCAGTGCGCAGGAGCTCGTATAAAAAGTGTAAATTATGAATCGTGAGTAAACGAAGTGCCGTGATTTCGCCTTCGATGAAGAGGTGGCGAATGTAGCCGATCGAGGTTGTTTTACAGGTGGAACATGTGCAATTTTTTTCCAATGTGCCCTTGGCTTGATCAAATTTTTTGTTCTTGATGTTGTGTCTGCCGGAATGGGTCCAAAATGCGCCGTGGCGGGCGAGGCGAGTGGGGAGCACGCAATCGAATAAATCAATGCCGCGATAAATGCCTTCAATCAGATCTTCGGGACTGCCCACGCCCATGAGGTAACGGATTTTGTTGGCCGGGAGGTGGGGGTGAATCACGTCGAGGGTGCGGTACATGTCTTTTTTACTTTCTCCAACGCTGAGGCCTCCGATGGCAATGCCCGGGAGGTTGAGGGCTGCCATGAATTTAGTGGATTCGATGCGGAGATCGTCGTAAATCACTCCTTGAACAATGGGGAAAAGCGCTTGAGGCGGTTTTCCTTTTTGTGCGCGTTTTTTTTGAAGTTTTTCGTGTTCTTTTTTGCAACGCAGGGCCCAATCGTGAGTGCGGAGCATGGCTTGTTTGGCATAGGCTTTGTCGCTGTCGCCGGGCGCGCATTCGTCGAACGCCATAATAATGTCGGCTCCGAGTTTTTCTTCAATTTTCATCACACTTTCAGGAGTAAAATAGTGTGTGTCACCATTGATTGGAGATTTGAATTTAACGCCGTCTGCATCGATTTTTCGGGTTTTGCTTAAGGAAAAAACTTGAAATCCGCCGGAATCGGTGAGAAGCGGTTTATTCCAGTTCATCCATTGGTGCAATCCGCCGGCTTTGGCAATTGCATCCGCCCCGGGGCGGAGCGCAAGGTGGTAGGTGTTGGAAAGGATGATTTCAGCGTTTAAATCCTTGATGTCGCGCATCTCGAGGGTTTTGACCGAGCCTTTGGTGCCGCACGCCATGAATGCCGGGGTGTGAAAAGATCCGTGGGGTGTGGTGTAGGTCCCGGTGCGGGCGTGGCCTTCCTGTTTTTTAAGTTTGAAGTTGAACATGTTAGAAAGGGAGGATGTCATTATTGATGGAAATTTCAGGGAGAATTTCAATGATTTTTTTAGGGTTCATGCCTTCGGAGTCGAGGGCCATGGAAAGACGACAAATTTCCGTGTAAATGTGGGCTGCGGCCGGGAGGTCTTGGATTTCTTGGCCATAAATTTCTCGGTAGGCGTTTTGAAGGCGCAAAGTAAAGTCGCCTTCGGTGATTGTTTGGGGAAGATCAAAATAGAGATGATTTGAGGGGAGATCTTTGATGTTGGGTGCTTGGGTTTGACTGAAAATCAAAAAATAAATGTCATCGTTATCATCAATGTCCATATCCGTTTCTTGCGGCCATAAAGCGGTGGTGTCTTGGCACGGACCGTCTAAAATCAGTTTCAATTGATCTTGCTCAATAAGTTTTAAAACCGCGGTGTTCGCGGCTTCGGTGTTGCATTCTCCGTCTTCCCATTGAACGGAAAGCGTTTTTTCTTTTTCAACCCATGTTTTGTTGATATTGGTGATGGCGAGATTCACGATGCGTTGAAATTCAATTCCGGCAGAGGCGTTTTCTCCGGTGAGAGAGGTGAGCGCGCCGATTTTGATTTCTTTTTGAGAAGCGCAGCCGGTGAAGAGAAGAGTGGAAAATAGGCAAAAACAAAGAACGATGGATGATTTTTTTAATGAAAAGTTCATGAGATAAAAGTGGCTAGTGTATGAATGAGAGAATGACATTTTAGGCAAGTGGGAAGGGAAATTTTTGTGAACATTTTTAAGGAAGAAATATTGAGAATCATGATCCGAAATATTTCGCTCCCATGTGAACAAAAATTCTTCCTGACCACTTGCCTTTATTTTACTTGAGTCGACCTTTGTCTCAAATAATGATCCGCCAGCACCAGCCAAATCATGGCTTCTGCGATGGAAATGGCGCGAGGAGCGAGGCAGGGATCGTGACGGCCTTTGGCTGTGCCTTTGACTTGTTTTTCCAGTTGAATGGAGGAGGTGGGTTTGAGTGCAATGCGCAACGTGATGGGTCGGCCATTGGAAATGCCGCCATAAAGACCGTAATCCATTTTATTATTTTGTGTTCCTTTAAGCATTGGAGTCGTAAATCCCGGGCCATATTCAAATCCGGTCACCGCGTTGATGGAAAGTAGGGCTTTGGCAAAATCCGCTTTGAGTTTGTCGAAAACAGGTTCGCCCAGGCCGATGGGGCAATTTAAAATCACGAGTTCAATCAAGGCGCCAATGGAATCGCCTTGGGCTTGGAGTCGTCGAATTTCTTCTTCCATTTTTTTTGCAATGCGGAGATTGGCGGCGCGGACCGGATTTTTTTCAATCACGGAAAAGTCGGGTTTTTCAACGCTCCATTTGCCTATTTGTTGGGTGTGGCCAATGACTTGAGTGCGCAGTTTTAAATGACGGAACATTTTTTTTGCAATCGCAGCGCCGGCAACGCGCATGGCGGTTTCTCGAGCTGAGGCCCGTCCGCCGCCTCGGTGATCTCGAAATCCATATTTGAGATCATACGTTTCGTCCGCGTGTCCCGGGCGATAAAAGTTTTTTAACGCTTCATAATCTTGAGAATGCGCGTCTTGGTTGTGAATGAGAAGGCCGATGGGGGTTCCTGTGGTTTTTCCTTCAAAAACGCCGGAAAGAATCTCAATTCGGTCCGGTTCTTGACGGAGGGTGGTGAGATCGCTTTGTCCGGGACAACGGCGGTTAAGGTCGGGTTGGATGTCTTTTTCACTCAATGAAATTCCGGCAGGGCAGCCGTCGATGACTCCTCCGATGGCTTTTCCATGTGATTCTCCGAAGGTGGTGAGGCGAAAAAGTTGGCCAAAAGTATTTCCGGGCATGGATGATTTTTTTAAATAGGATTTTATTCTATTTCAAGCCAATGTTTTTATGTAGGAGGAGATCTTTATTTTTCGATTAAAATGTGTTATAATTCCTAGAATATTTGAGGCCTAAAAAATAAAAATTAAATTATTTATTTATGAAAAATTCCTTAAAAAAGATGAAAAAAATTTTTCTTTCTCTTTTCTTTTTAGCATATTTTTGTATCCCGTTTCCGTCTCGTGTTTTCGCGGCAAGCGAAACGGTTTCTTGTAATTCCACAACTTTAAATCAGGCCACTTTAGATGGTTATATTGGAGATGATGTAACTTTTACGGATGGCGGGGATGGAATTTGTATTTTTACAGGTACTTTGAGCGCGGCTTCGGTTACAGTAAATACTGGTGTCACTTTAACTCATAACGCTACAGGGTTTGATAAAGATCCCGGTGAGGGTGTTTTAATGGCAGGGCTTGAAATTACAACGACCGGGGATTTCACAATTCAATCAGGGGCGTATGTTAATGTGAATTATAAAGGATGCCAAGGGAGCAATAGTGATGGCTATGGTCCAAATGCCGTAACGGGTGTTTGCACAATTAGGACTACCGGATATGGTAAAACGGACAAGGGTGGTGCGGCTTACGGTGGAACCGGAGGTGCCGGTAGCGGCGGGGCTTCGTCTACTTATGGAGATCAAACAGCTCCAATACTTTTTGGTTCGGGTGGCGATTCCGATTCCGGCACAGCTCCATCCGGGGGAGGGAAAGTCCAACTTAATGTGGGGGGTGTTTTAACGGTTAATGGTTCTATTTCGGCCAATGGTGAAGCTAATACGTATTATTTTGCCGGAGGAGGCTCCGGCGGTTCGGTTTATATAACAACTGGGACTTTAACCGGAAGTGGGACGATTTCCGCTAATGGAGGGAACGGTTATGGGAATGGAGGTGGAGGTGGCGGTGGTAGAGCGGCAGTTTATTATGGTTCTAATTCTTTTAGCTTAACAAGTTTAACCGTTGCTGGGGGTACTGGAGTGGGGTATTCAGCCGGTGCAAACGGGACCACCTACATCGTTGATCAAACAAACAATGATTTATATGTTACGTCCGGACTTGGACTTGCAAATGGGGCAACTTATTCTTTTAGAGACATTATTGTAAGCAGTGGCGCCCTTATCACTGATGATGTTGGTGCTACAACGGCCACGATCGCGGCCACGCGCAATATTTCTTTCACTTCCTCGACTATTACAATTGATAGTTTGACGGCTCTCAATATGTCGGCCGGTGGGGCTATAACCTTTGCGGGGACAACAATGACGGGATGGACGCCAACAAATGGCAATTCGGGACTTACTTTTAATATTACAAGTGCGAATAGCGTTACTCTTTCAAGTTCTTCCAGTATTCAAGCCAGTTCGGTTTGGACGGCTACGACTGTTACTTTGGATAGCGGCACATCAATCAATACCAATTTCTTGGGATGTCCGGGTGGGCTAAGCAATGGATTTGGCCCAAATGCAAGTACGGGTTTTTGTGCGGTTACCACAACCGGGTATGGCAAGAATGATAAGGGTGGTGCGGCTTACGGTGGAATCGGAGGTGGAGGGAGCGGGGGAGCTTCAGCCATATATGGGGATCAAACGGCGCCAACCCTCATTGGATCCGGAGGGGATACTGATTGTGGAGCAGTACCTTATGCGGTAGGAGGAGGAAAGGTTCAAATTACTACTTCCGGCACTACAACCGTGAATGGATCCATCTCAGCTAATGGTAAAACTTATACGGGTTGTCACAGTGGCGGCGGTTCGGGTGGTTCGGTTTATATAACAACGGCGACTTTAACCGGAAGCGGCACAGTTTCTGCTAATGGAGGAAATGGTTATGGTAATGGAGGTGGCGGTGGAGGTGGCAGGGTGGCAATCTACTATGGGACTACGGACTTTAATTTTTCAAATGTAACCGCTACCGGTGGTACACTAGCAGGTTCAGGGGTGAATGGTGCAAATGGGACCACCTACATCGTTGATCAAACAAACAATGATTTATATGTTACGTCCGGACTTGGACTTGCAAATGGGGCAACTTATTCTTTTAGAGACATTATTGTAAGCAGTGGCGCCCTTATCACTGATGATGTTGGTGCTACAACGGCCACGATCGCGGCCACGCGCAATATTTCTTTCACTTCCTCGACTATTACAATTGATAGTTTGACGGCTCTCAATATGTCGGCCGGTGGGGCTATAACCTTTGCGGGGACAACAATGACGGGATGGACGCCAACAAATGGCAATTCGGGACTTACTTTTAATATTACAAGTGCGAATAGCGTTACTCTTTCAAGTTCTTCCAGTATTCAAGCCAGTTCGGTTTGGACGGCTACGACTGTTACTTTGGATAGCGGCACATCAATCAATACCAATTTCTTGGGATGTCCGGGTGGGCTAAGCAATGGATTTGGCCCAAATGCAAGTACGGGTTTTTGTGCGGTTACCACAACCGGGTATGGCAAGAATGATAAGGGTGGTGCGGCTTACGGTGGAATCGGAGGTGGAGGGAGCGGGGGAGCTTCAGCCATATATGGGGATCAAACGGCGCCAACCCTCATTGGATCCGGAGGGGATACTGATTGTGGGGTAGTACCTTATGCGGTAGGAGGAGGAAGGGTTCAAATTACTACTTCCGGTACTACAACCGTGAATGGATCCATCTCGGCTAATGGTAAAACTTATACGGGTTGCAATGGTGGTGGCGGATCGGGTGGGTCGGTTTATATAACTTCTGGGACTCTCACCGGGACAGGTTCAATTTCAACCACTGGAGGAAACGGTTATGGCGATGGCGGTGGAGCCGGAGGGGGTAGAGTCGCAATCTACTATGGAACTACGGATTTTAATTTTTCAAATGCAACCGCCACGGGTGGTACAAAAGTAGGTTCAGGGGTGAATGGTGCAAATGGAACGGTCTATACTATACAAACAGTTTCACTTTCCTCAATTGCAATTACCGATAATAGTGGATATACCAACGATTCCACTCCTGCTATTGCAATCACAAAATCCGGGGCCACTCCAACCCACATTGCTTTTTCGTGCAATGCAGGTTCAAACTGGTCCGATTGGATAGCCTATCCTGATGATGATGTTGTGAACGATGATGATGGTCCTGTCTTTGACATCACTAATGGTGCAACAGGTTGTTCAGCCACCAACGAACTTAAAACAATTTCCGCAAAAATAAAAAACGATACCAGTACTTCATCGACTGTTTCAGATACAACAACCTATGACACCGTCGCCCCAACCGTTTCCAATGTCACGGCAACCAATGCAAACGGCACCTATGGAGTTGATACGGTGATTCTTGCTACGGTCCAATTTGACAATAGTATGGTTGTCACTGGCATGCCTCAACTTCAATTGGATTTTAATGGAACAGATCGTCAAGCCAACTACAGCACGGTTTCAACGGATACACTTTCCTTCACTTACACAATCGTAAATGGAGATAATAAAACGGATCTTGATTATACGGGAACCGGTGCACTTACGTTTAATAGCGGAACCATTAAGGATCTTGCAGGGAATACGGCTACTTTAACGCTTCCCACTCCGGGAGCCGCAAGTTCACTCGGTGCAAATAAAGACATCAACATTAGTACCAACCAAACCCCAACTGCTGCGTCAGCAACCGGCACCAAGCTTACAAACGGGAGCGGAAATGTAACAGTTTCTTTTATCGCAGACGATCCGGATGATGACGATACCCTTCAAGCACTGGTGGAATACAATGTGGGTGCAGGATGGCAAAAAGCTACGCTTTCCGAGATCGGAGGGAATATAACGGCTACTTATGGCACGGTTAATGTGGAAAATGACAATGCCTATCAAGTTGGAAATGCGAGCGGTTATATTACTTCGTCTTCCGGTGCGAACACCATTTCCGTGATTTGGAATTCGAAAACCGATGTTCCAACAGCCAGCACAGCCTCGGTCCAAATTCGCGTTACACCCTACGATGGAATAGAGGCGGGGAGTGCGGTTTCTTCTTCGACTTTTATTGTCGATAATGTCAGCCCGACGAGTTTATCGACTTTTGCGGTTCCGGGTTCCACCTTGAATTCCATCAGTTTGAGTTGGATTTCCGCCACAGATACGTATTTTAATCATTACGAAATTTGGTATGGCACGAATTCATTGGACGTAGATAACCGTACGGGCACCGCGCTCGAATGGGATAATTCGGATGACGGCGCGCTTACCACCGCGACCACAACCGGGACCACGATCACCGCCGGGATTTCCGAGGATCTCACATATTATCTTAAGATTTGGGCGATTGATAATTACGGGAATGAAATAACGCTTGCGGCAATTTCCCGAAGCACGAATACGACCCCGCGGAGTTTGGCGAATTTTATCGCATCAGCAACGACTTCTTCAACCATTACCTGGACATGGACCTCTGCGGTGGATGCTAATTTCAATCATTATGAAATTTGGTATGGAACGAATTCCGATGATGTAATCGGGCGCACGGGTACGGCGGTTGAGTGGGATGCGGATAATGATGCAACTTTAACTACGGCCACGACAGCGACAACAACAATCACAGGACTGAGCGAAGACACGACCTATTATGCCAAGATTTTTGCCATCGATAATAACAGCAATGAAGCGACGCTTTCCGTATCAACGGGGAATAATAACGGGAAACCGACTTTGAGCGGAGTCTCTTTGGTTCAGCTCACCGATGGCACGGGCGATGTCACGGTTTCATTCACTGCGAATGATCTTGATTGGAATAATGTCAGCGCCTTGGTTGAATATAATGTGGGTTCAGGCTGGCAAAAAGCGACCCTCTCCGAAGAGGGGAGCGACGTCACCGCCACTTACGGCACACCCGCCGTGGAAAATGACAACACGTATCAGGTTGGAAACGCAGGAGGTTATATTGTGACAGGTTCCGGAGCGAATACGGTTACTGTGGTTTGGTTGTCCGGCACGGATGTTTCCACAACGAATACGGCAACGGCGCAGGTTCGAATAACTCCTTATGACACGATTGAGCCCGGAGCCATGGTGGCATCGGATAATTCTACGATCGATAACGTCGACCCCGTAGGGCTTGCCACATTTGAGCGCACCGGGACCACTTTTTCCACCCTTGTTTTGAGTTGGACTGCGATTACGTCCGAGTTTGGGTTCAATCATTACGAAATTTGGTATGGAACAAATGCCGATGATGTAATCGGGCGCACCGGCACAGCGTTCGAGTGGGATCAAACGGATGATGCGAATTTGTCTACCATGGCCACGGTCGGGACGACCCTTACGGGCTTGAGTGAAAGCACGACGTATTATGTGAAAATTTTTGCACTTGATAACATGGGAAATGAGATGACCCTTGATTCGTTAACCACGTTCACCAACACGCGCCCCGTTGTTTCCTCGGCAAGTGCGATGGAAACCACGGATGGAAGTGGAGAGGTGACTTTAACGATTATCGGGAGTGATGCAAATAGTGAAGACCTCGAGTACTTGGTTGAATACAACACGGGTGCAGGTTGGGAAAAAGCGACGCTCAGTGAAATGACGGAAGATACGATTGTTGAATATGGAGTTTCTCCGATGGTTGAAAATGACAATGCGCGCCAAGTGGGGACGGATGGATCTCCTATTCCCGGGAATGCGGGGCCGAACACTCTCACCGTGATTTGGCTGGCCGGGACGGATGAACCGGATGTTGAAATTGCGAATGTTCAGTTTCGTGTAACTCCTTATGATGGGAATGAAAATGGAGGAGCCACCACGTCCGAAGCGTTTGCTTTGGACACGTATGATCCTCAGAATTTAACCATGTTTGTTGTGGGGTCTTTTACCGGCACCACGGTGACTTGGACATGGTCTGCGGTGACGGATACGAATTTTAATCATTATGAAATTTGGTACAGTTCCACTCAGTCGGATGCGGAAAATCGCAGTGGAACCGCGATGGAATGGGATTCGGTTGATGATGTCACTTTGGCCTCGGCGGAAACCGCCACTACGACCATCACGGGTCTTGTTGCCAATGATACGTATTATTTTAAACTTTTTTCACTCGATGATTTCGGAAATGAATCCGCTTCCGTTACGCGAAGCAATACCATGAATTCCGCTCCTTCGGTTTCAACGACTACCGCTACTTTTCCCACCACAGGCACCGGAGAAGTGACGATTTCGACGACATTGAGTGATGCGGAAGCGAACAATGTACAACTTTTAGTGGAATACAATATCGGTTCGGGTTGGGAAAAAGCCACGCTTTCCACCGAGGCCGGTGATCTTACGAACACAAGAGGGACTGTGCCGACGCTTGCCAATACCGATCCTCGACAACTCAGCGGGATCAGCACCACGGGGGGCAGTAATGTTTTAACCTTTGTTTGGCTTTCTAAAATCGATGAACCTTCTGCCGATACTTCCACGGCTCAAATTCGTGTGACCCCTTACGACGGTTCCATGGAAGGGAGTGCGATGGCTTCTTCCGAATTTATTATCGACAACGCTGCGCCGAGCGGATTGTGGGGATTGATGTTGGATGGTACCGGAGATAGAATCGATGTTACTTGGGTTTCGGTTTTGGATTCCCATTTTTCCATGTATGAAATTCAATATTCCAGTAATGGAGGGGCTTACACGGTGTTCAATGCGGTGCAAGATGCAACGCTTGCAACGGCGGAAACGTCTTCGGTGTGGATTTCCACATTAACCACAAGCTCTGGGAATTCGTACAATGTTAATCTTTATGCGCTTGATACCTACGGGAATCGTTCAGGGCCTTTATCCGGCACTCTGAATATAGGAGGCAGCGGAACTACCACCGGGCCCGGAGGCGGTAGCAATGGGGGAGGCGGTCATTCAAGCTCTCATACCGAGACGATAGAAACGGTCGTCGATATTATTCCGGAAATAGAGGTGCCGCAGGAAGAAGAAACAATTCCTCCCGAAGATACTGCCCCTGAAAATGTTGAAATTACAGGCTCGAATCCTTCCACTTCTTTGAATGAAATTGTGGACAATTTGGGAACCATTATTCCCGAGGATTTGACGTGGGCGGAAAGTACTTTGAAGAATTTCGGAGAGATGGATTTGATCCAAACGATTTACAGCTCTTCGGACCCTTTGCAGCTTTTGATTTTTAATTTTTTCTTTCAACCGTTTGGCGGATTGAGTCGTATGGAGGTTTTGCAACTCTCGATGCTTACATTTATGGGAGAAGATTTAGGGCAAGAACTTCAAATTTCCATGGTGTCCGGGATTTCGATTTTCTCGGATGCCGAACAAAATTTAACCGATATTCCCTATCTTAATATTGCGTTTGAGCATGGCGTGATTTCCGGATATCCGGACAAGACCTTTCGGCCCACTCAAGAAGCCACTCGGGCCGAGGCGCTGAAAATGTTGCTCCTTTCGTCAGGAGTTCGGATCGTGATCGATTCCTCTCAGGGCTTGTTGGCGCAGTTTAACCTTGAGAAAAATCCGTTTTCGGACATGTCTTTGAATGATTGGTATGCCCCGTATGTTTTGTATGCCTACAAAAAAGGCATTATTAACGGGTATGGCGATGGCACTTTTAAAGGGAATCAGATGATTTCTCGTGCTGAATTTTCTAAAATTTTAACCAATTTATATGAACAAGCGGTTAATACTCATGCCACGGCAAAAGTGAGAGTTCCGAGAATTGTTATACCAATGCTCAATTAGCGGGAGGCGCGAAGCTTTTTTCGGATATGCCCATTAAATCGTTCGCGCTAACATGAAAAATCCTCGCGTCTCCCGTTTTATAGATATTACTTCTTCTTTGAAGTCGTTTTTTTGACTTTGGCTGTTTTGGCAACCGGTTCAGCGGCTGTTGTTTCCGGGACGGAAGCGGTTTCAGTGGGGGGAGTGACCGGAGTTTCCATTGGGACCGGGCGATTTTTTCGGATGCGGGTCATGAGTTCTTGTTCTTTGACCATTTCGTGTTCACGATCGCGTTGGAGTGCTTCATTGACTTTGTCTTCAATGGTTTTGCGTTTTTTCTCTTCTTTTTTTGCCACGACATTTTTCTTTTGATCCGCGAGTTTGCGTCTTAATGTGAACATTTCGATACGACCGGCCGTGTCCACGGTTTTGCGTTTACCGGTGTAGAACGGATGACATTTGGAACACAACTCAGTGGTGTAGGTTTCGAGGGTGGAGCCTGTTTTAATCACTGCTCCGCAGGAACAGGTGATTTGGGCTTTTTGAAAATAGGTGGGGTGTATGCCGGATTTCATTGTTTTTTGGGATGTTTAGATGATTTTTTAGGTTGAACAGGCTTCGTTGCCGGAGTTTTCCGTCTGGAAGCGGACGCAGTATATTTTAAGTAGCCCAAGATTGCAAGTGGAATCGAAAGTGCGACGGCTAACGCTAAAATCATATCTTTTACGTATTCATTTATTCCGAATTTTTCCAACTCCAAAGTGCGGCTTTCTCCGGTGGCATCAGTGACTACCAAAGTGGTGGGATAAGAGATTGACTCGGATTTTGGAAGTGAAATTTCAAACACAGCGGTTTCAGCCATTATTTCTCCGGTTTCATTGAGCCATTGATAGGTGAGATCCGTGGGGGAGCCGTTTGGATCATAGGTTTGGCTGGCGTCGAGTACGAGATAGGAATTATTTTCTTCATCGGTCTCTTCGTATTGAGAAAAAAGGATCACCGGGCCATGATTTTGAGGATAGGAATCATCAAGATCGAGCAGTCCGTCGTCATCGTCATCGAGGTCGGTGTTATCGCCGGTGCCATCGTCATCCGTGTCTGTTCCTTCCGTGGGGTCGAGAGGGAAAGCGTCTTGGCTGTCGAGTGTTGCATCTCCGTCCGTATCTGCGACTAGAGGATCGGTGATGTCTTTGGGTTTAAGGCTTTCGGGATCCACCGCCGAGGTTTCATGAGTGTCGATTAAACCGTCGTTGTCATCGTCGGTATCGGCATTGTCTCCAACGCCATCCGCATCCGTGTCCGCGGATTCGGTGGGGTCTTCGGGGAGAGAATCTTCGGGGTCGAGAATTCCGTCATTGTCATCATCCGTATCCGCGTTGTTGCCCAATCCGTCGTTGTCCGTGTCTTTGGATTCGTTTTTATCGTAAGGGAAAAGATCGTCCGGATCCAAGGCTTGATCATTGTCATCGTCCGGATCCGAGGCATTGCCCACTCCGTCGAGATCATTGTCGTAATCCACGGTGGTGGAGAGATAGGCGGTGTTGTTTGCGGCATCGTCTCCGGATCCGTCCCAAGGATAAATGGCTACGGAAATCGTATAGGTTCCGGCTGTGGGGCGCCAATCCACAAAAACGGTATCGGTTTGGCCCGCAATCACGGAAATGGATTGATCGGTTCCGATTTGTTTTCCTGTGGTTTGGTTTATGAATTGTACGGACCCCAAAAGATCGTTTGTCCCATCATTGTTTACGGAGGCGTAAACTCTGATTGTTTGATCGTGAACAATGGTGGCATCGGAAAACCACACATTTCCGGTTCCTATATAAAGGTCTCCGGACGCGGCAAAGGTCAAAGAAGGGCAAGCAAGGAGGAGAAAAAGGGCAAAAACCGCGAGGTTTTTAGGGGAGATTTTTGAATTGGGCATTGGGGAAGGGAGTTAGAAAATGATCAATGTATAGAAATTACGAATGATCAAATGCGCTATGTGCGTGCTAAATTTTCAACGTTGGCTGTTCGGCGACCTTGGTTTTTTTGGCTTTTACTTCCGTTTTTTCGCCTTCTTCTCCTTCAATCGTTCCTTCCTCGGCTTCTTCCGCCTCGGTGGTTTTGTTGATGATGGAAATGGAGGCCACATGATCATCTTTGTTGAGGCGCATCAAATACACGCCTTGGGTTGCACGTCCGCGGCCCGGAATGGATTCCAAGGGGAGTCGGATGATTTGTCCCACTTTTGACACAATCACGAGATCGCCTTCGATGTCTTCTGCAAGGATACGAGCTCCAACGATTTTACCGGTTTTCGGGGTGAGGTTGGCGGTTTTGATTCCGGATCCTCCACGAGATTGGAAGCGGTAGCTGATGAGCGGGGTGCGTTTTCCCAGTCCGTTTTCCGTGACAATCAAAAGGTCTGCGCCTTCTTTTTGGATGATGTCCATTTGGATGACAATGTCATTCGTTCCTTTGAGGCGAATGCCACGAACTCCCATAGAGGCGCGTCCGAGCGGGCGCACATCGTTTTCGTCGAATTGAATGCATTGAGCGCCTTGGGTCACAATGACCACGCGATCGTTGCCTGAAGTCTCTTTGACCCATTCGAGTTCATCGTCCGGGCGCAACTTGATGGCAATGAGCCCGCTTTTTCGTACATTTTTGAATTCTTCCACCGCGGTTTTTTTGACTGTACCTTTGGAGGTTCCCATAAACAGGTATTTTCCGGTAAAGCTTTCATTCATACCCAAGATGGCGGTTACGCGTTCGTCTTTTTCGAGTTGAAGGAGGTTGACGATGGCTTGGCCTTTGGCGGTGCGAGAGGTTTGCGGGATTTCGTACACCGGCAATTTGAACACACGACCTCGATTGGTGAAGTACAAAAGTTCGTCGTGGTTGTTGGCGTAGCGCAAAATGGCAATTTCATCTTCTTCTTTGGTGGACATGCCAATGATGCCTTTGCCTCCGCGTCTTTGGGTGCGGAAAGAAGAAGGCGTGACACGTTTGACGTAGTTTTCCTCGGTGAGGATCACGAGCATGGGCTCGTTCGGGATTGTGTCTTTGGCGGAAATTTCTCCCACGGCATGAGGCACGATTTCGGTGCGACGAGGATCTCCGTATTTTTCTTTCATTTCCGCGAGTTCTTTTTTCATAATGGTTTCGATTTTTCCGGCATCCAATAAAATGCCTTCCAATTCTGCGATGAGAGCGATTTTTTCCTTATATTCGTCTTCGATTTTTTGATGTTCGAGCCCGGCCAGGGTTTGGAGGCGCATCTCAAGAATGGCTTCGGCTTGAAGCTCGGAGAGTTTGAATTTTTTCTGTAAAGAGAGACTCGCTTCTTCTTTGGTGGCGGATTTTTTAATGGTTTCGATTACGGCATCGATGTTATCGAGCGCGGTTTTGAGACCTTCGAGAATGTGGGCGCGGGCTTTGGCGATTTTGAGTTCGTATTCGGTGCGGCGCGTGATGACTTTTTTGCGATGTTTGAGGAAGTATTTGAGCACTTCTTTTAGGTTGAGAAGGCGCGGTTGGAGTCCGTCCACGAGCGCGATCATGTTCATGTTAAAATTCGTTTGCATTTGGGTGAGTTGGTACAAACGATTGAGGACTTTTTTAGGATAAGCGTCTCGTTTGAGTTCAATGATGATGCGAATTTCGTCGCGGCTGGATTCGTCGCGGAGGTCGGAAATTCCCATGAGTTTTTTGTCACGCACCAAGTCCGCCATTTTTTCGATGAGCGTGGCTTTGTTGACTTGATAGGGGATTTCATCCACTCGAATGATGGATTTTCCGTTTTTGAGCTCTTCGATTTCGGCGCGGGCGCGCATCACAATGCCGCCTCGTCCGTTCACGTACATGTTTTTGATGGCTTCGTTGTCATAAATAAGTCCTGCGGTCGGAAAATCGGGACCTTTGATATAGGCCATGAGTTCTTCGATCGTGATTTCCGGGTTGTCGATGAGGGCCACGAGTCCGTCCACGAGTTCTCCAAGGTTATGAGGTGGGATGTTGGTGGCCATACCCACGGCAATTCCCATGGTCCCGTTGAGAAGGAGTTGAGGGATTTTGGTGGGGAGTACGGTGGGTTCTTTTCGCGTGCCGTCGTAGTTTTCGGTCCAGTCCACGGTTTCTTTATCAATGTCTGCAAGCATTTCTTCCGCGATTTTGGTCATTTTGGCCTCGGTGTAACGGTAGGCGGCGGCGCTGTCTCCGTCGATGGAACCAAAGTTTCCTTGTCCGTCCACGAGCGGGTATCGGAGCGAAAAGCTTTGGGCCATACGAACCATGGAGTCGTATACGGCCGTGTCGCCATGAGGATGGTATTTACCTAAAACATCTCCGACCACGTTCGCGGATTTGCGGTATTTGGCAGTGGAACGAAGTCCGGTTTCTTGCATTACGTAAAGGATGCGGCGATGCACGGGTTTCAATCCGTCGCGAACATCGGGTAAGGCGCGGGACACGATCACGCTCATGGCGTAATCGAGGTAGCAGGTTTCCATTTCATCGGAAATGGAGCGCAGGCGTTCGTTGGCGGCCAAGGCGGTGAATAGGGTGGGGGTTGGGGTGTTGCCGTCTCCTCCGACTTCGGGGAGGGGGGTGGCCGTGGCTTCAACCGTTGCCGGGGTTTCTGTGATCTCGGGAGTTGATTTTATAATTTTTTCAGCCTCTTTTGATGGTTCGGGCGTCGCTTCAATTGGCGCCTTTTTTGCTTTCTTTTCCTCGGGTTTTTGAGTCAAGTCTTTTTTCGGTTTTTTAGGTTGCTTGTTGGGGGTTGAATCGTTAGGATTCTGACCGTCATTTTTCTTAGGCATAATAAGGAATCAATAAGAAGTAGAGGAAATTTTTACTGCGTAACTTTAGCACAAAATTGGAAAGGAGTGGTAGGGGAAGTGAGGTGGGGTTGACAAATATGATTAAAAATGATTAAATTCGTCTCTTCTTCTGATTGGGGTTTTGTAGTTATTAAATGATTTAGTGTTATGTCTTTTCTTTCTGGAAAATTAACATTCCCTTTACAACCAATTTCTTTTTGGAAGCCCGCGAGGTTGGTGGGGGTGGAAGCTGTAGACAAAGCGAGGCATCCGGTTGTATTCCAAGGGCAAACGCTTGCTACTCCTGAAAGATATGGGAAATTTGTTGAATCTTTAATTCAGTTTTTTCGTGAAAGGCTTTCATTTCTTCCCGAAGTGTCTTCTTGTTTATTATATGAAAATCCAGATCAAGAATCTTTACAATTTCTTGGAAGGGAAGAACAATTGATCCGTTTGGATCGTTTGACGACCGTGATTTCAAGGGTTGTTCAATCGGAACATTTAGATATTCTTGAGTCATTAGATCAGTTTTTGCCGGGTTATAGGGAGCGATTTAATGGAGTTGTAACAAGATTGGCTAAGCCGGTTGTTTTTGCTGAGGGGCCTATGAGGGATCTTGCTTTTGAGGATACATGCACAGAGTTTCGGGCGGCGATGACGGGGATTTTGGGAGCTTCTATTGAAAAGAGTCATCATGAAAAATGGGGAGAATATGGGGCATTAACCCGGGAGGCTTTTGATCAGAGTCGAAGAACTGCATTGAGTTTTGCTCAACGTGTTGAATTTCCGTGTGCTCAACTTTTTATGGATTTGGATTCCTTTAAGAAAGCTAATGATCGATATGGGCAAATTGCAGGAGATTATATTATAGGAGAATTTTTTAGACGTATTCGTTCGATTATTCGTCCGGAAGATCTCCTTTGTGCCGCAGGAGGGGATGAGGCGATTATATTTATGCCAAATACAGATCAAGCAAAGGCGGTTTTGGCTGCGATAAGAATTCAGGACGCGGTACTTAAAGATCCTTTTGTTATTCCTTCAGGAAAAACCAATGAAAAAAAAGGACCTATTGTTTTAGATGGCGAGGATCATAGAGCTTTAACTCTTTCTGTTGGGATTGGAGCTGTTTCTACTTTAAAGAATGAAAGTAAACCGGAAATTTTTTTAGGAGGAAGAGCTCCTTGTAATCTTGAGGATCTTTCTACACTATTAGAAGCGAAATCGGAACGTGCTATGAAGGCGGCAAAATGTTTAGGGCGTCATCCTTCAACGGGTAGATTTGTTGTCCGTATAGAGTCTCAGGATGGAGTTGATACTTATATAACAACCCCTGATCCGGATTTTTTGTATAAAAACACGATTGTTGTTGCAAGTCTTTTGACCCCGTTGATTTTAGCTTATTTGGATGCTGTTACAGCCAGTAAGGCTAAAGAGGGGGATCGTTAGGAATTTTTTATAATGGTTTCACATTGAATTCTCTCGGCTTTTTTGCTATAATTATAAGATTTAAAACCCGGGAACCCCATGACTGAAACCGTCCAAAACACAAATCAAACTCCAATATCGACCGCAGTGCCGAATGGCGCTTCTGTGGCTCCACAAGCCACGGAGACGGCTGTTGCAATGGCCCCTGCGGCCAAGCCAATCAAGCCGGTAAAATTAGGATTTTTTGCCAAATTCAAGGCTGATTGGAAAGCCCGAACTGAGGCGAATCGCGTTAAAGGTCAGTCTTTAAAAGCGCAAAAAGAGGGGACGTCCGGAGTCTCCGGCACGGGTTCGGCAGCTTCCAATCATGCCGCCGCTTCTCTTGAGAACCTTCCCAAAGACGAGGATGGCCATGCGGATTTTACCAAACTTTCCCTTGAAGATAAGAAAAAAGTCATTGAAGCGGAAAAGATTTTTCAACAAGGCATGTCCACGATTCGAGATTTGATTGCTCCTTCTTCCACGGAAATCGCGTTCAATCATGTGTTGATGGATGGCGTTTTTGCCAAGAGTTTCTTTGTGTTTTCTTACCCTCGTTATATTGATACCAACTGGCTTTCTCCGGTGGTCAACTTTGATGTGACCATGGACATCGCGCAATTTATTTATCCGATTTCTTCGGAGAAAATCATGAAAACGCTCAAATCGCAGGTGGCGAAATTTCAATCCAGCATTCACATGTCTCGAGATAAAGGTCAGGTTCGTGATCCGGCTTTGGAAACCGCACTTGAGGATGCGGAAGAGCTTCGTACCGATTTGCAACGAGGCCAGGAGAAATTTTTTCAATTTGCACTTTATTTTACGGTGTATCACGAAGATGAGAAAAAACTCGAACGTATCACCAAGCAAATCGAGAGTTTGCTCGGAGGAAAATTGGTGCTCACGCGTCGCGCGGATCTTCGTATGAATCATGCGTTCAATTCTTCTCTTCCTTTGGCGCTCGATGAATTGGAAGTGGCGCACAATATGAACACGTCTCCGCTTTCCTCGACTTTTCCGTTTATTTCATCCGAACTCACTTCCAATAAAGGAATTTTGTACGGGCTCAATCGCCACAACGACAGTTTGATTATTTTTGATCGATTTTCCCTTGAAAATGCCAATGCCGTGGTGTTTGCCAAATCCGGGGCCGGAAAGTCTTATGCCGTGAAACTTGAGATTTTACGCAGTTTGATGATGGGCACGGATGTGATTGTGATCGATCCTGAAAATGAATACGAAGCGCTTTCGCAAACCGTGGGCGGGTCGTATCTTCGCGTATCGCTCAACTCTGACCGTCGTATCAATCCGTTTGATTTACCCAAGCCGCTCGATCAGGATGAAATGAAACCCGGGGACTTGCTCCGTTCCGCGGTCATCGACCTCACGGGTTTGATGAAATTGATGTTCGGCCAAATGACGGCTTCGGAAGAGGCGCTCATCGATAAAGCGTTGCTCGATACGTATGCGACCAAAGGCATTACGATGGACACGCCGGATCCCGCGCATTTTGAACCTCCGACCATGAATGATTTTTATAGCGTGTTGTCCTCGATGGAGGGCGCAACCGAGCTGGCTCAACGGATTCAAAAATACACCACCGGAACGTTTGGCGGGATTTTTAATCAAGCCACCAATGTCGAACTCGACAGCAAGTTGGTTGTGTTTTCGATTCGTGATTTGGAAGATTCTCTTCGCCCGATCGCCATGTATATTATTTTGAATTATTTGTGGAATCGTGTGCGCAGTCAATTGAAACGTCGCATTCTTGTTATTGATGAAGCCTGGATCATGATGCAACATGAGGATTCGGCCAAGTTTTTGTTTGGGCTCGTCAAACGCGCTCGCAAATATTATCTTGGGGTTTCCACCATCACACAGGATGTGGAAGATTTTATGAAAAATTCATTCGGGAAGCCGATTGTGAGCAATTCTTCATTGCAACTTTTGTTAAAACAATCGCCGGCGGCCATGGAGGTGTTGACCGGGGTATTCAATTTGACGCAAGGTGAACGCTATATGTTGTTGAACAGTGGTGTGGGCCAAGGTCTCTTTTTCGCCGGTTTACAACATGTGGCCATTCAGATCATCGCGTCGTACAGTGAAGATAAAATCGTGACCACCAATCCGGAGCAGTTGCTGAAGCAGAGAGATAAGGATGAGGTGATGATGGCGAAATAATTTTATTTCACAATCAGCGAAATTCCCATAATCAACAACAGAACGATGAACAGTTGCTTGAATATTTTTTCGTCCATTTTTTTGTAAAATTTGTTGCCGAGATAGAGTGAAATGAGGAAAACGGGAAGAAGGACTATGGCTTGAATCATTGTTTCACGGTTCAACATTTCGCTTTGAATAAGGAGTGGGACTCGTAATACATTGATGATGCCCAATATTCCGATGAGCGTGGCTCGTACGACGTCCGTTTTTTCAATTTTATTATAAATATAGGTGATGAAAAGCGGGCCTCCGGACGAAAATAAACCGGAAAAGAATCCGCCCAGGAAGGAAAATAAAAAGCCCAATTTGTTGAAGATTTTGATTTCGCGTTTTTTGATGAAGGAGTAAGAGGCATAAAGCACGATGAAAACGCCCAGTAATTTATTGAGGATTTCAGGATTACCGAGTTTGAGAATTTGGACGCCGATCACGAGCCCAATTATGCCTCCAATTCCCATTTCCAGAACAATTTTTTTGTTCATCAGTTTTCGGTTTTGGTAAACCAAAATACTGCTGAATAAGAGTAGGAAGATTGATGTTAAGGCAATGGATTTTTGCAGGCTTAAAACAATCATTAAAATCGGGAAGGCAATCAAGGTCGCGGCAAAACCAAATACGGTTTGTGCGAAAAATCCGATGCCAATGCCGAGGGCTAAGATTAAGGAGGTTTGAAGGTCCATTTTTTTGTGAGTGAAGCGAATTGTCGGAAGAAGCTTATTCTGGAATGGATTTGAACGCAATTTCAAAAAAAGAGCCCCTTTGGATGGGGCTCTTTTTGAAAGTTATTGAAAATTCGGTTTTGTTTTTTTAATCTTGGAGCAGACCCCATGTGTATTCTTCGGCGTCACGGTCTTTTTCAATTTCATTTTTCATTATTTCAATCGCTTTATTGAGTTGAGGATCTTCGCCCATGGCAATGTTTTCATCCGAGATAGAGACATCGTAATGGGGGGAGAGCCCGATGCCGTTGATGCTGTGAAATTCCGGACTGCGCCATTCCGCGATCGTGAGTTTGAGAGAAGAACCGTCTGCGTAGTTTACGAGGGATTGGACCGTGCCTTTTCCATAGGTGGTTTTTCCAACCAGGATGGCATCGGCTTTTTCTTTGAGCGCAATGGCCATGATTTCCGCGGCGGACGCGGTGTTTTCATTGATCAAAATCACCAAAGGAAGTTTGGCGAATTCACCGTTTCCGGTGGAGAGGTATAAGGAATTTTCATTTTCGCTGTATTGGACAAAAAAGGCGGCTTGTCCATACGGGATAAAATGTCCGATTACGGAATGCACGGAGTTGAGGTAGCCTCCGCCATTGTCGCGCAGATCGACGATCATTCCCGTATAATTGGGGTCTTCTTCCATTAAATCCGTTACGGTTTGCGTGAAGTCGATGAAACTCAGGTCATCAAAAAGATTGATGTCGATATAGAGGATATCGTTTTTTATGATTTCTCCTGAAATATAGCTGAAATTGAGGACTTCTCGTGTGACGGTATAAGTGTAAGTCAGGGGCGCGGTGGTTCCCGTTCTTTTGACGGTGATTTGGACGGTTGTTCCCGATTCTCCTCGGATGATTCCTCCCAAATCCGAAGCGTTCATTCCTGTGACGTCTACGCCATCCACTGCGGTGATTATATCATTGACTTTCAATCCCGCGGCTTCTCCCGGAGCATCCTGGAGGAAATTTTGGATAATGACGCCTTCGTCGGTTTCAAAGAGTGTGGCGCCAATGCCGGAGAGGGTTCCGGTTAAAACATTGTCCAATTCGGTGCTGGCCGGGGGATCCAGGAAAACACTGTACGGATCGCCGAGTGCTTCCATCAATCCTTCGAGCGCTTGGTACATCAAAGCTTCATCGTCGAGGTTGTCGTGTCCGTAGAATTCTTCGTGAATTCGAGTCCATACATCCAAAAAGATGTCGAAATTGGGGATGTCATAAGTGACGGATCCGTTGGTGACCGTGCTGTAGGTGGTTGTGTAAACCGGGCCTTCTTCGGTTTCGACGGTGCTGTCCATGATTTGGTTTCCGTAAAGATAAATGTCCGTGTTGTAAACCAGTTGAGTGGCTTCTCCGCGTGACATTCTTTGGACGGGAGAGAAATAGTCGGTGCTTGCGGGATCAAGAGGTCCGAGAAGACCGTAATTTTGGGCGTAAAGCACGATGGGTGCAAACCAAGCGTCGTAACTCACGTCCTTATAAGAAAGGGTCCATTCGCTTTCGTTGAGTAATCGGGGAAGAGATATTCCGAGTAAGGAGAGAACGTGTTTGGCGGCTTCGACTCGAGTGATGGGTTCATTGGGGTAAATGGCTTGTTTATCGTCTAAAATACCCAATTCGAACGCGCGCTCAATGTAAGGGGCAAACCACATACTTTTTGGAACATCGATGTAATGATTGGAATATTGGGTGACGGTGTCGGGATCGAATCCATAATTTTTTAATAAAATTTTAATGAATTCGGCGCGGGTGATGGATCTTTCAGGGTAGAAATAAAAGCCGGAATAACCTTGGACAACGCCTTTGTCTTGAAGGTATTGAATGGTGTCGGCGTAGGTGGTTCCGAGATCCTTAAAAGGAGTGCTTGCGGAAGAGATTGGAACTTGGAAAAAAACCGTCATTAAAAGAGCGGCGAGAATGAAAGGCGCGCCACGTCGCATGAGACGAGAAAAGAAATCCATTGGGTTAGGATTAAAGAATGAGAAAGGCTTAAAAGTGGGGTCCTTAAGCCATTTTTTGAAGCGTGGCCATTGTAGCGCAAGAGAAAGCGAAAACAATAGAAAAATAATAACGAATGTCGAGTGACAATTCGTTTTTCTTTTGTAACTGCTTACTGAGTTTGTCATTTTAAATCAAGATTCGTAGCCGGAATCCGCTTTTCGGCACCGACATTTTTTTGATTCCAGCGATCAGAAAATGTCTACGCGCTCGCTCTCATGGGCGGCGCTAAGAAAAATTATAGCGCCGCACCAAGCCCATGAGAGTTCCGCGAGTTGCCTCTAAGCGAATTCCAGTTGCTTTCCCTTTCTCTTTCCTTTTAACCTTAAAACCTGTATAATATATGAATAGAAATAACCTTATTTCCCCTCCCTTGGACAATCCTGCGCCCACATCGTCATTGTTTTCGTTCAAATTGAGGCTTCCGCTGGTGATTTTTTTGGTGGTGCTCGCAGGGGCGGCGTTTGTATTTTCCGGGGTGTGGGAAGGGAGTTCTCCAACCTCATATGAAGAGGATGTTTCGCTTGTTTCTTATGTGCCGGAAGGCACGGTGGAAATGGTTGTTCCTGCGGTGGATTTGATTACGGATCAGGTCATCGATTCATCGGCTTGGCTGCCGTTTGAGGATCCTACTATTTTGTCCTCAGGCATGATGTTTCGGACCGGAGATCAGAGTGAATTTGTGATTTATTTTCGTTCTACGGATTTGATTCGATTTTTTCCCAATACGGAAGTGATTGTTGAATCCGTGGATACGTCGGTTTATCCCATGGAGTTTCTTTTTCGTTTGAAGACGGGTTCGGTTTGGATTTCCACTCTTCAAGGAACTTCAAATCTTGCGATTGAAACCGATCGTCTTCGCATTGAGCCGGAAGAAGCGTCAACCTACATTCGTTACGCAGAAGGGGAGGCGTTTATTTTGTCCGCTTATCATGAGACACGCGTTTCCTTTTTGGAAGACGCGCCTGAGGATTTCACCGGAGCCATCGCTCCTGCGGTTTTGAACGATTATCTTCTCACCGAGTTGCATCAAGTTTCCATTAGCGAATCCGGGATTCAGCCGGTATTGGCTCAACTTCGCTACACCAAACTCACCAAGGAATTTCCTTTTATTTATGTGGCGGAAACCGATTTTGAAGACGAGTGGACCCTTCAGCTTGTCGCGGATCGCGATCGTTTGGCCAAGGCGTACACGAATTTTGTATCTTTTTTACGACGGGAAGGCGAGGCCGGAGCCAGTCCGGATACGTTTGGGTATCGATGGCATGACGCGTACCTCAAGATTCGCGATGCGTTTACGTTGGATAAAACTCATTTAAAAGAAGTCCAAGATCGTGAAAAACTGGAGGTGCTGTATCAATCGCTGTATTTGATTTTGGCCGGGGATCCGGTGGGTGCGGTGGAACGACTTCAACGATTCCAGGGGTTTTCAATGGATGTGACTCAATTTTCCGAGTTTTATATATTGGATCAAGTGTTCCATACTGTTAATTTTGGAAGTGATTTTTATCCGGTGAAAGAATTGTTTCGTGAGTTGCAGTTGGGGGTGATCACCGATGTTTCGCAAAAATTGGATTTTTCGTTGCATTTTTTAAGAGATCGGTTGAATGAAGTGTACGATCTTTTGGATGACGGGGATTTGAGGAATGCCAAAGAAGCGTTGTACGCGTACAACACCGAGTGGAAAAGTTTGATGGAAAGCGCGGGAACGGATTTGCGAGATCAGGTTCAGTTTTTGACCGAAGAGCGGCAAGTTTTACAAAATTTATTGGTTCGCGAGCCCACGTTTTATGATGCGGATTTGTATACGGTTTTGAGTGAGTTGGAAGATCGAATTTTGACGCTCACGGCCGAGGAATACGATTTAAATGAGGAACGACAGGCGTTTGTTCAAGATAAGATTCGAATGCTTTCCAAATTGGTTTCTTACATTGATGCCGGCACGATCGGGGTGGATACCGGGGTTGCGCTCGCGGATTTGTTATTGGAAGATGCTCAAACTTTATTGAACGGGATTACGCAGATTGCGGCGGTGAATCAGTATTTTTCGGAAAAATTGATTGAAATGGATGCTATGTTTCGATTTTTGGATTCGCCGGATTACAAGTTGGGAGAGGGCACGTTGGAAGAAAAATTTGCGGCTTATCTTCAAAAAGAAACGGATATGGATGCTCTCGCGAGTTATATCCAGGGATTGGCGGATGCAAGTACGTCCAATGAAGCACCGGCCATGACTCTGGATGAGGCGTTGACTGCGGCTCAAAAACGATTCAATCAGGCTGGGGTGAAGTATACGGCGTTGATGCCGATGGGAGACACGGATTATCGATTGTTTAAGATTGAAGGAGGGAAAGTGGGAGAAATTGATTTTGAGGGGAATTATGATCGAGAAACGGATATTGTTTACGATTTGAGTGTACAAGGAGAAACGTTCTCAACCGGGCTTAAATTGGATCTTGTGGTGAATGCGATTTCAACCATGGGGGAGACGGGGGAAGAGGTTGGGGACGATTTCGCGACAGAGCCCACGGGGGTTATGGATATTTCTCTTTCTCCGGTGGAGGAATTGGCGGTGCGATTGGTGCGAAGCAGCCTTGAAACGCAAACCGGTATGGATTTTGCCGAAGCTTCAATCACGATTGTGAATTTGGATGAAAATCAATTTAAGGTTACGGTGCCGATGAGTGCAAAGAATGAAACGGTTTTGGTTACGTTTTCATATGATGGGGATGACAATTCTATTTCTGGTGTGACCGGAGAAGTGAATGGCGAAACTTTTGAGGTTTTGGTTTCGTCGATTGACGAGTTAAAAAATGCGGTAGAGGAAGCGTATGCAGGGAATTAAAAAATTTTAAATTGGGGAATGGAAAATGTGGAATGCGAGAAAGATTGCGTCGCAATCTTTGTTTGTGCTAAAGTTGCCCCCGGCAATTTCAGGACTTTTTTATTGAACTTTTTTTATGAATTCTTCTCCTTCAACTTCTTCTTCTACCGCGACTACTTCTTCTTATTCCGCTGATCAAATTCAGGTTTTGGAAGGATTGGAAGCCGTTCGTCGTCGTCCGGGAATGTACATTGGATCTACGGATGTGACCGGGCTCCATCATTTGGTTTGGGAAGTGGTCGATAATGCGATTGATGAGGCGATGGCCGGTTATTGTAAAAATATTATTGTGACCATTCATAAGGACAATTCTATTAGTGTTTATGATGATGGTCGTGGGATCCCGGTGGATAAACATTCTAAGACCGGCAAATCCGCGCTCGAAACCGTTCTCACCGTGCTTCACGCCGGAGGAAAATTTGGGGGTGGCGGATATAAAGTTTCAGGAGGTCTTCATGGAGTCGGAGTCTCGGTTGTGAATGCCCTTTCGGTCCGATTGGATGCCGAGGTTTATCGCGATAATAAAACGTATTATCAGAGTTACGACCATGGGGTGGCCAAGGCGGACGTGAAAGTGACGGGGACGTCCACTCATAACGGAACTAAGATTACATTTTGGGCCGATCCCGCGGTTTTTGAAACCACGACGGAATACAATTTTCAAACGATCTTGAATCGATTGCGCCAACAAGCTTACCTCACCAAAGGAGTGACGATTTCCTTAATCGATGAACGCGGAGAAGAGCTCAATCGTTATCGTTTCCATTTTGAAGGAGGGATTAAGTCTTATGTTCGCCATTTGAATAAAGGGAAGGAAACGATTGGGGAAGTGATTTATGTTGAAAAAAGCCCGAATGAAGGCAGCATTGAGGTTGCCATGCAATACACCCAAGGATTTCAGGAACATATTTTTACATTTGCCAATACCATCCATACGCCGGAAGGCGGAATGCATCTCACCGGATTCAAATCTGCTTTGACCCGCGTGATCAATCAATACGCTCGCAACAATGCATTTTTAAAAGAGAAAGATCTCAATCTTTTATCCGAAGATGTGTGGGAAGGGTTGACCGTCGTGATTTCCGTAAAATTGCCGGATCCTCAATTTGAAGGGCAAACCAAGAGTAAACTCGGGAATCCCGAGATTCGTACCGCAGTGGAGAGCGTGTTTGGAGACTTTTTACAGGAATATTTAGAGGAAAATCCGACCGGAGCTAAGGAAATTTTTGCCAAATGTTCGTTGGCGGCTCGCGCTCGTTTGGCCGCTCGTGCGGCGCGCGACACCGTGATTCGCAAGGGGGCGCTGGAGGGCATGACTTTGCCCGGGAAATTGGCGGATTGTTCTTCTCGAGAGCCCGAGGAGTCCGAGCTTTACATCGTTGAGGGAGATTCGGCCGGCGGTTCGGCCAAGCAGGGTCGAAATCGTGAAATACAAGCCATTCTTCCCCTTCGTGGAAAAATTTTAAACGTGGAACATTCCCGCATGGATCGTATTTTGGGAAATAATGAAATTAAATCTTTGATCATCGCGATTGGAGTGGGGATTGGTGAGTTTTTTGATCTCACCAAATTGCGTTATCATAAAATTGTGATCATGACCGATGCGGACGTGGACGGAGCTCATATCCGAACGCTTCTTTTAACTTTATTTTATCGTTATTTTTATCCGTTGATCGAGCATGGGCATATTTATATCGCGCAACCGCCTTTGTTTAAGTTGTCTCAAGGCAAGAAGATGGAATATGCGTATCACGAGGAGCAAAAAGAAGAGATTATTAAGACGTTTGATAAAGAGATGAAGATCAATATTCAACGTTATAAAGGTTTGGGAGAAATGAATCCGGAACAATTGTGGGAGACCACTATGAATCCGGAGACTCGGATCATGTTGAGAGTGAATGTAGAGGATGCCGAACGTGCCAATAAGGTTTTTGAAACTTTGATGGGCTCGGATGTATTGCCTCGCAAAAAATTCATTCAGACCCATGCTAAGAGTGTGAGGAATTTGGATATCTAGACACGAGCGGAAGCGAGTGTCCTTGAGTAGCGGTTGAATATGGACAGTTATTCAATTTTTCAGCGAGGGCTGATATTCAGTTTTATTTTAATTCGTTTTGTTGAGCCGTGCGTACCGGGAAAGGCACGTTTCGTCTTAGGTCAGGGATCTTATTGGAACAGATTGACTTGCTCATTTTTCTCCTGTAAAATAGATAGATAACAAAAATAAAATCTTTTTGAATATGCCACGCGCTTCGTCTCAAAATGACACTTGGATTGATATGGGCGTTTTGTCGAATTTCTTGCGGAAAATCGAGCGTTTGCAATCCACGGATTCGCCTCAACAATTTCGTTTTAGCCCTTCGTTTGGGGATTTTTGGGTGTTCGAAGTAGAAGACGCCGAAGACATCTTGGGCGGCGTTTTGGCGGTCCAAGATGGGCGTGTGTATGCCATTTCAGAGGATGTGTATGGGTTTGTGACCCGGACGCTGGGGAAAAGAAAATAAAAGTCCTGCAACAAAGAGAAGTAAATCGATATATTTCCCTGTATTTCCTTATGGTTTTTTAAGTATTAAAATGGCTTAAATAAGCCATTATTTGAGGCAAAAAGTGTGCACGCGCACACTTTTTTGGCTTTTATTGGGTTGAAAAAGTTTGACTTCGTCCCGATTGCTCCTTATACTCCGGACGTTATTTTTTTATTCAGACCTTAAAGGAGGTTTTATATGATTTCTGTTTGGAAAAACACTAAGGAATCATTCGATCGGTTTTTATCTCGTTTTGACCATGCGGTCCAACGTTCTCGTGTTGTGCGTGTCTTGAGGGAACGACGTTATCGCAAGAAACCGTTGACCAGGCGGTTGCAACGTCAGGCGGCGTTGAAACGTGAATTCTACCGAGCGAAACGTGAAAAAATGAAGTTCTATTAGGAACACAAAAAAGAGGTCGTCGATAAGGCGGCCTCTTTTATTGAAATCTCATTTAAGGGCGGCGTGTCCGATCCCCGCATTTTGAAAAGCAATCGGGAAGGAAGAATTTTTGTTCAAATGGGAGTCGGACACTCGGATCATGATTCTCGTGTCCTCTTCCTTAAAAATTTTCACAAAAATTTCCCTTTCCCTCTTGCTCGGAGAAATATCCTCAAAAATCCCCGCACCTCCCTTATTACAAGATTTTTTATTAATATGAATGATCCCACCCTCGGCTCTTTTTTGGCTTCTACAACCCCTTCTGATCGTTTGGCTGCGGAATTGATTGTCGGCTATGTCCTGGACAAGAGCAAGGAATGGGTTTTTTCGCATCCGGAATATGAGTTTTCTTCTCAAGAGTCCGATCGTTTGGCGCATTTGTGGTCTCGATTTGGAAAAGGGGAGTCTGTCGCTTATTTGATCGGCGAAAAGGAATTTTTTGGGTTGAAATTTAAAGTGGATTCGCGCGTTTTGGTCCCACGGCCTGAGACCGAGCATTTGGTGGAGGCGGTTTTGGCGCGAGTGCAGGATTCAGGGTTGACGGAGCCGCGAATTTTGGATGTTGGAACCGGGTGTGGGGCGATTGCGTTGGCGTTGGCACATACGCTTCCTCAGGCGCAAGTGTTTGCGAGTGATGTTTCTCCCGAAGCCATTGAGGTGGCCCGTGAAAATGCGGAGCGATTGGGGCTTTCTAAGCGAGTTTCTTTTTTTATTTCCGATCTTTTGGAAAGCTTTCCTAGGGAGGCTTTGAGACCTGATGTGATTGTGGCGAATTTGCCGTATATTGGCACTGAAAAATTTAATTTTGTTGAAAAATCCGTGAAGAAATTCGAGCCTCATGTTGCCCTTTTTGCAAGTTCGGATGGGTTGGATTTGTATCGGCGATTGTTTGAGCAAATTAGTTGTTCAGGCAACGCGAAACAAGTGGGGGGAAAGGGGGTGAAAGCTTGGTGCCCCCGATGGATTTTAGGCGAATTTGGTTCTTTGCAAAAAGCCGCACTAGAGCAGGAGTTACGGCATTATTTTCCCGATCCCTCAGTTCAAATTGAATTTCATACGGATTTGGCTGGTTTGGATCGATATTTTATTGTAGAGTTGCCAAAGTCACCCTGAGGTTCTCGAACAGACACGAACGAAGTAAGTGTCCGATTCCCTGCATTTCATTCCCATGACCTCAAGAAGAAGCTTTGAAAATGCGGGATATGACACTCCGCTGCGCTACGTGTCTGATGAATGTGTGGTTCGACAAGCTCACCACGACATAAGCCTTTAAATATTTTTATTGTTTTCTTATGTTAATTCTCGAAAAACTTAAAAAATTTGCAGATGAACTCGTTGAAGTGGAAGCCAAGATGTCGGATTTGGCTGTGATTTCCAATCAACCCCTTTATCAAAAATTGGTGCGTCGTCGTATTGAACTTCAGTCGCGCGCCAAGGTGTATCACGAACTTCAACAAAACGAAGACACGTTGGCAGAAGCGGAAAAAATGATGCAAGAGGATACGGATTCTGAAACGCATGCGTTTTTGGAAGCTGAAATTGCGGCTGCAAAATTGAAACAGGGGCAGATCATTGAGGCGGCGCGTGTGGCACTTTTACCGGTGGATCCGGATGACAGTAAAAATTGTATTTTTGAGATTCGAGCCGGGGCAGGTGGGGATGAGGCTGCGCTGTTTGCCGAGGAGTTGTCGCGTATGTATTTTCGTTATGCGGAATCGTTGAATCTTAAGGTCAATTTGATCGATAAAAGTGAAAATGAGGGCGGAGGGGTTCGTGAAATTATTTTTAAAGTGGAAGGGCCTCAGGCGTTTGGGCTTCTTAAATACGAATGTGGAGTGCATCGGGTTCAGCGCGTGCCCGTGACTGAGGCTCAGGGGCGAATTCACACGTCCACTGCGACCGTGGCGGTTTTGCCTGAGGTGGAAGAATTGGATCTTCAAATCCGAGATCAGGACTTGAGGATTGATGTTTTCCGCGCCGGAGGGCATGGTGGGCAGTCGGTGAATACTACGGATTCGGCGGTGCGCATCACGCATTTGCCCAGCGGGTTGGTGGTGATCTGTCAGGATGAAAAATCACAGTTGAAAAATAAAGCCAAGGCCATGGGAGTTTTGCGTTCGCGTTTGTACGCCATGGAGCAGGAAAAACGTCAAAAAGAGTTGGGCGAAGCCCGTCTTTCCCAGATCGGAACCGGGGATCGTTCGGAAAAAATTCGCACGTATAATTTCCCTCAAGATCGGGTCACGGATCACCGCATCAAAGTGAGTTGGAGCAATTTGCCGGGTATTATGGATGGGAATATCGCCGAAATCGTTGAGGCGTTGAAAAAAGCGGATCAGGAGGAGATGTTGGCTAGGGCGTGCTGAACACGCACGTAGCGAAGCGAAGTGCGCTTTTTCATGCATCCAATTTTCGATCTTGACTTCTTCTTCTTCTTATGGGACAATTAAGGTGTCCTTTTTTTTATTATATTTATAAAATTATCAAATATGGGCATTTCAAAACCTGCCGTCGCTGCCGCAATGTTAGCCGTTACTCCTTTAGCAGCGGAAGCTCAAGGAATGGGCGTTTACCGTGTGGGGGGAGAACCGACCGTTGAAGTCACTGGCCAAAATTTAATGAATGCTTGTACGGTTCCTCATATGACGGTGGGGCAATTAAATGGATATGCAGGCTCTCTTGGAGACTCTTTAGGCGAAGCGGTGGATGTTACGGATGCGGAGCGATCTTCGGCTCAAGAAGGTGCTCAGGGAAAATTAGATGCCGAGAAAAAGATTTTGGAAGCTCGAGTAGCCACTGTGGTAAAGGGTACGGAGACACTGAAAGTCGAAATGGAAACTATGCTTAATGGGTTACCGACGGATGCTCCGGCCAGTGATTTTTCAGAAGGAGGCGCGAAACGAACGCAATTAGAAGGATGGAAAGAAAAATTGAAAGCTAAAAAGGTGGAATTGGATGCCATTTCTGCGGAATTGCCGTTGTTAACGGCACGTGTTCGCGTCACCGATGAAGGGATTCGCTTGGAAGATGTGAGAAATGCTTTTGCAACATGGGAAAAATCGTCAGGAATAACTTGTGCTGATCCGGTGCAAATTTTTGTTGCGACAAATCGTTCATTCCCGACGAATGCAACAGAAAATGAACGAGTGGGGACTCGAAGAGCTTATAATCCGGGAGTCGGGAGTTTAGGACTTGCCCCGGAATCTGGTTTTGTAAATCGAACTTCGGAAAGGCCTTCTCCTCTTTGGGTTTTTGTGGCTGAGGTACAAGCATTAGAAGCTCAAGCGGGTAGTTTAGTTGAAGAAGCCGCCGAGCTTTCTCGACGTATTACTGCGATGACTCTTTCTCAGTAAACTTTACCCAAGCCTCTCAAGCAATTCCTCGATTTGTTCCTTGAGTTTTGGAATGTCTTTTTGAATGGTTTTCCATACCACATTGATATTCACGCCAAAATATTCATGAATGAGAATGTCCCTCATCCCGGCAATTTCTTTCCATGCGATTTCCGGATATTGTTTTTTGAACGCAGGCGGTAATTGTTTAACCGCTTCGCCAATGATTTCAATGCGTCTAATAAGGGCATCTTGAAGCATTTTCATCCCGCTAAATTTTTCTTTATTGGTGCCGCGAGCGTATTTTTCAATCTCTTTGATGCTGTCACGGATATGTTTGATGAAAATTTTAGGATTTTTTTTCATAGATGAGTTTTTGTTCGTCTGAGATGATCTTTTTAAGATAAGGGTGTACGGAATCGTAGGTCAAAATATCGACTTTTCGTCCGATTTTTTCTTCAAGTTTTAATTTAAGCCGAGAAAGATCCAAGAGGCTGGCTCCTCCTTGAAATCGTACTAAAAGATCTACATCGCTACGTTCGGTTTCATCGCCTGTGGCAAAAGACCCAAAAATGGAGGCTTTTGTGACTCCTTCGAGTTTGAGAATGGGAATGATTTGTCGTTTGATGGTTTGGATAGTCATGCCGCAATTATAACAGAATTTTTTACTCCACCCAATGATTCCCCAAGCTTTTCTTTCTTTTAATGCATGCTTGAGTTACAGCTTTGGCGGTTTCGAGCATGTTGTGGGTTTCTTGAGTTTGTTCATTGATAGACTTGGAGGTTTTTGGAAATGATTTTTCGAGGGCTTGAAGTTGGCGTAACGCGAGCTGCATGCGCGAAGGATGGCGAATAATGCCTACGTTTTCCCACAATAGGTCTCGAATTTGGGTTTGAATCGTGCGTAGACGTTTGAGTTGAGTTGCGGTTGGTCTTTGGTAAGTTGGAACTGGAAAATTCGGGAAAGACGCCGGCGTAGAACGGTGCGCGATCTTTTTTTGAACTTGGCCGCTGAACACGAGGGCTTCGAGTAAAGAATTGGAGGCGAGTCGGTTGGCGCCGTGAACCCCGGTCCAGGCCACTTCACCGAAGGCGTACAGGTTTCGTACCCCGGTTTCGCCATTGAGGTTGGTTTTGAGACCGCCGCATAAGTAATGCGCGGCCGGGGCAATGGGGATGAGGTCTTTGGTGAGGTCGAGGTTAAATGTTTTGAGTTTTTGATAAATTTGAGGGAAGCGCAACTTGATTTCATCTCCATGCAAATGACGCATGTCGAGAAAAGCGCCTCCGTTCAAATCTTGCTGATACACAGCGCGAGCCACGACATCTCGAGGCGCCAGTTCTGCCAGAGGATGAACGCCGTTCATAAATCGTTCATTTTTTTTATTTTTAAGGAGAGCTCCTTCGCCTCGTAACGCTTCACTGAGTAAAAATTTTGTTCGACCTCCGAGTTTGAAGGCCGTGGGGTGAAATTGAATGAATTCGATGTCTTTTGCAGAGAGGCCAATGCGTAGACCCATGGCGATTCCGTCTCCTGTCGAGATGGCCGGATTGGTGGTGTATTTGTAAATTTGCCCGAGTCCGCCGGTGGCGAGCACGGTATTGGCGGCGTATAGATTTTGAATTTTCCCGGCATGAATGACTCGTACTCCATAACAGGTTTTATTTTTTACCAAAAGGTCGAGGGCAAACGTGTGTTCAAGGAGTTCGATATTGGGATGATTTTTTACTTTTTCCACCAAAATGCGTTCGATTTCCATGCCGGTGTAGTCTCCGACAAACGCGATGCGTCGGGCGTGGTGACCGCCTTCTTTGGTGAGGAGCAGTTTTCCGGTTTTATCGGTAGCAAACGGCACCCCAAATTCCACGAGTTGCATGACGGCCGCGGGTCCGTTTTTTACCATGAATTCAACCGCTTTTCGGTTGTTGTGAAGGCTTCCGGCCTCGAACGTGTCTTGAACATGGGCGGCAAAACGGTCGGCCTTGTCCAGGACTGCGGCGATTCCGCCTTGGGCTTTGTTGGTTCCGGTTTCGGCGGCGAGTTTTTTTGTGAGAACCACGACTTTTCCGTATTGTGCCGCGTGTAGCGCAAAGTTGAGCCCGGCGATGCCGGAGCCGATGATGAGCGTATGGCACGGGCATTCCAAAGCGCCGCATTTTTTGCATTCATTTTTTATAAATTGAGGAGATTTTTTGATTTTTTTTAGAAGTGGTGCGACGTTGTTTTTCTCTTTAACGGTGTAGATAAGATCTGCTACACGTTCATAAACGGGTTTTCGTTCTTTCCAGATTTTATCCAATTCCTGGAGGGACGATTGTGTGCCGGTGAGTGAGGGGCGGGCGTAACTTTTTTGTAAGCGTTTTTTGAGCAGGGGAAGGGATGCGTTGAGAAAGATCACGATTCCATTTTTTTTAAAAATTTTAGCGTTTTGCGGATCCATGAAAGTTCCTCCGCCGGTGGAGATAACAACATTTTTTTCTTTTGCCAGACGTTGGGTAACTCTTTTTTCCAGATTACGAAACGCAGGCCATCCTTTTTCTTTCACGAATTGATCAATTTTTTTGTTCATCATGTGTTCGATTTCCTGATCGATATCAAAAAAAGGACGATTTAATTTTTTCGCAATATCGCGACCCAGTCGTGTTTTTCCCGAACACCGCATGCCGGTAAGAATAAGGTTCATTTTAATGCTTTAAATCTTTTCTTAAAAAATACACAAAAGGCAGGGCAAGTACAATCAGTCCCGAACTGACCCAAAAAACATAAGAATTGCCATAGGTTGAACCCAAGGGAGCAAAAAGAAATGCTCCCAACATAGCGCCGCTTGCGTCTGAAAATCGCATTATTCCCGCGCTTCCTCCCACTCGTTCTTGCGGGAAGAGTTTGCGAACGCCATGATACAAAAAAACGAATCCAAATGCGTCGCCTCCTTCATGAATGAGTCGCCCCAGGAAGGAAATGGGAAGAGAGGGGATTGTCATGATGAGTTGGCCTATGGCTGCAGCGATCAGCCCGATGGTTAATATTTTTGTGACAGACATGCCGTGATGAATGAGCACGCTTGCGTACCGGCTCCATCCGTACATGGTCATGATCGCGAGTCCGGTGTATAGCCCCATGACTTGATAGGAGAGGTGTAAATTTTCACGTAAAAAGAGGCCGTATGAAGTATTTTCCGCGCCAAAATGGAATGCCCATAAAAAGATGACTAGGATGAACGCCACCACTCGAAAATTCCAAAGGTCGTTTTTGTAGGCTTTTATTTTTTCTTTGAAAATGATGTTTTTGGGAAGCGTTAGGCAAAATAATGCCATGAGAAGGGTCACGCCCGAGAGGGTGTAGAGCCATGTTTGAAAAGTGAGAAATTGCAACATCGTGCCCCCGGTGAATGTTCCCAATCCCGAGGCGAGAAGGAATGTTCCAACATAAGACCCGATTTCTTTGCTTTTTTCGCGGTTGCTGTTTTTGTAGAAAAAACTGTCGACCGACAAGGTGATTAGGTTGGTCCCGATGCCTCCCAAGATTGAGACCAAGATGAAAATTTGGAAATTGTTGAAGACCGCGAATCCGATAAAATCGCTGGCCAGGAGGATGAAGCCCAGGGCGCTTAAATATTTGGAGGGGATGCGGTCATTGAGAAATCCGATGGGCACGACCACGAGAAGGGTCACAATAGGGAAAATGGCGAAAAGAATGCCTTGCTGAGCGCCGGAAAGGCCGATGTTCGTGAAATAAATGCCCCAGTAAAAAAGGATGGCTTGGGCCAGGAATTTTTGTGCGCTGATGAGGAAGGTGGCGCGACGGATTGGGAGTGAAGATGGTGTGATTTTGGAGTGAATATTGGGCATAAGATGGAGAAAATGATGTCACATGAGGTGATCCGAGGAGAAGGATTCTTGGCCACCGCGGTTCGTTCGCTCCTGCGGCGACTGGTCGCTCAGACACGTAGCGAAGCGAAGTGTCGAATTTATTGATTTGATTGTAAGGGTGAAAGGAAAGGAATTTTCGTTCACAAATTTTTTCCTTCCGCCCTAGAATGATTTTTTATCTTTTTAAGATCCTCCCAAAACCCCGGATACGTTTTTCCTACACAGCTCGGATTTTTAATCACGAGCCCGGGGAGTACGCATCCTGCCATTCCAAAGCACATGGCCATGCGGTGGTCGTTATAGGTTTCGATCGTGGCGGGGTGAAGGGATTTTGGATTTCCGAAGATGATTAGGCCGTCTTTGAGTTTTTTTACTTTCACACCCATGCGTTGGAGTTCTGTGGCGAGAGCGGAAAGGCGGTCGGATTCTTTGATTTTTAGATTACCGAGTCCTTTTAAGGTCGTTTTTCCTTTTGCAAAGGCGGCGACCACGGCCAAGGTCATGGCGCCATCCGGAAATTCGTTGGCATCTACGGTGCCCAATGGTTTGAGCGTTTTGGGTGAAAGAGGTCCGTGGATCGTGATTTGATTTTTTCCTTCTTGAATTTGGCATCCCATTTTTTTGAGATGTTTTAAAATTTGGATGTCGGGTTGGAGCGTTTTTGAAGAAATATTTTTCACTGTAATTGTTTTCCCGGTGATGGCTGCGAGTCCAAAAAAGTAAGAGGCGCTTGAGACGTCGGCTTCGATCGTAAGTGTTGTTGTTTGGTAATTTTGATGGAGTATTTTTAGAGTTCGACCGGGTGCTTTCTTGGGAGTTTGTATAAAAAATTTATTCATTAAGCAAAGCGTCATTTCTACATAGGGTTTTGATGTGAGTTTTCCTTTGATTTTTAAGGTTAAACCGTGGGGTAATCTCGGCGCTAAAATGAGTAAGGCAGAAATATATTGGCTGCTTAAATTTCCTCGAATTTGGACGGATTTTTGAATGAGCGGTTTTCCGTGGATCGTGAGTGGAGGGCAGCCGTTGTTGCTTTCAATTTTGGCGCCCATTGTCGTAAGAGCGTCGAGCAAATCCTTGAGCGGACGTTCGTTCATACGCGCGTCGCCTTCGATGCGTGTTGTGAACGGTTCGTTGGCTAAAATCGCGGTGAGAAATCGGACTGCGGTCCCGGCATTACCCAGGTACAATGGTTTTTTAGGCTTTTTAAATTGGCCTGTGCTCGTAACGGTGAGTGTGGTCCCTTTTTGTTGAATTTTTACTCCCAAATCTTTGAGCGCTTGAATCATCACTTGAGTATCATCTGCTAAAAGCGCGTGTTTGAGCGTGGTTTTTCCGCAGGCCAAAGCAGCCATGAGTAGGGCGCGATTGGTATAGCTTTTGGAACCGGGGATTGAAATGGAAAGTTTTGGCATGGGGGAAGAAGGGAAAAATGTTTATGTCATGGTGAGGAGCCACAAAGTGGCGTCTCGAACCATACATTCATGAAGGAGTTAATAGAGAAGAAAATGCAGGATGCGACCCTTCGTTTGCCTTACGGCTTCACTGCGGGTCTGTTATAGCACTGCCCGCACCTGATCCTCTGTGATGCCTCGTACAATTTTGGGTTTTCCGGGGCGTTTTAACAGCACAAACGTAAATCCGTGAGCCGTGTGTTTTTTGTCGCGGCGAATGGCTTTAAGGATAGGCTCGCGCTCGAGTTTGTCCGGGAGACGCGTGGGCAAGCCGAGAGAGCGGAGGACTTGCTCGATTTGTTCGCAGGTTTTGGGGGATTGAAGTTTGAGATCTACGGCAAGGCGATTTTCGAGGTTCATACCAATGGCAATGGCTTGGCCGTGGCTGAGGCGGTAGCCGCTGGCGTATTCAATGGCGTGGCCGATGGTGTGTCCATAATTGAGAAGCATGCGCACTCCGGTTTCGCGTTCATCTTTTTCCACAATGCGCGTTTTGACTTTGCAGGAACGGATGAGGAGTTTGGTCAGAAGCACGGTGTTGGCATTGCCCGCGTCTTCTGGGAATTTTTTAAGGATTTTATAAATTTTTCGATCCGCAATGAGTCCGTGCTTGATGATTTCCGCGAGGCCATTTTGAATCTGTTTTTTAGGTAAAGTCGCGAGCAGGGCCGGGTCGACATAGACTTTTTGTGGTTGGGCCGTGGTTCCCACCAAGTTTTTTCCGATGCGGAGATCTACTCCGGTTTTTCCGCCAATTGCGGAATCGCCCATGGCCAATAAGGTGGTGGGCACATGCACGAATGGGATTCCTCTCATGAAAATCGAGGCTAAAAATCCACCGATGTCGCCCACCACACCGCCTCCCAAGGCGATGACGCAGGACGTGCGATGGTGTCCGAGCTGTACCATTTGTTCCGCTAATTTTCCAATGGTTTCGAGTGTTTTTCGACCTTCGCCACTTTGGAACGAGATCATGCTGGCTTCCAATCCGGCTTCGTGTAAGGCTTTGAGCAATCGTTCTCCGTAAAATTTACGCGTGTTGGTGTCGGTGACGATGCAATATTTTTCGCCGAATTCTTGATCCTTGAGGTCTGCGGGAATTTTTTGAAACAATCCGGGTTCGATTTGGATTTCATACGAATCGTCGCGCCAGTTGAGAAGTTTGAGGAAATGAGACGAAGAAACGCGAGTGAGCCACATGGGGAGGGAGGATTAAAAAGTGTTTTTAATATATCCTAAATTTTTGAAGAAATTAAGCAGAAAACAAGTGGGAGAGGAAAATTTTTGTGAGCATTTTTAAGGAAGAAATGCCGAGAATCATGATCCGAGGCATTTCGTTCCCATGCGAATAAAAATTCTTCCTGACCACTTGTTTTTAGTTATTTTTTATAACTCTCTGCCTACCGCTTTTGCGATTTTTTTGAAGTCTTTCATCATGTCCACGAGCATCTCCGGGGTGACGGATTGATCCCCATCGGTCATGGCTTGATCCGGATGCGGGTGCATTTCGATGATGAGACCGTCGGCTCCGGCCGCAATCGCGGCACGAGCCACAGGGGCTACGAGAATGCGTTTTCCGGTTCCATGACTTGGGTCTGCGATCACGGGTAAGTGGCTGAGTTCTTTCACTAACGGGATGGCATTGATGTCGAATGTGTTGCGTGTTTCCGGTTCGAACGTGCGGATTCCGCGTTCACACAACATCACTTTATGGTTGCCTTCACTCATGATGTATTCCGCAGCGAGAAGCCATTCTTTAATTGTGCTCGAGAGCCCGCGTTTGAGCAAAACCGGTTTTTGCGTTTTCCCGATTTCTTTTAATAGGTTGAAGTTTTGCATGTTGCGTGTCCCGATTTGGACAATGTCCGAGTATTTGGAAACTAAATTTACATCGCGCGTGTCCATGAGCTCGGTGACGACCAATAAACCGTTTGAGTCCGCAGCACTGCGCATGATTTTGAGGCCTGCTTCGCCCATGCCTTGAAAGGCGTAGGGCGTGGTTCTCGGTTTGAACGCTCCTCCGCGCAAGATGGTGGCTCCGGCTTTTTTCGCGGCTTTGGCGGATTCGTTGATTTGTTCTTCGCTTTCGACAGAGCATGGTCCGGCCATGACTACGATTTGTTTTCCTCCGATTTTGACGCCATTGATGTCAATGATCGTGTTTTCGTGTTTGGTGTCGCGCGCTGCGAGTTTGTACGGTTGTAAAACCGGCATAACGTCGCTGACGCCTGGCAGGGATTTGATATGAGAAACATCGAGACCTCGCTCGTCTCCGATGACTGCGATGACCACGCGTTCGGTGCCGATTAAGGGCATGGGTTGAAGTTTGGCGGCACGCATTTCGTCAATGATGCGTTGAACCTCGGTTTCCGGAGCGTTGCGTTTCATGATGATGATCATGGTGTCTGGTTTTAAAGGATGAGAAGAAGCGGAGGCTTTAATAAAGATAAGGGCGAGTCATATGAGGGGCGAATACGGGACTAAACGATTTGGTACCCATTGTAAAAGGGGTTAAAAAAATAATAAACAAAAAAAATCCTCGTGTGCCGCGAGGAAGAAATTTGAATGCAGAGCGCTTCCCTACGGCAAAGGATCAGTTAAAGTAAAAAAAGTATTCTCCAAAAGCGCCTCGAACAGATGAGTTTTTTTCGGAAACGGCCGAAGATGCAAAGTTGAGGCGATTCATGAGATTTTTTTTACGAGAAGAACATGGAGTAGTTTAGCAGGGAGATTGATAGGTGGCAATGGTTTGTGAATTTTTTATAGAAACGATAGAATCTGCGCAATGCTCATCGATACTCATACCCATCTTTATTTTCCCGGTTTTGTTGAGACGGACGAGGCGAGTCGCGCGTTGATTGAGCGTGCGCAAGCGGCGGGAGTGTCGCCATTGATCACGGTTGGTTTTGATGTGACGAGTTCGTTAAAAGGTCTTGAATTGGCTCAAAAACATGAGTCGGTTTTTTGTGCATTGGGCGTGCATCCGTATGATGGCGCGGGATGGGATTTGTCTGTGGGGACGACTTTTTCACAAAAAATTGAGGAGGATCGGGCATCGGGCTCTACGAAAATTGTGGCCATTGGAGAGATTGGGCTCGATTATTTTCATATGAAAATCACAAAAGAGGAGCAACAACGCGTGTTTCGCGAGGAGTTGCAATTCGCTAAAAAAGTAAATTTGCCGGTGATTATTCATTGTCGTGAGGCGTTTGAGGATGTTTTTGCGATTTTGGAGGAGGAAAAGATGTTGCGTGTGGTTTTTCATTGTTTCTCGGAAAACTTGGAAGCGGCCCAGAAAATTTGGGAAAAAGGGTGGCATACGTCGTTTACGGCGGTGGTGAGTTATCCCAAGAGTGAGGAGTTGCGTCGAGTGGTGGCTGCGTGCCCGCCGGATCGCTATTTCTTGGAAACCGATGCGCCGTTTTTGCCGCATCAGACCTTGCGCGGGAAAAAGAATGAATCGTCGTTTCTTCCCCGATTGGTTGAGACGGTGGCTGAGGTGCGGCATGGATCTGTAGGGAAAATTGAAGAGGAGACGACTCAGAATGCGATCCAATTTTTTGGGATGAAATTGTAATTATTTTTTAATGAAAATTTAATGAAAAATTCATTTTGGAGGGGGCAGTCGCGGTTGTTTTTTGGGCTAATGATGGGCGTTGTTTTTTTGAGTGCTTGTACGTCTGAGCCCGTAGTGAGTGATGAGATGAAATATTATTGTGAAATGGATTTGGATTGTGTGAATTCGTGTGGGTATGGAGCGGTTAATTTTTCTTGGTTTGAAGGGCAAGAAGAATTGTGTGACGATGGGTGTGCCGGAGACCGGATGGCGGCGCCTCAATGCATTGAAAACAGTTGTGTCGCTTTTCGAGAAGATGGGTTGCCGGCTTCCAATTGTACTCACCAATAATTTTTTTAATTCAATTTATTTTTATGCGTAAAATTTTTGTTTTTATAGGGTTTCTTTTTTTAGTGGGGATTGGGATTTGGGTATTTAAAACCGTAGAAAACAATAAGATGGCTTATTATTGTGAAACCGATGCGGATTGCATGAATTCTTGCGCGTATGGGACGCTCAATGTAGAATGGTATGCCGAAAATATTGATTCCGATATGGAATGTTTGGATGGGTGCAATGGGCCGTGGTCCGCAGCTCCGCAATGCATCTTGAATGTATGCACCGCTTTCCTTTATAACGGGGAAGAAAATCCGGGGTGTACGAGACAATAATTAAATCATTCCCAGCATTTCTTTGAGGGTGTTGATTTTTCCGGGAACTAGAATTTGAGAACTCCATTGTTTGGCTTCGTGCAGTCGTTTTTTATGTTGGTTTCCTTCACGGATTTCTCCGGAAAGTCCGATTTCTCCGAATGCGGTGAGGTCTTGGGCTAGAGGTTTTTTATAAAAAGAAGAGGCGATGGCGAGGCAGACCGCAAGATCTACGGAAGGATCTTTGATTTTGAGTCCGCCCACCACATTTACATAAACGTCTTGATTGCCGAGATTGAGGCCTGCATGTTTTTGAAGCACGGCGATGAGTAATTCAAGCCGAGTGAGGTCGAATCCCGAGGCTGCACGTTTGGGATAACCAAAAGCGGTGGTGTGAGTGAGGGCTTGAATTTCGACAAGGAGCGGGCGAGTGCCTTCCAGGGTGACGGTCAGACAGGATCCGAGCGGATTATTCGGGCGATGCTTGAGCAACATTTGAGAAGGATTGGAAACTTCTTTGAGCCCGGTTTCCGTCATTTCGAAAATTCCAACTTCTTGAGTGGATCCGAATCGATTTTTAACTCCTCGGAGGAGGCGTAAGTCGTGGTAACGATCGCCTTCGAGATAAAGAACCGTGTCCACAAGATGTTCGAGAGTTTTGGGGCCTGCGAGATTTCCGTCTTTGGTCACATGGCTCACGATGAGCAGGGACATGTTTTTTGATTTCACGTGTTCCATGAGCGCTTCGGCGCACGCGCGAACTTGGGTGATGCCGCCGGCCATGCCTTCGGCGTTTTCAGTGGACATGACTTGAATGGAATCGATGATTGCGAAATCGGGTTTTTGTTGATCCAGTAGCGATAAAATTGGCTCGAGGAATGTTTCATTCACGAGCAGGAGTTTTTCGGATCGTATTCCCAAGCGTTTGGCGCGGAGCGCGATTTGGGCCACGGATTCTTCTCCGGAAATGTAAAGGATTTTTGATTTGGATTTACTGATCCCTTCGCAAAGCTCGAGAGTGAGCGTGGATTTTCCAATCCCGGGTTCTCCTCCTAAAAGGAGTAGACTTCCGTTGACCAAACCGCCGCCGAGCACGCGGTCGAATTCATTAATTCCGGTGGGCGTGCGTTCCATGTTTGTTAAGGTTTCTGAAAGGGGAGTGGGGATTGGGGTTTGAAGGTTGCGGTGTTGGCGCTCTTTGGCCGGAGAGTCGGTGCGAATCGTGTCTTCGATCAAGCTGTTCCACGCGTTGCATTGGGGGCATTTTCCAACCCATTTTGGGCTTTGTGCGGCGCACGATTGGCAGACGAAGATGGTTTTGAGTCTCATGGCTTTACTATAGCAGGTGATGATTAAATTTTTCTAACAAAAAGATGAACACTACAGTGGATTTTATAAATTCCTCTTGGTCTTCCCGGTTTTTTTCATTAAAATAGCGCCGCTTTGTTCATTGAATCGTTTGTGAATGTGGGTCAGTAGCTCAGGGGTAGAGCAGTTGCCTCTTAAGCAATTGGCCGTGGGTTCGATACCCACCTGACCCACCATATGTTATGATGACGTGGCGTTTGATTTTTGAAAATTTTGGTGCGATGGCGGAGTGGTTACGCAGCGGTCTGCAAAACCGCGTACACCGGTTCAATTCCGGTTCGCACCTCCAATAAAATGTGCTCCGCCCGGGTGGTGGAATGGCAGACACGGGGGACTTAAAATCCCTTGACCTAAAAAGTCGTGTGGGTTCGACTCCCACCCCGGGCACCACTACTAATTTTTATGATCCTGTCTTTTTGCCATTCTAACTACCACTTGCTCATGGGTTATTCGCAAAAGTGTCCTTAAATCCAAAAGTGTTCCTCGGATGAAATCCAAATCGAATTTTTGAGTGGGTTCTATTGGAAATTCTAGAGCCCCTTCGGTTGATAATTCTCGATGTATCGATCTTCCCAATAATTCAATGGCAGTTCGTAGCGCGAGTTCGAGAATTTTCATATAGTTTTGAAAATGTGGGTGCATGTAGTCGGCATGTATTTTCCAACAGGCATTTTCTTTTGCCATTTCATATACAGTTTTTTGTCTTTCTCTTTCCTCTTTTATCATCAATTCAAGGGCTTGTATTAATTGAGTCAGTATTATTTCTAGGTTTTTTTGATTTAGAATGTTAGCGGCTTCTTTTAAAATTGTTTCAAAAGCGTCAAAATTCAATAAAATTTGTGGAGCTTCTCGGCGTGCGGCTGTGTCCGGAAGACCCCAAGGGATTCCTCTGGGCCGGAGCGTTCCAATGTATGCGTCGTCTGGTCCGCGCTCGCATGTACGGGGATCGTGTTTTCGAATTTCCATAAAGTTATGTTAAATTCTTTCAAATTAAATTATATTTTTCGCAAAATGGCAAGTTGATGCTTTTTTAATTTATTTCTCATGAAAATCATCTCCATCTCCAAAGCTCCCCAAGCCATGGGTTTTTATTTGTTTCGGGCCAGATTCCAATTGTGCTCGCTTATTTACTTCAAATACACCGTCTTCAAACTTTGCTTAACTTGATCAATCGCGAGTTGCGTGTCCAAGGCGTCATACGTCCCGGTTACAATATAAGCCGTGGTTCCCTTTACGGCATAGAGTTGAATGAATTTGCGCACCGGCTCGGTGGAGTCGTTGGTGCCCTCAAATTCAATTAAATATGTGGGGACTGAGGTGCCGGCAATATTCACATTAAAATCGGTTTGACTGATTTTTTTAAAATTCACCAATTGGCCCGAGAGCGTGTTCAGCATGGTGAGCGCGTAATCCGCACTTTGGGTGCCTTCGGTCACCGGGTTTTGGACCACATTGATATTGGCGATAAAGTCGTGATCTTGCACATTGTTGCGAAAGGCGACCAGCGTGTTTTTTGGGTATTGAGAAGAAAATTCGGTGATGGTTTCCCAATTTTCAGGGACTTGCATTCCAAGATCTTGAATTTCAATGGCACGGTAAAAAGCGATGGGTTCAATTTGGCTGATGGGCTCGGTGGTGGCTGTGTCGCCGTCTCCACAACCGGGGAGTAAAAAGGCCAGAGTCGCGAGTAGACACGCAGCGAAGCGAAGTGTCGGATTTTTTATTTTTTGCATGTGGAGATTTTTTTAAAGAGAAGATAACCCTTGCAGAGCTCCTTTGATTGTAGGGGTTTTTCTCTCAAGCGACAAGGCTCTTTTGCTTGCTTTTATTTTGCATGCCCTTACAATTCGTCGCGATGAATATTGGTATCTTGGTTTACAATTCGGAGTGGTGGAGGACCAGTCTCAAATCGAGGCGTCTTTCCGCGCACGATAAGTTGTTGTTGGCTGCGGGTCGGGCTCGCGGTCACACCATGAAAGTGTTTCGATTCGAACGTTGTCAGCTTTTTTATGAAAATGGAGAGATGAAGGTGTTTTACGGGGGGAATCCTTTTCCGAAAATGGATGTGATCATTCCGCGTCCGAGTGTTTGCAATAATGTGGATTTGGAACTGACTCTTAATAAACATCTCCTTTTAATGGGGATGAAATTGGTGAACGGTTATATGCCGGTGATGCGCGCGAAAAATAAAATTCGTATGCTTCAAATTTTGAGTCATGCGGGAATTAAAATGCCTAAAACCGTGATTTTGAAACGTTTTGAATATATGGATGATGCGATTAAGCGCGTGGGCGGATTTCCTATTATTATTAAGACGCCACACGGGTCGTTGGGAAGGGGAGTGGCGATTGTGGAAAGTCGTCGATCTCTTTTGTCGGCCTTGGATATTATTTGGGCGGATGCACAGAATCGGAGTTTGCTTATTCAAGAATATGTAAAGGAGTCCGCGGGGCATGATATTCGTGTTTTTGTGGTGAATAATAAGGTGATTGCGTCTATGGAGAGAAAATCAAAACGAGGGGATTTTAGGTCCAATATCGGGTGTGGAGGAAAAGGAATTCCCGTTGTTTTAACAAAAGAAGAAGAAAAATTGGCGTTGGATGCCACGCGTGCTTTTAGTTTGGATTTGGCGGGAGTGGATTTGTTGCGAACAAAAACCGGTCCCGTAGTCATGGAGCTCAATGCCAACCCCGGGCTTGAGGGAATTACGGAAGCCACGGGAGTGGATGTGGCGGGGAAAATCATTGATTTTGCCGTGCTCAAGGCTAAGCAAAAATCAGATGTTTCTTTTAAGTCGAAAAAATCAAAGGCTTCGGGAACAACAGATCCTTCTTTGAGGGAAGAGCCGAATTCTATTGTATAAGGTCATTGATGTCTCTTTGGCCACCGCGGTTCGATCGCTCCTGAGGAGATCGTCTGCTAAGACACGTAGCGAAGCGAAGTGTCGCATTTTGATTTTTTTCCCTTTGTTAGAAACAAGCGGGAAGGAAGAATTTTTGTTCACCAGACACGAACGAAGTGAGTGTCCTTGAGAAGGATGCCCCATTTTCAGCCACGTGTTGAATTTTCAATAATTCGCTGATATTCAATGATTTTCTCAAGCGCATTCCGCTACGCTCCATGCGTATCCTTGAAAATTTTCACAAAAATTTTCCTCTCCCACTTGTTTAAAAACGTTTTACTTTGAAAGTTCCACCGGCGGGCGTGTGATGACTTTGTCGATCAAGCCGTATTGGCCGTATTTCATGGCTTCTTCCGCAGTCATAAAGTTGTCGCGGTCCGTGTCTTTTTCAACGGTCTTGAATGGGGCACCGGAATGGTGAGCCAGAATTGTGTTGAGTCGTTTTTTAGTTTGAATGATATGACGGGCATGGATTTCAATGTCCGACGCTTGTCCTTCGACTCCGCCCAAGGGTTGATGAATCATGATTTCGGCATGGGTAAGAGCGTAGCGTTTCCCTTTAGCTCCGGCGGCCAATAACACGGCTCCCATGGACGCGGCCATTCCTATACATACGGTGCATACATCCGGACGAATGTATTGCATGGTGTCGTAAATCGCCAAGCCCGCGGTGACGTGTCCGCCCGGGGATTGAATATACATAATGATGTCTTTTGTTGAATTCTCTTTTTCCAAGAAGAGCAATTGCGCGATGATGGAGTTGGCCACTTGGTCGTTGATGGCGCTTCCTAAGAAAAGAACGCGATCTTTGAGTAAGCGTGAGTAAATGTCGTATGAGCGTTCGCCTTCGTGTGTTCGTTCGATGACGGTGGGAATCAAAATACTGTTTTTGATTTGTTTTTGGCTGTGAGCCGTGGAGGACGTGTTCATTTTTTTGATTTTTTAAAAGTAAAAATTAAAAAGGTTCTTTAACAGTATACCTCTTTTTTATAGATGTGGGTATGTTCTATCCGATGACGTAAATTGGTTTTATTGCCTTGTAATGGAGTGGGGTTTTAGGACTTTTTTTGAAAAATCGTTTGACATCTAAAAAACCATTGATAGAATGACCGTGCTCCTTTTGACGGAATAGGTGTTTTTAGAACCTTGCGCCCCGGGAGACGCGCTCCTTGACAGTTTGATTGTAATAGAGAATCTTTGTCTATCACTTTGAAATTCGGTTTGAATTTTTTTCCATCCAGCTAGGATGGTCATAACTTTTTTATATGGAGAGTTTGATCCTGGCTCAGGGTGAACGCTGGCGGTGTGTTTAATACATGCAAGTCGAGCGCCCAGCACTTTGCTTACAACCCTTAATGTGTTTGCGCGGTTGTCGGTAGGGTGCTGGGAGCGGCGAATTGGTGCGTAATACGTTGGTAGCTACTTTATACTCAGGGATACCCACGCGAAAGCGTGGCTAATACTGGATAGTCCCGCAAGGGTAAAGGCTTCGGCCGGTATGAAAGGCGCCTGCGTCCTATCAGCTAGTTGGTGAGGTAACGGCCCACCAAGGCTATGACGGGTAGCTGGTCTGAGAGGATGATCAGCCACAGTGGGACTGCGACATGGCCCACACTCCTACGGGAGGCAGCAGTAAAGAATCTTCCACAATGGGCGAAAGCCTGATGGAGCAACACCGCGTGAAGGATGACGCCCCTCGGGGTGTAAACTTCTTTTCTGGGGGAAGAATTTTGACGGTACCCCAGGAATAAGCACCGGCTAAATTTGTGCCAGCAGCCGCGGTAATACAAATGGTGCAAGCGTTACCCGGAATCATTGGGCGTAAAGCGTCCGCAGGTGGTTTGTTAAGTTGGGTGTTAAATACTCTAGCTCAACTGGGGTATGGTACTCAAAACTGGCAAACTAGAGACTTAGAAAGGTCAGTGGAATTCGGTGTGTAGGGGTAAAATCCGTAGATACACCGAGGAACACCAAAAGCGAAAGCAGCTGACTGGCTAAGTTCTGACACTCATGGACGAAAGCGTGGGGAGCAAACGGGATTAGATACCCCGGTAGTCCACGCCGTAAACGATGGATACTAACTGTTGGTCCCGCTCGACCGGGATCAGTGGTGACGTTAACACATTAAGTATCCCGCCTGGGGAGTACGGTCGCAAGACTAAAACTCAAAGGAATAGACGGGGACCCACACAAGCGGTGGAGCATCTGGTTTAATTCGATAGTAAGCGAGGAACCTTACCTAGGTTTGACATCCTGCGAATCTTGCCGAAAGGTGAGAGTGCCGTAAGGAACGCAGTGACAGGTGCTGCATGGTTGTCGTCAGCTCGTGCCTTGAGGTGTTCGGTTAAGTCCGTAAACGAGCGCAACCCTTGTTCTTAGTTGCATTTTTCTAAGAAGACTGCCCTGTTTAACGGGGAGGAAGGTAAGGATGACGTCAAATCAGCATGGCCTTTATACCTAGGGCGACACAGGTGCTACAATGGTCGGTACAACGGGTAGCCAAGCCGTAAGGCGGAGCCAATCCTTTAAAACCGATCTTAGTTCGGATTGGGGGCTGCAACTCGCCCCCATGAAGCTGGAATCGCTAGTAACCGCGCATCAGCCATGGCGCGTTGAATATGTTCCTGGGTCTTGTACTCACCGCCCGTCAAGTGATGAAAGGAGAGGGCACCCGAAGTTCCGCGTTCGCGGACCTAAGGTGAAATCTCTGATTGGCACTAAGTCGTAACAAGGTATCCGTAGGAGAACCTGCGGATGGACCACCTCCTTTTATGGAGTATTATTACTTCTAGGTCGAGGTTTTGAATCTTCGGATTCAAGGCCTGGTCTAAGTCGCGCAAGTGGCTTAAGACCAAAAAACGGTAGATCAAAAAATTCTCTATTACAATAAGACTGTCAGGGTTGGGCGAAACGAAAGCGCATGGATTGCGCTTTTTTTCGTTGACTTTGGGAAAGGGGTTCCTTAAACTCCGTGTACGAAAAGTTCTTTTAAATTTAAGGAGGGCGAGTAGCATTCCGCGGGGCGGAAAGCTATGGTGCCCTTCGGTCAAGGTTTTCTCATCGGGTTTGTCCCGCTGCGCGGGACCGTTTTCTCGCTCAATCGGCTTTAAACAAACAAGTTTGTTTTCGCCGCTTTCGCTCCAAAACGCCGCCTTCGGCGGACTAACCCTTACTTTCAACTTTTTCCTACGGGCGAGTAGCTCAGCTGGTTAGAGCGCAACACTGATAATGTTGAGGTCGGAGGTTCGAGTCCTCCCCCGCCCACCAGAAAAAAACGTTTTACGTTTTTTTCTTCTTTCTTTCCTTCGTATTTTGCATTTTGTGTTTCCCTTTGCATTCCTACTTCACAGAGAAACCAAAGGGTAAATTTTTTGTATGTAAAAAAGTTTCTTTTGTTGAGAAAAAGAGGAAAGAAAACAATGCGTAGAAAATGCAGGAGAGAGAAAAAATGTGAAACATTTTTTCTTTGGTGGAGATGAGCGGGCTCGAACCGCCGACCTCGTCGTTGCGAACGACGCGCTCTAGCCAACTGAGCTACATCCCCACGGTGCAAGGGCTGGGATACGGAAATGCTAGGAAAAAAATGCGAAGAGAGAATAGGGGGAGCGCACTTCGCTGCGCTCCATGCGTGCTGGTGGAGTTGAGGGGGCTCGAACCCCTGACCTCCTGGTTGCAAACCAGGCGCTCTAGCCAACTGAGCTACAACCCCAAAGTGATTTTTTCTTATGCGAACTGCATTTTAAACATTGGCTCTTAAAAGAACAATCCTTTTTTTAATCTTTGGATTTTTTCTTAAATTTTGCTTAAATAAAAGTATCGATTTTTTTAAAATTTCTCCCATGCGATATGTCGTTGGATTCACGGTTTCAATTATAGGCTTTTTACTCATCGTGTATCGGGAACGTGTGAAAGGTCAAATCGGAGACATTGGATTTGCGGAGCAGTATTTGGGTGGAGGAGGAACGTATACCTTTTTATTATTGTTGGGCGTGGTTACTTTTTTGGGGGGATTGATGTGGGCCGCAGGCACGCTTCAAGCTTGGTTTATGGGCGCTTTGGGGCCCTATTTTGGCGCAGCTTAAAAAAAGTCTAAAAAATGTGTTGACTTTACCTTTTTCGCTCCCTATAATCTCCCCGCATTTAGGAAAGTTTATCTTTTACATCTTCTCTGTTGATCTTTATTTTTCCTCCTGCGCAACCCTAAGCTTAAATTGCAAACCTAGTTTATTTAGGTTTAGGGGTGTGCAAGACGCACACTTTTTTTAGATCTTTGAAAATTAGGCGTTTAAGGTCAGTATAATTTCACTGGCATATAAAATGTCAGTTCGTTGTGCAATTCCATTTATAGGGATTGCACGTTAAAGATTGTACGTTACTTAAATTGTAAAAAAGGCGTAGAGTGGATGCCTTGACTCGAAACTCCGATGAAGGACGTGGTTAGCTGCGATAAGCCTCGACGAGTTGCTAAGCAGACGTTGACTCGAGGATTTCCCAATGGGGAAACCCAATTCCAGTTATGTGGAATTACCCCGCATTTGCGGGGAGGACACGCAGGGAACTGAAACATCTTAGTACCTGCGGAAAAGAAATCAATTTTGAGATTCCCTTAGTAGTGGCGAGCGAAGAGGGAACAGCCTAAACTCTTTCGGCGTGATAGGTGTCAGCCGTTTCCGAGAGAGGGTCGTAGGGCCTGTATCCGATTGCTGATGAGATCGGCAATCGACTGCATTGTTAGTCAAAGACTCTGGAAAGAGTCGCCATAGAGGGTAATAGCCCCGTCGACGAAAACAATGTATTCGGTTGAATAGGTACCTGAGTAAAATCGGACACGTGAAATCCGGTTTGAATCTGGGGGGACCACCCTCCAAGGCTAAAGAGGTTTCGAGATCGATAGTGAACTAGTACCGTGAGGGAAAGGTGAAAAGTACCCCGGGTAGGGGGATGAAATAAACCTGAAACTCTATGCTTAAAAGATGTCGGCGCCTCGCTTCGGCGGGGTCACGGCGTACTTTTTGTAGTACGGGCCAACGAGTTAGTTGTATGAGGCTTAGGTTAAGGGAGATTTACCCGAAGCCGTAGCGAAAGCGAGTCTTAAAAGGCGATTATGTCTCATGCACTAGACCCGAAACCAGGTGAGCTACCTATGGTCAGGCTGAAGGTCACTTAACAGTGGCTGGAGGGCCGAACCCAACGATGTTGCAAGATCGTGGGATGAACTGTGGGTAGTGGAGAAATTCCTATCGAACCTGGAGATAGCTGGTTCTCCTCGAAATAACTTAAGGGTTAGCCTTGTGCGTTAAGTTGTGGGGGTAGAGCTCTGTTTCGGCTAGGGGGCGAAATAAGTCTGCCAAACCGAGACAAACTTCAAATACCACAATGTACCTCACAGGAGTCAGTCCGTGACAGCTAAGTGCCACGGACAAAAGGGAAACAGCCCAGACCATCGTCTAAGGTCCCTAATGAAAGTTCAGTGGAGAAAGATGTCAGATCTCTCAGACAACCAGGAGGTTGGCTTAGAAGCAGCCATCCTTTAAAGAGTGCGTAACAGCTCACTGGTCTACTGTCTTTTGACGAGATTTGGCGCTGATAATACAACGGGGCTCAAACTTTCAACCGAAGACATGGATATCTTGTTCCCTCGGGAACAAGGTGTGGTAGAGGAGCGTTCCATTCCGCAGTGAAGCCGTATCGTAAGGTACGGTGGAGTGAATGGAAGTGACGATGTTGGCATAAGTAACGTAAACCAAGTGAAAAACTTGGTCACCGAAAGTCCAAGGTTTCCCAAGCCACGTTAATCGACTTGGGGTTAGTCGGTCCTAAGGCCAACCCGAACGGGGTAACCGATGGACAACAGGTTAATATTCCTGTACAACGGGCATTTCGCCCAAGCAAAGCTGGAAGCCCCTGTTTGCGATTCAAGACCCTTCGGGGTTTTGATGAGTATTCAGGTCAGCGGAAAGCGGCGCTAGCCTAGGAGTGACGCCATTGGAGAAGGAGGGCGTGTTAATGAATTCACGTCTAAACTTTAAGTCTATATCTCTTCATGCAAATCAGAAGAGATCTTCCTTCGGGAAGGAGGCGAGAAGTGATGGAAAGCTTCGCTTTGCGGAGTGATCCTCCTGTGTTCAGCGGACAAGAAAAACTTCGAGGCGAGAAATGCACGTTTCCGTACCGCAAACCAACGCTGGTGGATAGGTAGAGTATACTAAGGTGAACGGAATAACTATCGCTAAGGAACTCGGCAAAATAGCGACCGTAACTTCGGGATAAGGTCTGCCAATCGCTTTGCTTTAAACGGCAGAGGGATTGGCCGCAGTTAAAGAGCTCATGCAACTGTTTATCAAAAACACAGGTCTCTGCAAACTCGTAAGAGGATGTATAGGGGCTGACGCTTGCCCAGTGCCAGAAGGTCACATGGATAAGTTAGGTCTTCGGATCGAAGCTTTGAAGTCAAGCCCTGGTGAACGGCGGCCGTAACTATAACGGTCCTAAGGTAGCGAAATTCCTTGTCTGGTAAGTTCAGACCCGCACGAATAGCGTAATGATCATGAGCACTGTCTCAGCGATAGATCCGGTGAAATTATAATATCGGTAAAAATACCGATTGACCGCGGCAGGACGAAAAGACCCTGTGCAGCTTTACTATAAGTTGACATTGGGTTGAGGTAATGCTTGCGCAGCATAAGTGGGAGGCTTTGAGGCCCTGATTTCGGTTGGGGTTGAGCCACCGTTGAGATACCACTCTTGCGTTACTTTGACTCTAACCCCCTTTATTGGGGGGACCGTGTTTGCTGGGTAGTTTATCTGGGGCGGATGCCTCCTAAAGAGTAACGGAGGCGCGCGAAGGTTCCCTAGCGCTGGATGGAAATCAGCGCGATAGTGTATTCGCATAAGGGAGCTTGACTGTAAGACCTACAAGTCGAACAGATGCGAAAGCAGGTGAAAGTGATCCGGCACCACCACGTGGGTGGGGTGTCGCTCATCGGACAAAAGTTACGCCGGGGATAACAGGCTGATCGGATCCAAGAGTTCATATCGACGATCCGGTTTGGCACCTCGATGTCGGCTCATCACATCCTGGGGCTGGAGAAGGTCCCAAGGGTTCGGCTGTTCGCCGATTAAAGTGGTACGCGAGCTGGGTTCAAAACGTCGTGAGACAGTTTGGCCTCTATCCGCCGTGGTTGAAGGATTTTTGAGGAGAGTTACTCCTAGTACGAGAGGACCGGAGTGAACGAATCTCTAGTGCACCAGTTGTCACGTCAGTGGCATAGCTGGGTAGCCATATTCGGACGGGATAACCGCTGAAAGCATCTAAGCGGGAAGCCCCCTCCAAGAAAAAGATCCCTATGAGTCTCCCGGTAGACTACCGGGTTGATAGGCTTCAGGTGTACGCACAGCGATGTGTTTAGCCGAGAAGTACTAACAGACCATTGATTTTTGTAATGTACAATCTTTCTTTGACGTGCAATTTCTGTGAATGGATATTATATTGATTTTATAAACGCCTAATTTATTTTTTCCCTTGTAAAAAAGGGGAGAGGACTGCATCATTTGTTTGTTCAATTGATAAAAGGTCCTGTCTTGGTGGCTATAGCGAATGGGGTACACCTGTTCCCATCCCGAACACAGTCGTTAAGCCATTCAGCGCCGATGGTACTATGGTCTGAGCCATGGTAGAGTAGGTCGCCGCCAAGACAGGGCTTTTTATTATGCGAAAGGGGAACGGCTGGTTCCCCCTCGCGAACTCCCTCTCCGAGTTGTTTTCGCGCTGAGGAAATGCCGGGGGGAGCGCACTTCGCTGGCGCTACGTGCGTGGGGGCCCACGAGACCCGTAGGTCGCTCAGTTTTTTATTATGCTGCGAGTGGGGGCGTTGTTTTATGGTGTTTTCCGTTGCGGGGTCGGGTTCTTGCTTCATTAAATTCGTTTACGGCCTTTTGCGCTCGGGGAGGTAATGGCGGGCGCGGGGCAATATCTTTAATTTCGCGCAAATAGGCGATGTATTGAGTGTCTATTGCTGTGAGTGAAGGGGGTCGACCTTCTTTTTGAAGGCGAGTATATTCTTCCAATGTTCTATCAATGAGGAGTGCCGGAGCTCCATAAAGTTTATGATCAGGATGTGTAGGAATATAATCCTCTATAAGATAAACGATTAAACATCCGGCCGTCTCGCGCAAATTACGGAGTTGAGATTCGATTTCTTTATCCTCGAAATGGTCGCTAAGGTTGTCACATCGATCGAAAATTTTTCCAAGGAGCATGCCTTCGAGTTCGGTGTTGTCTTTGGCTAAGGCTAAAGCACGTACTAGAAAAGATTGCATTGTACTTGGACCTTTAGTGTGGTCCGGGTCTGGAATTGGGAATTTACTGAAAGCTTGAAGGGTTGGTTGTTTTTCTTCTCCTTCGTTTTCTTCGGGCTCACCGATAATTTCTCTTGTGAGTCTTTCTCCGGCAACGCTTTGATCGAGGGCTTTCCTTTTATATCCTGGGAACATTGTTTTTTCTGCTCCATCGGTTAGAGCGAGCAGAATATGAAATAGTCTATTTTGAATGGTTTCGCAAACCAATTCAATTTGAGGGATAAGTCGGTCACGTCCATTATCGTGGACGTCTCTTCTTGATGGAAATCCAGTTCTTATTCTTTGGATTATTTTAGCATTAATTCCTCCTGTTATCCTTCTTGTTTCTTTTACAACTTCTTGAATTGCAAGAGCGGTGTCTTCCCCAAGGTCATGGATTAGAATCGCGATTTCATTAATTATAGTATCTATTGTCATCCCGACTTCGTTTCCTGATTCAGGAGATGTTTCTTCTAAATCATGAGAGGCTATGTATAAATGATGGGCGAGAGCGGCCCTCCAGGGATGGATGATATAAGGGGCTTTTGTACTTTTTCGTAATTTCATTTTTCTTTGGGCGTGAGTTTCTGTTTTAACTGCAGAGAATCCGAGATGCTGTAATTTTACCGCTTTTACCTCGCCAAGAAGTCTTGCGGCTTTTTGGCGGGTAGTTTCGTCTGTAATAACCAAAGGAGGAATATCTAAGAGATCGGTTGGATCCGAAGGCGGTCTTTCCAACAGCATTATTAGATAGGCTTCCAGAGCGTCTAAATATATTTTATCCGTTTCATATAATCCTCTTCGTTCAGTCCCTTCCCTTGTCCTCCACATAACGAGGTCTTTTTCTCTGCTTGGCATAGTAGGTATAGAAGGGGTGGGGGCAATGTATGCTCGAGCCACTTTTCTGGATGTTTTTTTAATGGGGAGAGGAGATCTTTCTACAAAAGATTCGCTTTTTCTATCTGTTATTTTGGGAGCTCTTTCCCATGTGTCTTCAAGGGTTAGTGTTGTTTCGTCGCTTTTTTTCTGTTGTTCTTTGACAGCTTCCCACATGGTCTGCATGCGTGCTTGATGGATTGGTGGAATTAGTAAAGAGAGGTTTTCATAACTTAGCTCCTGGACAAGAGGTCCATGAACATCTCTTTCTTGTTGGAATAAATAGGCTTGTCCTTCAGTTAAACAATGGCCGATATTTTTATTAAGTGGCCAGTGGGTCAACAACATTGCTAAATATCCAACGCGGAGATATTGCCCAATCTCTTCTTTACTTAGGGGAGGTGGAGGAGGACTAGATGGGGCGGCGGATGGTGATTCCTGGATTTCAGCCATAAGCCTTATATTAAGGACTCTTAAGGCAAAAGGGTACGCTTTTTTATTTTTATTTCAACTAAAAATCGCCTTACCTTAGCTCTTTAGGGCTTTTTTTGTATAAAAAAATTGTTCATGCGTCATTCGCATTAGGTTTTGATTGAAGTCACCCATTCGAGAGCCTCAGGGTGACAAGGCAGGTTAAGGTGGCTTTATGCGTCTCCCTCTCCCCCATCCTCGAGCATTTTCTTTTTGGCGTCAAAAAGGTCGTGGTCGTGGATGACGTCGAGTTCGTCGCTTTTGTCGAATTTTTGGATGCGTGAGGTGCGCGGGTTGTAACACTCGTAGAAGAGCGTGACGAGTTCCGGAGTGGTGAGTTGGTCCACCTTGAGTCCGCAGTTTTGCAAGCCGGACGTGGCAATGTTGACGCGTTGCATCAGCCCTTTTCTGAGAGATTCGAATTCGCGATGGCGGATACGTAGTTGCGCGACGTTATCTCGAGGGGAAACAAATTCGGCGAATTTTTGAAAAATCGTTATTTTTTTGGCGCGAGGAGGGTCGTAGGGGATGATCACGTAAAATTCTTTTTGCATGATGTCCGCGTATTCGATCAAGCGCTTGATGTAATCGATGTAGTCCGTGGTTTGATTTTTTAGAAGTGGGTTTTGTTGTTTAACGGCAATGTCGTTGAGTTGATCGAGGTAATTGTCGAGATCGAGTTTTTTCGAGCGGACTACGATTTGAATCGGGAATTCGATGGTGTTGAGAAAATTTTGATACGAATAAATGACCGCGTTTTGTTCTTCTTCGGATTTGAGATGAATGTTGACGCTGGACGTCTTGAGCACGGCGCGAATGCCGCCATTTTTGAGCACTACCACGTTGTCGCGAATTTCCGCGATGCGCATGTAAAGTTGGGTGCTGTGGTTCGCGTTTTTTGGGGCGTTTTTGACCGTGTCTTTCACAAGGAGCAACGGGTCCCCGGTATGGGCGGTTGCGCCTGTGTTGGCTGGCGTGCCGGTGGTTGCCGTGGTGGTTTGAGTTGCGGGGGTGAGAGTGGCGTCAGGCATGGTTTGTTTTTATTATTTGTGAGAAAGCATTTGGCTGTATGAATCGAGAGATTTAGCGAGAGTTTCGAGCGTGGCCACGTCTTTCATCGGCGCTTTTTGTTGCTGTTCTTGTTTTTTCTCGTTCGTGTTTTTGGGAGCCGGAGTCGTGACGGAAAGGAAAACTTCTCCACCGCCTTGGTCCCAGATTTGTTTTTTGGGATTGATGTAAAATTCAAGAGCTGCGAGTACGTATTGGATGAAAGTGAGGCCGTGAATTTTAAGGAAAGCGATGGCCAGGGTGAGGAGCGCGAGCGGGGCGGCGGCCAGGACTGCGACTTGGAGAATGTAAATTTTTGCAAGGGTCACATAAATGAAATACGCCATGCCTCCGCCAACGCCTATAATTATAAGCTGTCTTAAGGTGACCGGGCCTATGATCTTATCTTCGAGTTGGACGTTTTGGGGGATTTTGAATTGCATAGGGGAGGTACTTCAAAAAGAAATCTTTTTATTATATCAGATTGAGTGGAAAAATTCAATTAGAAGTTGCCCACCGAGTCAGAGACGCGGTGGGCTGGGTGGCGAGCGGTCCTGTGAGGGATCCGGTCGCCGGGTCGAGGTGTGCCCCGCGCGAGTAAAGCTCAAGCGCTGGGGCAATCTAGGCGCGCTAAGGGGTTCCTTCCGCCCCCTTCTTTTTCTTCTTGCCCTGCCACCGTGTCACTCCGTGTGTGACGGGTTTCTTTTGAGTGCAGGGTTCGTTCCCTCCTTTTTTTTTCTCTTTTTTCCCGTTCCCGTAGTTTCCTCCGGGGCGTTTCTTTCCATTCCTGTCGGCCATGGGCACCTCTCTAAAGGCAGAAAGGCACAAGTATGCCGGGACGAGGAATTCGTCCAAAGGATGCCGAAGCACCCTTACTTATCAGCACGATCTTGACCTACCTGCGCGCCGACATAGTACATCTATTTTTCTTTATGTCAACCCTACTTGGGGAATTTTTATCTTTTTTGGCTGAGTTTTTGGTAATATTTCCCCGGTTAATTTTTTTATTCCTCACCCTTCGAGAGCCTCAGGGTGACAAAGTTTATTTTTCAATCGTCACCCGTTCGACAAGCTCAGGGTGACAAGTCCATTTCAATCGCAGTATTTTTTATGACCGACCCCCTTTCTCACATTCGTAATTTTTGCATCATCGCCCACATCGACCACGGCAAGTCCACGTTGGCCGATCGGTTTCTTGAAGTCACCAAAACCATCACCAAGCGCGAGATGACGCATGGCCAAATGCTCGACACCATGGACATCGAGCAGGAGCGCGGCATCACGATCAAGCTTCAGCCGGTGCGCATGTATTACGATCACGAGGGCACAAATTATCAACTCAACCTTATTGATACCCCCGGGCATGTGGACTTTTTTTACGAAGTTTCCCGCAGTTTGGCGGCGTGCGAAGGCGCGATTTTGGTGGTGGATGCCACGCAGGGGATTCAAGCGCAAACGTTGGCTAATTCCTACATGGCCATGGACCACAATCTCACCATTATTCCGGTCATCAATAAGATCGATCTTCCGGCCGCGGATGTTGAAAAGTGTTTGCATGAATTGAATGAAGTTTTTGGGTTTCGGCCCGAGGAGGTTTTGCAAATTTCAGCCAAAGAGGGGACCAATGTCGAAGCCCTGCTTCAACGCGTGATTGAGCTCGTGCCCCCGCCCAAGCCCACGGGTATGAATGAGGGAACCAAGGCCCTGATTTTTGATTCTCTTTACGATTCGTATCGCGGCGTGGTGGCGTATGTTCGCGTGATGGATGGAAGTTTAAAACGCGGAGATAAGATTCGATTTTTGAACACTAAAGCCGAGACCGAGGTGCTCGAGGTGGGTTATCTTCAGCTTAAATGGGTGAGTTCTCCCACGCTTTCCATTGGTGAGGTTGGGTATGTGATTACCGGAGTGAAAGCGGTGAAAGACGCGCGCGTTGGAGATACGATTTGGAATCCCGATGGCCTTGAGTTGGATCCGCTACAGATCAAACCGCTGCCCGGATATAAAAAAGTTATGCCTTTTGTTTTTGCCAGTGTTTATTGCGTGGATGGAAAAGATTACCCCATGCTTCGCGATGCGCTTGAAAAATTGAGTCTCAATGATTCGTCTCTTTCATTTGAGCCCGAGCAGTCCAGTGCTCTCGGATTTGGGTTCCGATGCGGGTTTTTGGGGCTTCTTCATATGGATATTGTGCAGGAACGGTTGTCTCGCGAATACAATCTTGATTTGGTGATAACGGCGCCCGGTGTGTCGTATCAAATTCAACGAATGGATGGCACTATGGAATTCATTTCCAATCCCGCCTTTTTGCCGGAGCCGAATTTTTATAAAGTGATTGAAGAACCGTGGATTCATGTTGAAATTTTGGCACCCAAAGAATATTTGGGTGGGATTTTTACTTTATTGACCGAACGTCGCGGAGTCTCGAAATCGATTAAATATTTGGATGCGTCGCGTGCCATGATCACGTATGAATTGCCATTGGCCGAGGTGGTTATTGATTTTTACGATATGTTGAAAAGCATCACGTCCGGGTATGCGTCCATGAGTTATGAGTTTTTGGAATTTCGGCCCGGGGATTTGGTGAAGCTCGATATTTTGGTGGCAGGCGATAAATTGGAGGCGCTTTCCACGATTGTTCATCGCGAGGCGGCGTACAAGCGCGGGTGTGTGGTGACCAAGCGATTGAAGGGGATTTTGCCCAAGGAAAATTTTGAAGTCGCGATTCAGGCGGCGATTGGAGGGAAAATCATCGCTCGTGAAACGATTGGGGCCATGAAAAAAGATGTGATCGCCGGGTTATACGGCGGAGATGTAAGCCGAAAAAATAAGTTGCTCGACAAGCAGAAAAAAGGGAAAAAACGTATGAAAATGATGGGCAAAGTTTCGGTGCCGCAAGAGGCGTTTTTGGCGGTGCTGAAACGCGAGTAGAGCGGGTTGCTTTCTTTTCTGTTTTCTGGTAGAATATATTGATATTTTATAACCGAAAAACAGGTGAAAGTGGCTTGGCTCTCAAAAGGGGATATCGTATTTACGGCGTTTTTTGTGATCGCGCTCGGAGCATTGTCGTATGTGCTTTTTGTAAATAATGAATCGAGTGTGCTGTTGGGGGATATCACCTCCGGCCCCACGATTTCACGTAATGAAACGCTCTCGATTGTGTATGCCGAACCGCTCACCACTTATGAGCCCACAGCCGTGGATGTGGTTTTGCGTCAATATCTTTCCAATTGCTATGAAGGGTTGGTGCGTTTTGATCGCGATTTTAACCTGGAGCCGGCGTTGGCGTTGTCCTGGGGAATGCTCGATGACACCACGTGGCAGTTTAAGCTTCGCCCGAATGTGGTTTTTCACGATGGTTCTGCGTTTGATGCCGATGATGTGCTTGCCAGTTTTGAGAGGGCGCAGTCGCATCCGGATTCCAAGTTGACCACGTTGCTTTCCGGAATGGAGAGTGTGAAAAAAATCGATTCGTTGACTGTGTCGATTACAACCGCTGATCCGGATCCGTTGTTGGTGAGTGAATTGACGATGTTGTTTATGGTGCCTTCCGAGTTGCCGGATGAGGTTGAAAAACCGCTCGGAACCGGGCCGTATGTGTTTGTGGAAACCGCGGGCCTGAATAACTGGAGTTTTGATCGTTTTGCGGATTATTGGGGAGAAGCGCCGACATTTTCGAGTCTTTTGCTTTCTTATATTCCGGATAAATTTGAGCGCTACAATGTGTTTTCCGGAAATGAGGTTGATGTGTTGGCTGAGACGCCGCCGGTTTTTGTAGATGCGCTGCTGCAAACGGGTTATCCTGTGGCCAGTCTTTCTGCTCTGGAAGTGGATATGCTCGGATTTGGAATGAAAGAGGACAATGCGCCGTTCCAATCTCAAGATTTACGGAAGGCCGTGGTTTTCGCGCTTTCTCCTGAGGAATTGCTGACATTTACGTCGGGTTATGCGCTTTCTCCCACGCAATTCGTGAGTCGGGGAGTGTTGGGTTACAATCCGGACGTTGAAATGACGAGTTATGACATTAAAGCGGCTCAAGCGTTGGTGGGCCAGTCTGTAACGCCGATTGCCGTGACATTAGATCTTCCGGAAGGCATGTCTGCGTTGGGAACCTATATTCAAACCCAGCTTGATTCCATTGGTTTTCAGGTTACGGTGACGTATTGGTCGGCTGACGATTATGCCGCACACATTGCAAAAGGGGAGAGCGATCTTTACTTTTTTGGGTGGAAAAGCGAGCTTGGCGATGCCACGGATTTTTTTACGCATTTGGTGCATTCGCAAACCGCGGATGGTCGGTATGGCGCCATGAATTATGGCGGTTATGTGGATCCCGGAATCGACACTTTGATCGAGCGCTTGGAAAAAGATCTTTTGGAATCGCGACGCCAGCAAGAAATGGCGGAATTGATGAAATTGCTTGTGGAAAAGGAAGTGTTTGCCGTTCCGTTGTTTGAGCCCAAAACATTGGTGGTTTCGCAAAAAGATGTTTTGTATGAACCTCGTTTGGATAATCTCCTTTTAGCTTCTGATTTTCATTGATTATGTTTCTCCGTTCTCTCAAAACAAAATTAACCCTTGGAATGATCGTGTTCCTGATGGTTTCGTTTGGGGTTTCTTCGGTGTTGTTGGTGAAGCAAAAGACGGTGGAGTTGTCTCGCGATTTGTATACGTCGGTGAAGAGTTTTTCCGACCTGACCGCCCCACAAGTCGTTGGTTTTTACGAACAATACTTGGGAGAGGAAAGTTTTATTTATTTCAATCGTGAAATTCAAAAATTATTTGATAAAACCGAGGAAGTTTCCGGCATTGGAATCGTGTCTTATGCGGGAGAAATTTTATACGACTCGAGCGAAGAAATTGCGAGTCAATATCAGGGCGAAATGCGCTCTGCACCCGAGGCTTTGTTGTCGCGAGTTCAAGCTGCGTATCCGTCTTATTTGTTGGAAAGCGGGCGTGTGGTTTATGTAAAAACCGATGTGGACGGGAATGTGAGCTTTACAGATGAAAATCAGCACATTGTTGATCCTATTGATGCGTTGGATCGGATTCAAAATGAAATTGTTCCGTATCAAGGAAAGTATGCGGTTTTGTATTCGCCGTCGTATGCGATTTTGGAGGAGCGAATTCATGCCATGTGGGTGAAAATTGCGCTGCTCACGTTGTTTTCATTTGTTGTGGGGCTTGGATATGCGTATTTTTTCTCATTGAATATCACGAGGCCGATTAAAAAATTGCAGGCCGGTGCGATTCAATTGGGGCAAGGCGATTTAAAAACGCGGGTGGTGGTGCAAACTCGAGATGAAGTCGGGGTTTTGGCCGGCACGTTCAATGCCATGGCCGCAGATTTGGAAAAAGGCGTGGAAGCCAAATTGTACCGAGAACGTTTGACCAAAGAATTGGAATTGGCGGCTGAAATTCAACAAAATTTGCTTCCCAAGACTATGCCAAAAGTGGCGGGGCTTGATATCGCGGCCGGAGTTATTCCTGCGGCTGAGGTTGGAGGTGATGTGTATGATTTTATCACCGCCGATGGCGTGAATTATTTTGGGTATGTGGGAGATGTGACCGGGCACGGGGTTCCGGCTGGCTTGTTGGTGTCGGTTACGAATGCGCTGATTCACAGTTATGCGAATTTGGGAGATCCGGTGAAGATTTTGGTGGAAGCCAATAAGATTTTACGACAAAAAACCAAGGCGAATATGTTTGTCACGTTGGTGTTGTGGCATTGGAATACGCAAACGCAAAAAATGCAGTTGGTGAGCGCCGGGCACGAGGTGGTTTTGCAATATAAAGCGGGCCCGCCGGTTAAGACGGATGAGCTCCCGCGCGGAGGAATTGCGTTGGGAATGATGCCGGATATTGAGCCGCTGATGAAGGCGGTCGAGGTGCCCATGGCGGTGGGGGATAGTTTGATTCTTTACACGGATGGCGTTCCCGAGGCATGGCGCAATGAAAAAGAGCAATACGGCATGCCGGAATTCAAACGCGTGGTCACCCAATCGTGCGATTTACAGAGTGCGGAGGCCATCAAGGTCGCGTTGCTCGCGGATGTGAAGCAATGGTCTCAAGGGTATGAACAGAAGGATGATATTACTATTATGGTATTGAAGCGAAAGGGGTAACTTAGTAGATTTTCTCCATATAGCATTTTTCGCAAAACACTTTTTCCGGGCAATCCGGTGCATAATTGGTTTGGATTTGGATTTCACAACCCGCACATTTTCTTATGTAGAGTTTTCTTTTTTTCCTAAATTTACTGCGTTGGGCATGCCGACATTCAAAGCACAAACGAGGGATGGGGAGTTGTAGTTTTTTGAGAAGTTCGTATTCTTGGGTGATGATTTTGTAGTTTTTTTTGCATTCTTGGCAGGCCAAAACATTGTTTACGATTTCTTTTGGAGTTTCGTTGATGTTATCAGGCATTTCATAGGTTTGGGGTTGGTAGTCTTTTTTCTTTTTTTCCAGCCAGGTGTGGTTTTTTGCCACGGCTTCTTCCTTTGTTAAAGGGAAAAATTCTTGGGCATCGGTTTCGTTGTAATGAAAAGGGGAAAGGGAAGCCGGGAAAAATTCGCCGTATTCTTCGGTTTTTTGCATGTGTTCAATGATTTTGGGGACGAGTTCGTTGTATTCTTTTTCGCTGTATTGTTTATTTAAAATGCAATATTTGCTTCTTTTTAGACCTACGCATCCAAAAAGAGAGGCATTGCCGTTCATGCACATATCGCTGTAAAAAATGTCACTTCCATTGTAAGTGTTTAAATTGAAGGCGGATTTCATGGGCATTGGAAAACATTCGCAATTTTCATATCCGAGTTCTCCGTTCACACAGGAGCAATCTTGGGCGTCTGTGACTTGATAGGCTATTTGGACATATTTACAGTCGCGTCCTTGGGTCAATTCATAACAGTTGATGCAATTTTGGACGTCGGTTAAAAAATCGCCGGTGGAATCCTGGATTCTTCCGTTTCGCCACATGAAAAGATAAGGAGCGCTTTGAATCATTTCAAAATAATGTTTCTTGAATTTTTCATAATTTTTATAGGAAGATAATGGCAAAGAGTTTACTTTTTTAAAGTATTCTTCTTTGGAATAGGGTTTGTTGGCGATGTAATATTCTTTGTTCCTTAACCCGTAACACATGAAGCAATGGGAACAGTTTTTACAATTGAGGAGAAACGCCGAGTCCGAGCATTGAGAGGAATGGATGACAAACGTGCAGTTGTAAATGTTTTCGGAAAAAATAGCATTATGGGTGAGTTGGCATTTGTTGATGATGAGATTGTCGAGACTGTCTTGGCAGTGTTCAACCAAGGCTCCGTAATAACAATCTTTGCTGAAATCCGAGGAAAAAAGCAGGTAGCAATTTTTGAGATGGGACACATTGGCCGTGTATTCACTGTTTTCGTTTTGAGATTGTTGCACTGCCATTCGGGGAACGATGTTTTGTAATTCTTTAAATTGTTCAAAAAAAGGACGGTTGAAGTCAAAGTCCCTGCCGTATTTTTGCGCGTCCCATTGGTCACTCCACCAACAATCGAGGCAATAGACCGGCGAGAGGTTGTCTTCTCGATAAATGGAGAGGTTTTTTTTATGACAAAAATCGCACGTTCTTTGATAGAGATTTCGTTCATTTCTCCAGGAGAGTCGTCTTTGTTGGCGACAATCCGGGCATAATTGAGGGGAAGGGATTGGGTATTTTTTCCCATTCAACTCAGGACTTATTTTTTGCAAAAATTGTTCGTCTTCAGGGGAGAAGTCGAAAGAATTGTGACATTTTTTGCAAATTTTCATAGCCCTATTGTAGTGGTTTTATTTAAGAAGCCCAAATTTTCTTAGTATATTGCTGACAACAGCAGGAAATTGGGTCGCGGTTTTCCCAGCAGCTAATGCTTTTAGGGTTTTAGCATCTTTAGCTGCAATTGCAGCGCTGATATCGTGAATGGTTTTTACGGGGATCCCGACCATGGCCCAACCGGAGGAAGTGGGGGCGAATTTTGTTGCTAATTCCTCCCACATTGATTTTATGGGATCCTCTGTAATTTTAACGGCTGGGGCGGGTAGGGGGTCTTCTTCTAATGTTTCAACAGATTCATCTTTTAAAGAAGTGATAGGATCCATTGTGTCTAATGGAATGGGCGATGGTGGGGTAATGGGAGGAATAGAAACGGGGGGCTCAGCAATAGGAGTTGGAGGAACGATCGGGTTGATTGAGAGCTCGAATATTACGGGGGGTTCTGGTGGAGAGGTATCCAACCACAATAGAGGGTTTGGTCGGTGTGATGGGGGTTTTTCACTCATATTTAAAATTTACCAGGTTTTTTACAAATAAAATCCTTGAATTTTTTTAAAATTCTTGTTTAATCATTTTTTACGCTTCGTGCCTGCTAGATCCCCGGCACCGGATATTGGGAGCAGAATGCCTCCACATCTTTTTTGAGCTCAGCCATTTTGGCTTCGTTGGTGTGGTTTTTGAGGGCTTCGAGCATCCAATTTCCGATTTTTTTCATCTCTGCTTCCTTCATACCACGAGTCGTGGCACAAGGAGTGCCGAGACGAATGCCGCTGGGTTTGAGAGGCGGGTTTGGATCATCGGGGATGACTTGTTTGTTCGTGGTGATGGAGATGCGATCGAGGATTTTTTCCGCGTCCGTACCGCCGAGCCCAAAACTTTCCACTGTGTTTACGACCATCATGTGATTGTCGGTCCCATTGGTGATGAGTTTGGCTCCGCCGTCCATAAGGGTTTGCGCGAGCACTTTGGCGTTTTTGAGAATTTGCGCACCGTATTCCTTAAAGGAAGGTTCGAGCGCTTTTCCCAGCGCCACGGCGATCGCGGCGATGCAATGCATGTGCGGCCCGCCTTGTAATCCCGGAAATACGGATTTGTCGATATCTTTGGCGTATTTTTCTTTGCAGAGAATCATGCCTCCACGGGGTCCACGCAAACTCTTATGTGTGGTGGTGGTGACAATGTCGAACCCGTAGTCAAACGGGTTGCGCATTACGCCTGCGGCAATGAGTCCGCCGATGTGAGATACGTCCGCCATGGTGATGGCGCCGACTTCATCTGCAATTTTTTTGAAATCTTCGTAGTTGTAGTCTCGAGGATAGGAAGTGTATCCGCAGAGCACGATTTTTGGCTTGGTTTCACGCGCCACACGAGCGAGTTCGTCAAAGTCGATGCGTCCGTTTTCTTCGGGATGAGTTTTGTAGCGCACAAAGTTGAAGATTTTTCCCATGTGAGAAACCGGATGTCCATGCGTGAGGTGACCGCCATGAGAGAGATCCATCCCTAATACCGTGTCGCCGGGTTTCAAGAAGGCGAGGTACACGGCTTGGTTCATGGGTGAGCCGGAAAGGGGTTGCACATTGGCGTGTTCACAACGGAAAACTTTTTTCGCGCGTTCAATGGCAAGTGATTCCACAATGTCGGTGAATTCCTGTCCACCGTAATAGCGTCGTCCCGGGTATCCTTCCGCGTATTTATTGGTGAGAACCGATCCGTTGGCTGCAAACACTTCGGGGTACGTGTAGTTTTCGGAGGGGATGAGCTCAATTCCTTTTTTTTCTCGAGATTGCTCTCCCAAAATAGCGTTGTAGATGGTGGGGTCGTTCTGCTGGAGAAGGGCCCAGTTGTGCGCAACCATTTGCGCCTGTGCGTTGTCTTGCGGCATGGGAAAAAGGAGTTAAAGAATACGAAAGGGGACACCTAAGGTTCCCCCTTTCGGGATCCCCCTCCAAGCTGATATTCGTGAAAATTATTTTCGCTAAACTTCGTCGTAAGCCACTTCGGGGCCCACAAGACCCGAAAGTGTTTACGACTCCGTGCGCTCAAAAGATTTTCACTCATGTTGGAAGAGGAGCAAAAGTAAAAATTTGTTGTTCCGTGATTAGATGGTCTACAGGCACGTCATGTGCCTCGTTCATAAGTTTTGGAACGATTTGACATGCGTAGGCCAGACCTATTTTAGGGGCGGTTATTTTTTTTAGCAAGCGATCATAATAGCCGTGACCATGGCCCAAACGATGACCTCTTTTGTCGAAAAGCAAACCTGGTACAATTACAAGATCAATGGCTTTTGGGTCAATAGGAACTCGGTTTTTTGGAGGGAGTTCGAGGATGTCGAAGGCGCCTTTTTTTAAATCGTCAAAGTTTTTTAACACAGAAAGAGAGAGCGTTTTGGTTTTGGGATGAGTGATGGGAATGACCGTGATTTTATCGTTGAGTTCGAGATGGTTTTGAATGAGTTTATGCGTGTCCACTTCATTTTTTTTAGATACGTAAAAAAGCACTGTTTTTGCATTTTTGAAGAGAGGGAATGTTTTGAGCTTTTTTTGGATGTCTGCGTTGTGTCGGGTTCGGTGATCGGGGAGGATGCAGGCACGAATCGTTTTGGCGTGAGTTCGTAGGGCTTTTTTCATAAGGCCTCTCTATTGAAACATGAACTTGTTTTGATTACAATCACCAACGCTTGATCTTTTAATTTTTCCTTATGTCTAATGTTTTCTCTAAAAGAATGATGGTGGGAGTTGTGATGGGATCTTTTTTATTGGGAACTGCAGGAGGTTTTGGGTCGAGTTTTTTAATGATGAAAATTAATGAAAATGGAAATGGGGCTTCTCAAATCGATGGGGATTATATCGAGGAATCGTTTATGATCGATGCCCAAGGAAAAGTGGCGCCCGCGGTGGTGAGTATTGTGGAATTTCGGGATATTTCCGCATGGCAACAACAGCAAGGGAGTCCTTTTGGGCCCAATCCGTTCGGAGGATCTCCCAATGGCACAGAGGGACCGAATTTGACCGAAGTGGCCGGGGGCACTGGTTTTATCATTGATCCTTCCGGGATTGTGGTTTCCAATAAGCATGTGACGAGTGATGGCAAAGGCATTTATAAAGCTTATTTGAATGATGGGACTGAATTTGATCTTACGATTGAAGCTATTGATCCCGGGAATGATTTTGTGATTCTTCAATTGGTGGCATCGGAAGAGGCCACAGAGGATGTAAAAGCCATGGTTGGGAATTTTTCGTATGCGGATTTGGGGGATTCATCAACGCTTCAGGTTGGGCAACAGGTTATGGCGATTGGGAATGCGTTGGCCGAATATGAAAACACAACCACAGCCGGGATTGTGAGTGCCACAGGGCGAAAAGTGGTTGCATCTGATGGATTTGGGCAAACGTCGACTTTGTATGGGTTGATTCAGACCGATGCGGCGATTAATCCGGGAAACAGCGGAGGGCCGTTGGTGAATTTGGCCGGGGAGGTGATTGGAATCAATACCGCGGTGGATTCTTCAGCGCAAGGAATTGGGTTTGCCATTCCGATCAATGACGTGAAGTCCGCGATTGAAAGTTGGAGGGAAACCGGCGAAATTTTAAGGCCTATTTTGGGCGTACGTTATGTGATGTTGGTCCCGGCGAGAGCTAGGGCGTTGGATTTGTCTATGGATCATGGAGCTTTGATTATTAAAGATCCGGATACGAAGGTGTCGCCTATTGTGGCGGGAGGGCCTGCGGAAAAAGCGGGGCTTAAAGAGTGGGATGTGATTTTAAGCGTGGAAGGAGAAGCGTTGAGTTTGGATTATCCGTTGCAAGATGCGGTGTTGCGTTATCAAGTTGGAGATAAGATAAAAATGGAGGTATGGCGAGACGGAGAAACGTTTGAAGTGGAAGTCGAATTGACGAGAGCTCCCGCCTCTGATTAAATAGCCGTGCTCTTTTGTCCTTTGAAAGGAAATCCTTGATAATGTGCCCAGGTGGCGGAACTGGCAGACGCGCTAGCTTGAGGGGCTAGTGGCCTTTTTTGGTCGTGGAAGTTCAAGTCTTCTCCTGGGCACCATAGACACGAAGCGTAACGAGGGTCCTTAGTTCATGCGATTAGCATTCGCCTTCGGCGAAAGCTTGCAGGACCTCCAGTCAAAGTTTTTTGATAATTGGGTTTGTCCCGCTTTGCGGGACCGTTTTTCGTTCAATCGTCCTTTAACAAACAAGTTTGTTACGGCCGTTTTCACTCGAAACGCCGCCTTTGGCGGACTAACCCTTTTTTCTAACCTTTCCTTACGGGCGATTAGCTCAGCTGGTTAGAGCGCACGATTCACATTCGTGAGGTCACTGGTTCGAGTCCAGTATCGCCCACCAGAGAAAAATTGCTTTGCAATTTTTCTCCTGCATTTTCTTTCTTTCCTCGCATTTTTTCCCTTTCCCCGTTTCTTCCGTACCGGTACGGGATTTTTGTATATCAAAAAAATGAGCCGACTCCCTAGGATGGCTGGTGAGACGGCTCGTTAAAGAAAAACGAGGGGGGATTGAAAATATTACAAAACAGGGTGTGTGAGAGGGCTCGTGCAAGGTCTTACAAGGGTTAATCTCTGATTCCCTTCATTCTCTTGATCAACAATTTCCCAGCCGCTTTTACTGATCATCTCGGTGATTTTTTGTAAACAAGGTTTTTCAGTGATGGAAAGAATCACGGTATTTCCTTTATGGAAAAATACGGTTTGGCCATTGATTTCCACCCTTTTATCAGAGGTAAACGTAAAGGTTTCTTCAACGCGTTGATTTTCTCTGTTAAATCGGATATTTAGGATCCCATCGGATCTGCGTATTCCGATCCTTTCAAGCGGCCTGAATGTGAGTTGTCGATTTTCTGCTGTATTGTATTCGGCCTCTATTTGTTCGGGATCGTTGTTGTCATTTGTTTCCAGCCCTATGAGAAAATAAGCATCGATGTTATGAAGGGCGGTTCTCCATCTTCTCAGGTAAGATTTTATATTTGATTCATTGGTTAGCGTATTGCCCAGTAGAGTTAAAAAGATTTGTCTCGATTCATGCAGTATTTTTTGTAAATTTCCAGGATCGCTGAAATCCATTTCACGATATGCCCTTGAAACTCCGGTGACTTTTTTATGGGTTTTCCTTGCGATTTCAAGCATGTGCGTGCTGATATCGACGGCTGTGTAGCTTGAAAAATTGGCCGCTTGCATCAATTCAAGCGCTTTCACTCCATTCCCGGGGCCAAGATCGATCAAATGCCGTCCTTGAGTGATCCCTTTTTGCCGAGCCAACAGTCTTCGGATGAGAAGGATTTCTTGGGCGAAACCGGTGTACAACGGATTTTCTATAAATCTCAGGAAATCATCCGCCCCTCCGTTCACATAACTGAATCGCGTTAAGGTGTCTGTATAAATTCCTTGCACGTGCTCGTTCGCAATTCCCAGAATTTGATTTTCAAGTTTGGGATTCATATTTGGAGTGTGTTTAAAAATCGATCGAAGTTTGGATTCCTCAGCGGACAGAACCCGCCATCGTCATGTGTTTCAAAATAGCGTTGTTGCAAAGCGCGGACTCGTGCCACGATTTTTTGCAGGGGTAGATCTCGAATATTTCCAATTTGGCCCGCGCTTTCAAAGCAATGGGCGTCGAAAAGTCCTTCTCCGTTGTGGCGGAGGCCTACGCCGTATTGGAAGGTTGCACACAACGGTCTTCCCATGGTTGCCACTGAGGTGTCTGAAACGATCACGGACCCATCGGAATCTCGTGAGATGATGTCGGCATCTTCTTGTTGGGCTTCTCCCAACCCGGGATTTATTTGTGCATCGCCGCGATGGATCATCGGCGCTAAGCTGAAAAATATTTCATCTTGGGTTAAGGCCCGGATTTCTTGGATTTGGCCCCGATTTTGGTCGTTGATGATGGTGTGGATGGCGAGAGGGAATACGGTTCGTCCGTCCACTCTTTGAATCCGTTGTCTAAACATGTCTCTTGCGATTGCCAAATTTTCAATGATCCTTTCATAGGAATTTTTTCTGCCTACAAATTGTTCGTAGCCTTCTTTGTCAGGCATGTCGACGCTGAAGGCAATTGAAACATCATGGGACGCCAGCTCGGTTAATAATGCCTCGTTGAGGAGCGCTCCATTTGTAAAAAGGGTGGTGTGAATTCCTTGTTCAGTGGCATGTCGAAGGATGGCCAGTATTTTTCCCGGATACATAAAAGGTTCTCCTTCTCCGGAAATTTCAAGATGGCGAACTCCAAGCTCGCGAGCGGTATCGATTAAGGATTGAATTTCCTCGATGCTTAAGGTGTCTGCGAATTCAGGGAGACGATTTTGCCCCATCCCTGCGAAACAGAATTTACATCGATAATTGCAGGTGGGGGGAAGGTTCAAGGATAAAAAATCCAAATCGGCTTGTCCGAATCGAACCCCTTCGACTCGTTCATAATAGTGAGGGGATCCTCGGAAAATGCGTTCTTCTGCGGTCATGGTGTGGTTTATTAAGGGTAATGTCCTCTCTTTACAGGGGATTTTTTTAAATATATAATTTCTATATAAAAAATATAAAATATTCAATTTACTGTTAAAAATATAACAATATGATTCGTATTACCGATGTTTTAAAAGAAATCATTCAAGGATGCGATTTGTTGCAATTTGGGTTGGCGCACCGATTGTTGAATCTTTCAAAAGTGGCCGATTATTTAAAACCTCTTGTTGAGGCGCGTACCAAGAAAAAAGTAACGATCCCTTCAATTTTGATGAGTTTGTCGCGTTTACAAAAAACGTATTCGCGCATTATGCCGCAGGCGAGTGATTTTAAATTGAACAATTTAAATGTTTTTACGGATTTGAGTACCGTTACTTTCAATAAAACTCAAAAAGTTTCCGAAAATACGATTCAGTTTTTTGCGCATGTGAAGAAAAAATTGGGCTACATCAATATCACGGAGAGTGGGCATGAAATCACACTGATTTTTGATAAAAAATATATAAAAGAATTGAAAAAAATCGTAAAAGTAGCGCCTAAATATATCAATCAGGATGTGGTTGGGATTGCGGTTATTTTTGATGAAAAACATTATTACCAACCCGGTATTATTTATATGCTTTTTCAGCAAATGACGTTGCAGGGGATCAATGTGATTGAAATTTCTTCCACGTATACGGAGTTGGTTTTGTATTTAGAGCGGAAAGATTTAAAAATTGCGTTTGATAGTTTGTTCAATCGGTTTTTTTAAAACTCAAAAAAATGAGCCGACTCGTTTAATGAATTTTTTGGGTCTGCTTTACTTGACTTATTTGTAGTTTTATTGTAAATTTACACCTTCGTTTTTTAAGATAACTGGAATTATGCCTTTGGATCGATTAAAAGAAGTGGTTTTATCAGGACTCTCTGCAGGAAGAGAGGCGCGCTCGTGTTCTGTTCCGCATGGGGTTGATTCTCATCAGCGCTCTTTTTCTCAAGCTTTGCTTCTTTCAATTGGACTTTTGGCTGCGGGATCGGGGTGTCGAAATGCGGAGGTGGAGACGCAAATGGCCTGGGATGGGAGTTCTGATGCTCGGTGTTTTTCAGATTATAATGTTGCTTATCCGGAAGAAGATCCGGATTTTGTGTCTTTTGGAGCGATGACGGATGATTATCATGATAATTGGCCGGCAGAGGCTTATCCTTTGGGGTATATAGATCCTTATGGAGCGAAAGTGAGTGAGTCGCGCGTTTTTTTGAAAATGGGAAATGAGGTGAATGGGGGAACGGAGGTCGCCATTGCCGGTCATTTTTTAGGTTTTAATGTCGCGGATAATGATAGTATTTTTAACTATCCGGTGGATTATAGTGCTTTTTGTGATGATCCGGAGCGATCTTTTATCGTGTCGATTTATCACCCCAATCCTACGGGAAATTCTGATTTACAGATTGTTGGACGTACGATTCGGCCCATGAAAAAAACGGGAGAGGCGATTACCTTATTTAATAGTTATACTTTTTTTTATGACAATCTTTTGCCTCCGGAAGAGGTTCCCGGGGGTGAAACAGAGGAGGAAGTTGTGGGTGATACGATGGATGTTGAGGTGGAAGAAACGGCTTCTATTAAAGATTTAATTCCCCCTGTCGGGCAAATTGTAGAAGTGCGTGTGGGCCAGATGAAAAATGAGGGGTCAATGACCTTGAGTCAGATGTGGGACGCTTTGGGTTCGGGGCAATATGCAGATGTGACATTGTTTAAAACATATTAAAAGAGCTGGTTTTTGTTCGAGAAAAAGGTTAAATTGTGGGGCGATAAGAGGGCGCTTAGCATCCCACTTCGTGGGAAGCTGGCGGGCCCTCCGGTCAAGGCTTTATTTGAGATTTGGCGCCGCTGGCGCCACTTCTCTCGTTCGGTCGACCTCATACGCGCAAGCGCGATTCGGTCTCCTCACTCGATAAGTCGGCCCCGCAAGCGGGGCCAAATCTCTTTATTCAGCTTTTTACTCCGGGCGAAGCATCCCACTTCGTGGGAAACTTTTCGCCCTCCGTTCACATCTCGAAATTCACGTAAACGTGATTTCTCGATGCTCACTCCGGGCGCTTAGCTCAGTTGGTTAGAGCGTCTGCTTTACACGCAGAAGGTCACTGGTTCGAATCCAGTAGCGCCCACCAGAAAAATTGCGAAGCAATTTTTCTTTTTCCCCGCATTTCTTCTTTATGAAAAAAATAAGATTAGAAAAAGAAACAGTTGGGCTTATTTTTTGTTTTGGGGTTTGTTTTTAGTTTTTATGTACAGCGTTTCGATTGGCTAAAAGGAGGTCGATCCATTGACGGATTCGTATCGCGCAAAAGATAATGATGAGCCAATACACAATAGGGGCAAAAAAGGAGAGAATATCCTGGTTGTCTTGATGAATTTGAGGGACTTCCCATTTTTCTATGTTGCCAAAGGGACTGACCATCAATTCGTAATACGTATAACTCATCAAGGAATAGGGTCTGGAGAAGGCGGCAGCCACAATTGCTTCAATGAATAGCAGGGGTTTAGCGTATGTGAATAGACTGCTTTCAATAATAAATAAGGCAGCGCTTATTGAAATCAATACAAAAAATATTTTTATGGAATTGAATATATCTTTTAAGATTTTTCGTCCAAAGTTTGGCTTTTTTTTTACAGGCAAGAGCATTGAGAAAATAAAAAGAATAAGGAGGTAAAGGGTTACGAAGAGTATTTTTTTTGGGGCATTTTCTAGCTCCAATTTTTCTCCTGTGAAAAAGATAAGAAGACTGGGGATGCTAAGGATGGAAAATATTCCCAGTGTACGGAGGAAAATTTTAAAATTTTCTTTAATATTCATCATAAATAAGTATTTATAGATCGTAGTTTTTACGCGGTCCATGGTACCATTTTTTTGAGCTTTTTTCTCACATCGATTTGTAGGGGAGTGAGGCCCATTTTTCCTGAAAGGATGCCCATACAGCACAGGTGTAATGTTTCAGTCGGTTTCCCTCCGTAAAGCGTGTCTCCGACCAGCGGGGCGCCCGCGGTGGCCATGTGGAGGCGAATTTGATGTCTTACCCCTTTTTTAATTTTGCAACGCACCAGTCGTTTGTTGAGTTTTTCGTAATGGGTTTCGGCGGGGAGCGGTTTTCCGTGATAATGGATTTTTTTATCGGGTAAAAGTGCGGCCATTCTTTTAGGGGATTTGTGCACAATTGGAAATGTTAAGAGTCCGGTTTGGGGCAATTCTCCAAATTTTCCGGATTCAATTTCCACAATATAAATTTTTTCTAAGGTTTCGTCATCGTTGAATCGATCAAAGGCCTCTTTGTTTTTCGCGAACAGCAAAAGTCCGCACGCGTCGTTGTCGAGGCGGTAAAGGAGGCCGCCTTCTTCGGGTTTGAATCCGGTGAAGGTGAAAAGTTCCGGAAACTGGACTTTTACTTGTTTTACAAAACATCCTTGTTCAGTCCCATAGGTGGTGGGGATTCCGGCAGGTTTAAAAAACCCGATGTAGGAAGGGTCCTCGTAGAGAATGGTAACATTCATAAAAATTTACTCTTAAATTCATGGTTCGAGACGTCCCTGTGGGACTCCTCACCATGACAATCCCTTACGAGAGTCTCAATGATAGGTTTTATTACTTTACCCATTGATATCGATCGCCATCAAGCGCTTTGATTTTGGCATTGCTCTTCAAGTTCAGATAAATCGTGATTTTTTTGACTTGTCGTTGCTTTAAAACATCGCGCATGATTTCTTCTCGAGTTTTTGCTTTTCCATCTTTTAAAATGGATTCAAGCACTTCTCCGACCGTGCCGGATTTGTATCCCCATTTATCCAGGGCGTAAATTCCGCGTCCAATCAAAATAAAGTGGTCGTTGCGGATGAGTTCATTGTGTACGGCTTGAACATTGATGCGTTTGGAGTCGAATTTCAAATCGCGAATTTTTTGAGAAATTTCTTCGAAGTGAAGAGGTTTTTTGTCGTGTTCCAAAATAAAATTGATTTTATCGCGGAGTGTGCGAGGATTGATGTGTCTCCATTCTTTGAGTCCCACGCCTTCTTTAACGAATTTGGTCTTTTTGTCGATTTCGAGTACGGAAGCCACGAGAGCATCTATGATTTCTTCATTTGGAATGATGTTTTTGACCTTTTGCGTAATGGTTTTGAGGTCAATGACATCCTTATGGTCGGTGAGGAGTTTGGATCCCACTTCACTGATTTTGCGAAGGGTCGGGAGCTTGATGCTGTTGTATCTCCAATGCGGTTCAAAATCGAGGGTGTTTGCAATTTTAGTGAGTTCGGGATCAAGGGTCAACGATAACTTAAGAGGATTGATGTCCTCGGGAGAGATGTTTTTAAGGGTGTTTAAAATAATGCTGATCAATTTGGTTTCAATGAGAAGGCCTCCATGTTTTTTGATAATGCCCTTGGCCACTTCGTTGATCATTTTGAGTTGGGTATTGAACGCATTTCTTTTGAGCTTACGGAAAGCATTTTTTTCAATTTGGCGAATGCGTTCGCGTGTGACTCCAAAGTGTTTTCCAATGGCCTCCAAGGTTTTTCGTGAATCCATTCCAATCGCGAAGCGATGTTGGATGATGTATCTTTCCTTTTCCGACAGCACCAATAAGAGCTTTTCAACGATTTCCTTAAGATGAGTTTCGTTTAAATCGGAAGGAGTGGTTGAAAAGATGGTAGAAGAGTCCGTGGTCATAGATGGAGGTCTTTAAGGAAGTGAAGTGTGATTAAATTATCACATAACTTTTCACGAGTAAAGGCCTAGACCGAGATTTTCTGAAATGCGAGTTTATAGCCTACACAAGGGATTGTTTTGATGATTGGCTCAGTTGACGATCCGTCAACTTTGTGACGTAAGCGATTAATATGCACATCTACGGTATTGCTGAGAATATTGGTGTTTCGATCCCACACGGTTTCCAAAAGGAAGGTGCGGGTCAGCGCTTTTCCCGGATTTTTGGCCAAGCACAGTAAAAGTGAGAATTCTTTATTTCTTAAATGAATCGATTTGCCGTTGCGTTCCACTTCGCGAGTTTCCACATCAATCAATAAATCGTTCACAAGGATTTGTTTTTGATTGAGGTTTGAATTGAGTTGAGGACGGTGATTCTTTTTGATTTCGATGCGATTGAATTCTTTTAATAAAAGTTTGAAGGGCGTGTTGAACGGGCGAAAATAAATGCCTCCCTTGAAAAGATTTTTATATTGGACGCGCATTGAAAAGGGTGGAAGTGCGCGTGTTAGGACCCACACCGGCACTTCACCAAGACTTTTGATGGTTTTTAGGACGGAGTCGAGGAGGGGGATGTCCCATTCGGCCATGGGAATGAGTACGGCATCGTATTGGCCGTACCACATGTTTTTAATGTTTTCGGGATGGCAAAGGTCGGCGCCGATGTTTTCGTAGCGAAGCGCCCGGTAAAGAAACGGGGCACGCAATATGTGCGTTCTTAATAGGAGAAAATGCATAAATGAGGAGTTAAAAAATGAAGAGGCAGGGCGAGTCTATGGGAGGACGTAAAACGTGTCAAAAAATATTTGTGTTTATTTATTTTGACACAGTTTTTAATATTATTTTTATGGTTTATTAACATTAAAACTATCTGTTGTCGGAGTAAGATCAACGGGTTAATTTTACGCCGTGTAATTGTCTCTCTTTATTGAATGTCAAATTGTCTTGACTTTTATTTGTGCACGGGTTAATATTCATCCCTTTCCCTTAATTTCATCTTATGCTGGAAGCGGAACTCACCCATTTTGGTCTCCGCCCTCGGCAAGCTCGGGTCTATCTCACGTTACTGGCCCTGGGCGAAGCTCCGGCGAGCACGGTGGCGGAACGCGCTTCACTCCCTCGGTTGACTACGTATTCGATTTTGGAACGACTGGAGGAGATGGGTTTGGTTTGTTTTTATGAAAAACGTCGAATGCGTATGTATAAAGGGAATCCGCCCGATGCGTTGCTGAAATGGTGTGACGATCAAATCGGGGTGATTCAAGCGCGACAGTCTCGACTGTCGACTTTAATTCCTCAGCTTAAAAAATATTTTGCTAACAGTGACGGAGAGGCGCTCAAAGAAAAGCCTTTCCGTTTTATTGAGGATCGGTTTTTGTTTCGAAATCGTTTCCAAAAGGCGTTTCAAACGTCTTCGGGGGAATCAGCGGATTGGATTGCGGCGGTCGGGGACATTTCCCGGCCGCTTTTGTTAGAGTTGTTGAAAGAGAGTCCCGTGCCACCGCGATTGTTGGTGCCGTATTCTAAAAAGGAAGGATTTCCGTTGGGGGAGGGCGTGTTGCAACTGTGCCGGGTATTGCCGCGGCATGTAGGGACGTTTTGGGGTATGGGCGGGGATATATGGGTGGCGGGGAGGAAAGTTTTTTTTATTTTTCAAGTGTCGGATCGTTTTTTGGCTGTGGAAATTGAGTATTCTCAGGTGGCGCAAGGAGTGAAGTCGTTGTTTGAAGTGTTGTGGGAATTGGCAAGGGTTTTTGAACACTCAGGAAGCGAAGCGTAGATCCGTAGCCATGCCTAAATTTCATGGTTGGCTTTTTTCTCCATAAAAAGGTATAATTTATATGGTTTCTTTCATTTATTTTTTAAATTTCAATTTTTATGGCCGATCAAAAAGCGCAAGCTCAGGGTGATGATAAAGGCGCCCCTCAACAATCCGTTCAACTTAAGGTCGCGGAAGAACAACAAGCCGGTTCTTACGCCAATGCGGTTTCCGTGAATCTCAATCAGAATGAAGTGATCATCGATTTCGGATACATTGTGCCGAATATGAAACCGACCACGATTAAGGTTGTAAGCCGTATCAATATGACGCATCGAACCGCGGAATCGTTTTTGAAGGTTTTGCAAAACGCGGTGTTGGATTGGAGAAATAAGCAAAAAGACGATAAAAAATAAAGCTATTCTTCCATCGTAATTTCTCCGGCAAAATCCGTTGCCATCATGGTTTTGATTTTCCCCATATTGTGCGTGTGACCCAAGCACCACATGAGTTTGGTGAGGCAGGCTTCGGTGGTCATGTCTTTGGCTTCGATCACGCCGGCTTTGAGGGCTTGATATCCCACTTCGTAAGAGCGAAGATTGGTGCTGCCGTGTTCCATTTGTGTGCTGACCACTATCGGGATTCCTTTGGCGATTTCTCTTTTTAAAATGGGCATGAGATTGTGGGGGATATTCCCCGGACCAAACCCACGGAGCACGATGCCTTCGATCCCGGCTTGAAGAATGCGGGACAGGCAATCCGGTTCAAAGCCAGGAAAAACCGTGATCATGGCTACTTTGTTATTAAATTGAGGGCGAAATTCCAGGATGCGCTTGCGACGTTTTTTGCGCCATGAATTGAGCACGGCCGGATGTTTGATTTCTCCCAAAAGCGGGTAATTGTAGGATTTAAAGACATTGAACAGCGCTTCACGAGATTTGGTGGTGCGATTGCCTCGTAAGATTTTACTCCCAAAAACAATGGCCACTTCGGCGAGGTCGTAAGTGGCAACTTCACACGCGTAAATCAGATTGTTTCGCCCATCGCTGCCGAGTTCGCTGAGCGGGATGAGGGCTCCGGTGAGGATCACGGGTTTGCTGAGTTTTTGTAGGGCGAATGAGAGAGCGGAGGCGGTGTACGCCATGGTGTCGGTGCCGTGCGCGATTACGAAACCGTCGTATTTGTCGTATTGGTCGTGGATGCAGGTGGCGAGTGTGGCCCAGTTTTCGGGTTTCATGTTGGTGCTGTCCATGTTCATGACCCATTCGAATTCGAGGTGCATTTCTTTTTGAATCTCCGGGATGAGGCGGAAAATGGCGTCCGGGTTGGTGACGGGCTCGAGGGCGCCGGTGTGCGGGTTTTTGACCATTCCGATCGTGCCTCCGGCAAATAAAACTTTAATGTGCGGTCGTGCCATGCAATAATTTTTTTATTAATAAAGTTCCCCAGGTCGCAATTACGAACGGGGCGGTGAGAGTGATGAGTCCGATTTGGCCCAAACCGTATTGGAGGAAAACGGATAAGAGAATGGCGAATGTGGCGAATAAAAATGCGCTCCATTTTTTGTCACTCAAGGCGATGCCGCAAAGCACGGCGTTGTAGCCAAAGAGCCCGAGGTTGATGGAGGCGAGAGGCAAGGAGAGTAACAAAGCGAAGGCTCCTCCCAATAAGGAGCCGTAAAGCGCGTAAAGGGCGGCGGTGCGAGAGCTGACAATGAGGGCTAAAAGGAACAGGGCGCCGGTGACGATATTTCCTTGAAACATGACTTGCCCGAATCCCATACCGCTTGCGGAGAGTGCATTGAGGGAGGTTTCTGCGGGTAACGTGGAATTGGCTAAGGAGGAGAGATGGAAAAAGGGAAGCCCGAAAATTATCACCCAAGTCGCAAGGACAAAAGGTGCGGTGAAGGCCGGCATTCTTTTTTTCATCTCGTGCATGATTACAGTGGAGAGAATGGCTCCGAGTATGATGGCCACGGTTGTGGTTACACTAACTCCGAAAAAGAACCACACCGCGATGCCTACCAAAGTTCCGTTGAATCCGTATAAACCGTTTTCGATGTCCTGTTTTGAGTTTTTGAAAATCAATGCAAAAAGTGTGCTGATAACGTTTCCCAAGAGTGCGCCCACTCCAAAAATCCATGAGTTGTAAAAAATCCCGGCTAAAAATAAGAGTCCGGTGAGCGCGTTGTTTTGCAACATCACTTGTCCCACGCCGCGCAAGAGGGTGCGAATGGCATTTTTCATAATGATTTTATAAAAAATATTTCGTGGATTATCTTAACAGGATTTTTTCTTGAGCGCATCTCTTATTTCTCGGAGCAATAGGACTTCTTCCGATGTTTTTTCCGCTTTTGTTTCTTCTTTCTTCTTAAGCTTATTGAGTTGTTTCACGAGGATGAAAATCGAGAAGGAAATGATGAGGAAATCAATCATGGTATTGATGAAAATGCCGTAGTTGAGCGTGACCGCGGGGTCGGTGTCGGTGGCTTGTTTTAAGGTGAGAGAAAGTGTTGAGAAATCCATCCCGCCGGTGAGTACGCCGATCGGGGGCATGATGATGTCTGCGACCAAGGAGCTGACGATTTTCCCGAACGCACCGCCAATGATGACGCCGATGACCATGTCCATGACATTGCCTTTGATGGCGAATTTTTTAAATTCTTGGAACATAAAAAAAGAGGTTAAAAAGCAAATGGTTTATGCTTTTTACTCGGTTGTTTTTCCGTCGAATTCCGCTTCTTGCGCTTCGGCCTCTGCTTTGGTGGCGCGGACAATGCCGTCTTTGTGATGGGCAGGGGAGTAGATCGTGTACAGTTTCAAATCTTCGGAGGCGGAGGTGTTGATGATGTTGTGTTGCGCGCCGCAGGGAACGATGATCACGTCGCCGTCTGCGAGTAAGTATTCGTTTCCGTCGATGATGGCTTTGCCTTGGCCTTTTTCAAAACGGAAGAATTGGTCGTTGTCCGGGTGGACTTCCATGCCGATTTCTTCGTTGGGTTTGAGAGACATGAGCACGAGTTGGCAGTGTTTGCCGGTGTAGAGCACTTTGCGGAAATTGGCGTTTTCCACAGTGGCTTTTTCAATGTTGGAGTGAAAACCTTTCATGGGGAGAGGGTTAGGGGTGAAAAATTCTTATGCAAAGCTTATCATGGATCCCTGATTGCAAGAAATGAGAGCGTTTAATTTAATATCCCAAGGATTCTTCTACTAAAATGATAATGATTCGATTTTTTTCGTCGGATTTTTTAATCACAGAAAAAACGTTTTGGATATTTTTAATGGTGTATTTGGGAGGTTTGTTGTGGAGGAGCGCTTTTTGGTTCAGTCGTTCTACGTTTTTGGGAGCGGCTATTTTATTGATTCTTTTAAATCCTTGTTCGGTGCCTTTTACGATTTTATTTTTACCTACAATTAAAAGGACTTTTTTGGGGCCATAGGAGAAGGCCGCGGTTCGATTGCCGGAACCATCTACGTTGATGAGAAATCCGGATTCGGATAAGGCATTGGAGCTGGCCACAAATACATCGGCGAGCATTCCTTGGCGGCGACGTTCTTTGTTTTCTTCCATGGAGATCCCGGGTTCGTATTGGTCAAAAAGATGAAATGTTTTTTCCTGGCGCATCCAGTCCAACAGCCCAATTTCTTTTACGGTTTCGGAGCCTCCCAGACCAATGGATTGTGCGTTTTTTAGGATTTTTTTAGCTTCTTCACACGCTTCTTTGGCTGTGGCTACATGAATGACTTGGAATCCGTTTTTTTCTAGATTTTTAATGATTTTTTGCATGGATAGGAGTGGGATTAAAATTTAATTCGTTTGCAATAAATCCTCGGGCAAAACCCATTTTCCGATGTCCATGGCATTGCAGGCTTGAGCTTGATATCCCGCTTCTTCAACGGAAATGGGGGAGCCGCCGTAATCGTAAGACCAGGCAATGCTTTCGGAAACCGTGCCCGGGGTGGCTTGGCAGCCGCCCAAGTCCGAGTAGGGGCAGGAATCGAGGGAGAAAGTACCTTCGGTGCAGGATAATTTCATTCGTTCTTCGGTGAACAGAGATCCCACAAAATCGACACAAACGCTTTGTTCGTTGATGAAATTGCAGCTGCCGCGCACCGTGGCTTTTTCGTCGGTTTCGATTAGGGGTTTGACGTCTTCTTCATAATTTGAGGTCTGGTCCGGGGGTAATTCATCTCCGCAACCGGGGGTTAGCAAGAGGAAAGTTAAGGCGAGAAGCGGGAGAAGAATGAGTCGAAACTTGGAGGGCATGGGGGAGGGGGTTAAGGTTTTTTATATCCTAAAATCATGAATTCTGAAATATTTTGTGGCATTTTTGGATATACTTTTTTGATGAATTTTGAGGTGAATAATGGGTATTTTTCTAGTAATTTTTTGTAACCTAATGTGGCGAAGATTTTGTCGTATTCTTTTGCGCTTCGTGGGAAAACATCAGTTTTTCTATTTTCTCCGAAATTGAATATTAGTTTTTTGATGCCTTTGCTCTTTGGCGGTTGTTCGTAGTCAACGCCGTTTTTCAACCCTTCACGTACCCACTTTTCATTAAAGACCGCAAAACATAAATATCCGCCTTTGGTTAGGCTGGAGTGCAGGTCTTTGATGGTTTGCTCGATGTCTTCAATGAAGGGGAACACCAAGATGGAAATGATTAAATCAAACGGACCTTCTTTTTTGGCGATTGCGACGGCTTTTTTGCTGTTTCCGAGATGTAAATGGATGAGAGGATCGATGTTCTTTTTCGCAATTTTGATCATTCCTTGAGAATAATCAATGCCGGTGGTGGTGAATCCCAGTGAATGTAATTCAGCGCAAATTTGACCTGTTCCACAGCCGAAATCCAGAACTCTTTTGTCTTTTATATTTTTGACATTTTTTTGGATGAATTTTTTGAAAACGGGCCAGGCAAAATAGAGATTTTCCACGGCCTCGAGTTCAATGTTGTTGTCGTTGAAATTTTTAAAATATTTTTGACTTAGGTGGTCCCAGATTTTGGGTGGGTTTTGCATGGGATTTATTGGTTTGTTAGAGCTTTTTTTATAATATTTATTTTGTGATGGCTTCTATGTTGATTGATGCAAAGTATGCAAGAAGCCCTAGGCCAAGGATTAATGTTATTAACGAAATATGATTTATTATATTTCCAAAAATTGCCCAGTAAGTTTTCATGTATTTTCGACTCATTTTTACTTCGGTTGGGTTCTCAAACCAATAATCTAGTTTTTCCCCTCTTTTATCTAACGCTTTTATAGAAAAATAATAAGTTAAAATATTTAGTATTAAAGTAACGAAGAAAAATGCCCAAGAGCTTTTTAGATATTTGATTTCAGTTATATTTTTAAGTGTTACGATTTTATCAATGAAAGGGATCGTAAGGATAATCGCTTGAGTCGATATAATAAAAATGAGCTTGTCTAATTTGTTTGATGTTTGGTTAAGGGTTTCATTAAGGTTTTGCACCGTTTGATCATAGAATTTTTGATCTTTTTCTTCTTGAGATATAGGCATAAAAATTTATTTAATTAATTTGTGTATTAGTTGTAAGATTTTTTTTCGATAAATTCTTCGGCTAATTTATATAAATAGCCAAATGCCATATTTCTGTAGGCTAATTCATGAAAAATCTCTGAATTGTCTTTACTGATTTCTTTTTCTTTTAATGTATTGTTAACGAAATCTTCTGCATATGCCTCGAAGATTTTTCGTGTGTCTTCAAAAGGGATTAAGGAATAATCAGCTATTTTTTCTGATAATCCAATTTTATTATGTTTATCGAGGTAATTAGCGATTTCTTCGGTTTTTTCTTTTGTGTTTCTTTTAGAATTTAGAATGTTTTGGATTTGTTGATCTGGTTTTTTTGCTGGTTTTAAATTTAATAAGGTCTCAGTACATCTTAAATAATATCCAGTAACCATGGGGGTTTTTAACGATGTGGCAGAAGAATCTTGAGGGAATAGTTTATCAAGATGTTTCTTGAAATTGGCGCTTAAATATTTGTTTGGCTGTTTGATGCATACAATGTAGGCGCTTTCAAATAATTGGAAATCTATCATGGGGTAAAAATTTAAAATAAATAGTGTAGCAATATGTTATCCATGGTTATAGATCTTTGTATGTTGGCTGATAAAAAAATCAAAAGATCGAAAAGTACTTGATTGCTATCTGTGGCTATAAATCCTTTTTGTGTTTCATTCCCGCCGATAATAAATTGTAATGAGCCTTGTCCGTCGCCAAAATTAATTATTCTCCCTTCATTTAATACAAAAATTCCATCTAAAATAGATTCCGCTTTTAATCTGTTTTCTTTTAAATATTTATCAATTTTAGGGCCGATGCTTGTAAATTTTAGTTTAGATTCAAAAGCAAAAAGAAAATATGGTGGATTTTTAATGAATCTATCGTCGCTGGGTTTATTTTCATAAAATCCTTTTAGGCGGACTGCTTCAAGTTCTTTGTATTTTTGTGAAGCTTTTAAAGAGTTGACTAATTCTTTACTGTTGAGGCTTGTTTTTATTTCTCCTACAGCAGAAACTCCTTCAATAAAAAATAAACCAGGCTCACGTGTTCCTGGTTTAAAACTAAATGGATGATTTTCGTTTGTAATAATTATGTCGCATTGTCCACTTCTTTTTGCTTTTGAATCGATTATTTCCCCACAACCTATTTCGAATCTTTTTGGTAAATATTTTTTTAAAAATTCCGCAAAGACAGTTTCCATTTTAGTTCCTTTGTTGCCGGAATGGTTAAAAGATTCTCTCACTTTTTCGAGCTCGGCAAGCATTTGTTTTGAGATTGCATCAATTTCTTTTTTGATCATATTGAGAGAAAATAATGGAACATAATAGTTTTATATATTCTAATGTGCATTGGAAGGAGATTTAAAATTTATTTTGCCGATTTTTTTAGGCGAATAAAATTTTAAATTCAATTCAATCTTACCACCAATCCTTTCTTCAAGAAATCACTCGTTTTTTGCGTAAAAAAAAAGAATCTGCTATCTTATCCCCGAACTTTTTAACCTTTTACTTATGCGTGCGCTCATTCAACGCGTGTCTCGCGCTCAGGTGTCGGTGCAGGGGGGTGTGAAAAGCAAAATCGGCCCCGGGCTCCTTGTATTTTTGGGTGTGACGCACACGGACACCGAGGAACAAGCCAAAAAATTGGCGGACAAGATTGTGCATTTGAGGATTTTTTCGGATGAAGAAGATAAAATGAACCTTTCCGTGCTCGATACCAATGGCGAAATCATGGTGGTGTCTCAATTCACACTGTACGGGGACACCAAGGGCAGTCGTCGGCCGAGTTTTACCGAGGCGGCGCGGCCCGAGCAAGCCGAGGCCCTGTATCTTAAATTTGTGGATTATGCGAATGATTTTGGCGTGAAAGTTCAGACCGGGCAGTTTCAGGCCATGATGGAGGTCGAGTTGGTGAATGATGGGCCGGTGACACTCATGATAGAGGCATAAATTTACTTTTTAATCAGAATTATTATGGCGGACGCGGAAATTTCAGTCATGGATAAGGTTATTTCGTTGTGCAAACGCCGGGGATTTGTTTTCCCGGGGTCTGAGATTTATGGCGGGTTGGCCAACACGTGGGACTACGGTCCGTACGGGGTTTTGCTCAAAAATAATCTCAAGCAGTTGTGGTGGAAAACGTTTGTGCAGGAACGTGACGATATGGTGGGCCTCGATGCTGCGATTTTGATGAATCCGCGTGTGTGGGAGGCGAGTGGGCATGTGGAAAATTTTTCCGATCCGCTCGTGGATTGCAAGTCCTGCAAAGAGCGATTCCGCGGGGATAAATTGATTGAAGAAAAGTATGACACAGAGATGGATAAGATAAAAAATAAGTTTTTTAGAGGAAAAATTGAAAGTTTGAAAAGTTCATTGGAGCATTTATTGGGTAAAAGCGAAAATTCTGTCGGAGATACAGCTGAAATAGCTGAAAATTTAGCTATAGTTTCTCTTATGGAACGGATGATATCCAGTTTGGAGAAATTTGATCGTTCACGATTAGATCAATTCCAACCTAACAAGAAGAATGATCGATTTTCTCTTTTAATGGATCCTTTGCGGACATCTGAGGTTTTTGATTTAGTTTCTTTATTTAAAGATGATTTGAAATTTATAAGTTATTTTTTAACAGAAAATAAAATTCCGTGTCCCAAGTGTGGAAAATGCAACTTCACCGAGGCGCGCGCGTTCAATTGTATGTTTCGTACCTACCAAGGTGTGATCGAGGAGACGGCGGCGTTGGTTTATCTTCGTCCCGAGACGGCGCAGGGGATTTTTACGAATTTTAAAAACGTGCTCAACACCTCGCGCAAAAAAATTCCGTTTGGCATTGCCCAGATTGGGAAATCGTTCCGCAACGAGATCACTCCGGGCAACTTCACGTTCCGAACTCGTGAGTTCGAACAGATGGAAATCGAGTATTTCATCAAGGAAAAAGATTGGGAGCCGCTGTTCGACGAATGGGAAAAGGCGGCGTGGGATTTTTTTAAAAAACTCGGGATTGCAGAAGAGAATTTGCGTTTCCGCCCACACGACTCCAAGGAGCTTTCGCACTATTCTAAGCGCACCAAGGATGTCGAATACCGGTTTCCGTTTGGGTGGGGTGAGCTCATGGGTCTGGCGTATCGAACGGATTTTGATTTGCGCCGACATATGGAATTTAGCGGTGAGAAATTGACCGTGCTTGAGGAAGATCAGGAGCCGTTCATTCCGCATGTGATTGAGCCGTCGTTTGGGGTGGATCGAACCTTATTGACGGTTTTGCTCGATGCGTATCATGAGGATGAGGTGGAAGGGGAAGTTCGTGTGGTCATGCGTTTTGCCAAGGCATTGGCGCCGATTAAAGTTGCGGTGTTGCCGTTGTCCAAAAAGCTCGAAGACGATGCTAAAAAAGTGTCGGATCATCTCAAAAAGTTTTTTTCGACGGAATTTGACGTGAGCGGGTCGATTGGCAAGCGTTATCGTCGCCAGGATGAGATTGGGACGCCGTATTGCGTGACCTTTGACTTCGATTCGTTGAACGACCAAAAAGTCACGGTTCGCGACCGCGATGCCATGACCCAAGACCGCGTGCCGATTGAGGGGTTGGAGAAGTTTTTGGGGGAGAAGTTGGCACAGTGAGGGAAATACGGGGAGGGAGGACACTTCACTCGCCTTATGGCTCGTTTCGTGTCTGCGGGCAGAGTTTTTATTGACAAAAGCTAGAATATGTTATAGTCTACATTCTTGTTTTTCATCATTTTTAAATTTTCTCCCTATGGCAAGATTACTTCCTATGTTGGCGGCGACTGCTATGTTCGGACTGGGAGAAGGGTGCGCTCAGCCTGAGTGCGCTGGCTCTGATTCAGAGTATACGGCTATGATGACCGATAGGTGGGGTGCTCAAGGGATTTTTAATGAGCAAAAGGATGGGAGTCATGGTTTTGAAGGATTTAGTTATTGGGATAAAAATCCAACGGTTCATGTGAAGTTGAATCCGATTTTGGAAGAGGCGGTTGCTGAATCGGTCGAAAAATTTAATGTTTTGCTTGCTTCTGATAATCTTCCTACTGTTGATTTGAGTTTGAGTGGAGATTATGATGATTTCCAAATCGATCCGGCTGAAGATCTTCCCGAAATTGCAGAACGGGTAAAGCTGGGAGATATTTTAGTGGCGAGTGTGGATTTAGATCATTTTGATGAGGTCGAGAATCCGGCTTTTACGATTTCGGGCACAACGGGGATTCATAGAAAAGATTGTCTTAGCACAAGGATTGAGAGTGTTGCGATTGTTACGAATCCCACTTATGAAAATGGGGTAGACCTATGGACCGTGAATCATGAAATAGGGCATGCTTTAGGGTTAGAGCATGCTTTGGATTTCGGTTCTCTTATGTACGAGCATGGAGGAGGCGCTATTTTCCCTGATCCCAATGCTGAAGGTATGGGTTTGTATTGTGCTTATAATGCTTGGGATGATCCGGAAACGTGTTTGGATCGAGAATTTACTTTGTCGGATGGGTCTGTGGTGAATATGAGGGATGGGTATTAAGGGCTCGCTTTTTTGTTCGGTTTGTGATAAAATAATAAGATTAAAAAAACAAAAACAGACTCAAAATAAAAATTTATGGAATTTCTATCGAATATCTCGGGTAATATTTGGGCCGCGTTCCGTGAAACAGCCTTGCCGTGGTTGATGGCTCATCCATGGGCTTTTTTGGTTGGACTCGTTGCGATGTATGTTGGGTTTAAAATTGCGTTGAAAGCGCTTCGTATCGGCTACGATCTTTACCGCCGCCATGACAATGTGTTCATTCGAATCACCATGCCGCGCGAAGAATCTCAGAAAGATAAGGAAAAAGCGCAGGACAAGGATTTTCGAGAAAAAATCGCCATCATGGAGCAGTTGTATCGTGCGCTTTCCGAGTTGAGGGAACTCAATTTGATGAATCGACTGAAAGTTTGGTTGTTTCAATGCAATAATATTTCGTTCGAAATCGGAGCTCAATTTAAACAGATTCAATTTTATATTGTGACGTATAAAGAATATGCGGGGCTTGTGGATAAGCAAATCACGGCTTTTTACCCGGATGCGGATCTTCAATTTTCAAATGAACCGCCCGTGGTTCATGCTAAAGGGAATCATTGTCGTGCGTATTATTTGTACGAGAAAGAACTCAGTTGGTATCCGATTAAGACGTATAAAGAGATGGAAAACGATCCGCTCAATGATTTGACCAATGTGCTTTCCAAATTGGAAAAAGATGAATATGCCACGGTTCAATTTGTGGCGCGTCCGATCAGCAATCATTGGCATAAGAAAGCGGAAGAGTTTGGGACATTCTTATTCAAAGGAAAGAAAAAAGGCGGATTTCTTTCAAAAATTCCGGTGCTTAAGCATTTGAATACGGTTTTTGTGTCTTTGATTTTTGGATATGAAAACGCCAAAGGAACGGGTTCCAATGCGCCTGGCGCTTCCGGAGGGGATTCCTATGTTCGTATGTTGCAAACCAAGGAAGAAATCGCCAAACAAGTGGGAGAAAAAGCCAATCAAGAAGGGTTTGAAACCGTGGTTCGCGTGTTGGCGTCTTCGCCCAAACGTTCTCGGTTGAATGAAATGTTGAACAACCTTCTTCTTGCCTTCACCGTATTTCGCGGTCCCGGCATGAATTATTTTCAAAATCGTCGCGTGATTCCGTTGATTGATTTTTTCAATACGCCGATCATGCGGTTTAACTTCAATCATCGTTTTTCCGGTTATGGCGAAAAGGAGTCTTTATTGGGGTCCAAGGAATTGGCTACGTTATTTCACCTCCCGAATTCTCGTTATAATTACACACCGGTGATCAACTGGCTCAATTATAAGGTGCTTCCCGCGCCCATGGATTTGCCGGTGGAGGGTCTTGTTTTGGGAAATAATGTGTATCGCGGTGAAAAACGAATGGTTCGATTCTCGAAAAAAGATCGCAGTCGTCACCATTACATCATTGGACAAACCGGAACAGGTAAATCCGTGTACATCAGTTCTCTGGCTCGACAGGATGTTAAGAATGGAGATGGCTTGTGCGTGATTGATCCGCACGGAGATTTGATCGAGGATATTTTGCTTTATATTCCCAAGGAACGTGCCAAGGACGTGATTGTTTTTAATCCGTCGGACAGCGAACGTCCCATGGGGCTCAATATTCTTGAGGCCGACACGCCGGAGCAACAGGATATGGCGTCCAGTCAGGCCACGGAAATTTTTATTAAAATATTCGGAGATGAAATTTTTGGACCTCGTATTCAGCATTATTTCCGCAACGCGTGTTTGACGTTGATGGAAGATAAAGAAGAAGGTGCGACCCTGATCGATGTGCCGCGTATTTTTACGGATGATGAGTTTATGAAATACAAGGTGACTAAAATTACGAATCCGGTGGTGCGGTCGTTCTGGGAGCATGAATATGCCAATACCGGAGATCGCGAACGCCAAGAAATGATCCCGTATTTCAGTGCCAAATTCGGTCCGTTTATTACGAACTCGATTATGAGAAATACGATCGGACAGTCTCGTTCCGCGTTTAATTTTCGTAAAGTGATGGATGAACGGAAAATTCTTCTCGTGAACCTGTCGAAAGGAAAAATTGGGGAGTTGAACACTCAGCTTCTCGGGTTGGTCATGGTGGCGCAAATTCAGATGGCGGCCATGAGCCGAGCGGATATTCCCGAGTCGGAACGCAAAGATTTTTATCTGTACGTTGATGAGTTCCAAAACTTTGCAACCGATACGTTTTGTTCGATTTTATCTGAAGCTCGTAAATATAAATTGAGCTTGATCATGGCGCATCAATACATCAATCAGTTGGTGACGTCGAAAGCCGGCGCCGGGCAGAGCACCCAGATTCGAGACGCTGTTTTTGGTAACGTGGGGACGTTGCAATCGTTTAAGGTCGGGGCCGAGGATGCCGAGTATTTGGCAAAAGAATACGCCCCGGTTTTGACCGAGCAGGACATCATTGGAATTCCAAACTATAAATCGTATATGAAGTTGAATGTGAATATGGCCACGTCTCGTCCGTTTTCGTTGGATACCATTTATACCGAAGAGGGCAAGAGCGAAAAGATTCGAGAGATTGTCCGTCAGTATTCTCGTATGAAATATGGACGTAAAAAAGTGTTTGTGGACCAAGAAATTCAAGCCCGTATCGGGATCGATATGACTGCGCCGCGCAAGGAAATCAATTTATTTGGAGCTCCGCCCGCGGCCGGAGGAGGTGCGGCCGGCACTGCGGCCACCGAGGGCATTTCCGGGGCTGATATTGCGAATGCGATTGGAGGAGAAAGCAATGCTGTGCCTGCTGTTGCGCCTGAGGCCAAAGAGCCCGCGCTTGCCGGAGCCAGTGTACCTCCTGCCAAACCCGTTTAATTTTATTTATAAGTTTTTTATGAATTCTGACGAACCCAAAATTCATCCGCACCTTCGAGGCGTGCACCTCGCGCTTTTCTCGGTTTCGATTGCGGTTTTTGTTCTGGCCATCGGGTTTTCTTTTTCGAATAAAAAAATTGTTCAAGAATTGCAAATAAAAGATATGCAGGTCAATTCTTTGATTCAAGAAATCGGGGAGTTGAAGCAGGAAAATTTACAGCTTTATCAAGTGCTTTCACAAAACACCACTACACTTGATTCGATTGAAACTCAGGTGGAGAAGTGGAGTTCGCAGAATTATTCCGCGATCGATCTTTCGAATAAGCTTTCTAAAACCATGGATGCGTTGGAGGAAAAATCTCAAATCGTGAACAGTTTGGTGATTGCCGGGACCGAGAGGTCGACCACGGCTGTTATTAAAGATGATACGTTGGATTTTTTGATTTTGGGTACGCACGGGAGTCTTACGGATACCATTATGTTGGCGTCGGTGAATGAAACCAAGAAAACCGTGAGTTTGTTCAGTATCCCTCGCGATTTGGTGGTGAATGGCCGTCGGATCAATGAATTTTATTATCGATACGGAATTGATCCCATGCGTGATGAAATTGCAGAAATTACGGGATTGTATCCGGAAAAATACGCGGTGATTGATATGGAGGCGTTTTCGACCACGATTGATTTGTTGGGAGGAGTGGATGTGACGGTGGAAAAGGCGATTTATGACAGTTTGTACCCCGGAGCGAATGGCGGGTATTCGACGTTTTCGATTTCAGCCGGAGCGCATCATTTGAACGGGACGGAGGCGTTGAAGTATGCGCGCAGTCGCGAATCTACTACGGATTTTGACCGTGCCAAGCGTCAACAACAGATCGTAGAGGCGGTTCGCGAAAAAATTGAAGCCTTGAATTGGGTTGAAAATATGGGTGATTTTATTGGCATGTACAACGCGGTGATCGATTCGCTCGATACGGATGTGGATTTGTTGTCTGCGGCGTCGTATGTGAAAGCTTATAAGGATTATACGATCGAGGATGGGAATGTGCTTTCCACCTCCAATTACCTCTATCATATTACGGGCATCGATGGCGCGTATTTGCTCGTGCCAAAGGATGAAACGTATAATGAAATTCATGAGTTTGTGAGGGGGATTGTGGAGAATTAAATTTTTCCTTCCAAATCGTACACCGATGCTTTTTTGATTGTGACTGGGTAAATTTCACGGGGTTTGAGCGGTTTTTTGGATTGCACAAGAATGTGGCCATCGATTTCCGGAGCAAAGCGCATGGAGCGACCGATATAAATTTGGGCTTCGGGATCGAATGAATCGATGAGCACGGGGATGGTTTTTCCCACGTGCGCTTGGTTGTTGGCGAGAGAAATTTTTTGTTGGAATTGCATGAGGATGGCCCGGCGTTCTTTTTTTATATGAGCCGGGATTTGAGGTTTGAGTTCATAGGCCGGAGTCCCGGGTTCTCGAGAATATTCAAAAACGCCCACATGATCGAAGGCGATGCGTCCCACAAAAGTTTCAAGGGTTTTAAATTGTTTATTTGTTTCTCCGGGGAATCCCACAATAAAACCGGTGCGCAACGTGATGTCTGGGATGTCTCGTCGAAGTTGATCGATTTTTTGGAGCAGGCGAGGGATATTGTTGGGCCGGTTCATGGCTTTGAGAATATCGGGATCTCCGTGTTGGAGCGGAATGTCGAGATAGCGACAGATTTTAGGCGAAGAGGCGAGGGTTTCGAGAAGGTCTTTTTCAAGGTGCTCGGGGTAAAGATAAAGGAGTCGGACCCAAAAATGGCCTTTAAGCTTCACGATTTTTTGTAAAAGCGTTGAAAGGGTCTTTTTTTTATAAAGATCGATGCCGTACAAACCGCAATCTTGAGCCACGAGAATGATTTCTTTTACTCCCAATGACAGCACGCCTTTGATTTCTTCGAGAATGTCTTCCATTTTGCGGCTGCGATAGCTGCCTTTGAGTGAAGGAATGAGGCAGTAGCTGCAACGATTGTCACAGCCTTCGGCGATTTTGATGTACGCGTAACTCTTGAGGAAAAGGAGGCTTTTTCCCGGAAGTTCTTCGAATAATGTAGGTTCTTTGTCTACGGCGTAGACGCGTTTCCCTTTTTTCACTTGTGCGAAAATCGTGGGAAGGTCTTGATAGTGCGCGCTTGAGATGATGGCGCGAATGGCCGGGTATTTTTTAAAGGCGCGAGGCTTGAATTGGCCGGCCAAACATCCGAGAACGATGAGTTTTTGTTTTTTGGGTGTGCGACGGAGAATTTCATACACTTCCATGCGAGCTTTTTTAAGAAAACCGCAGGTGTTGAGGAGAATGATTTCGGCCTGGTCTGTGGTCACGAGTTGGACGTTTTCCAATCCGGAAAGAAGCCCCTCCATGTCGGCGGTGTTTTTGGGACAACCGAGGGAAATTATACCGATGGATGTTTTTGGAGATTTTAGTTTCATGAAAATTTACAGCAAATGACTGAGCAGGATTTTCAACCCGATGGCGATTAAAATCAAGCCCCCGATGATTTCCGTTTTTTTACCCCAATGTTCGCCACATTTTTTCCCGAGGTATACGGCGCTTAAGGACAGCGTAAAGGTGGTGAGTCCGATGATGAGCGTGGCGGTGTAAATGGGGACTTGAATGAAGGCGAACGTGAGGCCTGTGGCCATGGCATCGATGCTGGTGGCAATGGCTAAAATGAGGAGGATTTTCCAGGAGTTGAGGTCGGTTTTTTTCTCCGGAGTTTTGTTGAACGATTCGTGGATCATTTTTCCGCCGATCGCGGCTAAGAGGAAAAAGGCGATCCAGTGGTCAAAGTTGGAGATGAACTTTTCGAGTTGGGTTCCGATGAGCCATCCGAGGAGCGGCATGCCCCATTGGAACAGTCCAAATAAAAAAGCCAAACGGAATGCGTTTGGGAAGGACATGCGGTGGTCGTGGGCTCCTGCGGCTGCGGATACGGCTATGGCATCGAACGAGAGGGCGATGGCGATGAGGAAGAGGTTGAGAAGGGACATTTTATAACTGGTAGCAGGGGTGGGACTCGAACCCACGACCCCGGGCTTATGAGTCCCGTGCTCTAACCAGCTGAGCTACCCTGCCAGATTTATTCGAAAGTGGGCACCGAAGGTTCCCCCTTTCGGAAACCCCTTCCAAGCTGGTATTCGCACTTCGGGGCCCACAAGACCCGTAAGTGCTCATTTATTAATTTTGGTTGCGGAGGGCGGATTCGAACCGCCGACCTCCAGGTTATGAGCCTGGCGAGCTGCCTCTGCTCCACTCCGCGACAATACTTATTTTCAAAGATAAGCTAGATGCGTGGTGTACTCTAATATCTAAACGGGTTCTCGTCAAAGATAAAAGTCCACCATTTTTTGGGAATGCTCCAATTGGCCATGGATCGTGATTGCTCTTCAAGCGCCACATCGGTGGCCAGTAAGGTTTCGGTATTGCTTTGAGTCAGGACGATCACTTCTTCTCCCGGATTCACCAGCCCGAGGTTTTGTTTGGCAATTTTGTCGATGTACGCGGAAGAGGTGTAATATTTGTAGTCGTCGAGTTTTTGAAGATTTTCTTCTCGAAGGGTTGTATTTTTTTCTTCGAAATTTCGAATGTGCGTGTCAATTTGATAATTTTCATACACCGTAACCGTGAGGTTGTAGAGCATGTAGGCGACCATCACCAATCCGGCCACAAGAATGATGCGGGTGATGTTGAATTGAGACTCGGAATAAGGTTGGTAGGACATTAGGAGAAATGACTAATGAAAAATGTCGAATGACCAGTTAAAATTTTGGATGGAAAAGAAGATAAAGAACGCAATTAACATAACTCAAATGAGAGGTATGATCAAATTTTATTGAGAATGCAATGTCACTCCGCTCCGCTCCGTGACTGCTTTGCAAATTTTCTTGGGATTTTTAGAGGGGCGCGGTACATTACCATTAATGAAGATCCATTTTATCGGAATCGGTGGGATTGGAATGAGTGCGTTGGCACGTCTTTATTATGCGCAGAAGCATGAGGTGACCGGGTCGGATGCAACGGATTCTCCACTTTTGGTTGCGTTGCGCAAAGAAGGGATTCGCGTCGTGATCGGTCATTCGTCTTCCAATGTACCGGCTGATGTAGATTTTGTGATTTATTCCGAGGCGATTCCCCTTGATAATCCGGAGCTCGAGGCTGTGCGCGCGCAAAAAATTTCTCATAAAACGTATTTTGAAGCGCTCGGGGAATGGACGCGGGATAAAAAAGCGATTTGTATTGCCGGGACGCATGGGAAAACCACGACCACAGGATTGGTTTCGCTACTTTTGATGCAGGCCGGTCTTGATCCCACGGTGGTGATCGGTTCGACTATGGCTGAGCTCGGGCACAAGAATATGCGTTTTGGAACAAGTCCGTATATGGTGGTGGAAGCGTGTGAATATCGACGTTCTTTTCTCCATTTGAATCCGTTCATTGGTGTGGTGACAAATATTGAGTTGGATCATACGGATTATTATCGAGATTTGGAGGATTATATTTCGGCGTTTCGAGATTTTGTGAAAAAAATTCCCAAGAACGGGGCGTTGATTGTGAATGGGGAGGATGCCCTGTGTCGTGAAATAGCCAAGGACGCGGTGTGTTCGGTTTTCTTTTTTGAAGCGTCATCGGCGGATTTTTCAACATTTCATTTAAAAGTGCCGGGTCGACACAATGCCATGAATGCGTTGGCGGCTTTGGTGGTGGGACGATTTTTAGGATTGAAGGAGGCTGAAATTATAAAAGCGTTGGAGTCGTTTAAGGGGACGTGGCGACGGTTTGAGTATAAGGGCGAATTGAACGGAGCGTCGGTTTATGATGATTACGGGCATCATCCGAGCGAAGTTTTAGCCACGTTGCAAGGCGCTCGCGAGGCGTATCCGAACCAGCGTTTGGTTTTGGTGTTTCAACCGCATCAGCACAATCGGGCGTTGCATTTTTTGGAGGGTTTTCGCGAGTCGTTTAAACTTGCGGATGAAGTGATTATTCCCAATATTTATGCGGCACGGGATTCGCGAGAGGATCGTGAGGCTATGTCGGCGGAGCGGTTTGTAAAAGAGCTTCAAAAAACACATCCTTGTGTTAAGTTTGGGGATGGGTTTGGGAATACGGTGAATTATTTGAAAAAATCGGTGGATCTTGATGATTTGGTGATTGTGATGGGGGCCGGAGATGTGTGGGAGGTGGCGGAAAAGTTGGTTTAATTTTTTTTAAGATTTTATGACGCTTAAAAATCATTTGATTTGGGAGGGGAGTGTAGCCTTGGGGTTGTGGGGGATTTGTATTTGGATCCGTCCGGGAATGTTTTCGTATTATGCATTGCCGTTTTTTCTTATTTTTGCATGGTCTACGCTTTATGGACCTCATTTAAAAAGGCAGGTTCGTCATCCGGATATCAATGCAATTTTACATTTGCCGATCACGCATAAATTGCTTTATCGTCCACTGTGGGCTGCGGCCTTGGATTTTCCTTTACGCCCATTGGTTTTGTTGATTTTTTTATTGGGGCCGGGAGCGATTTTAGGATTTTTTTTGAATCCGAATATGGATTTTAATCAAGTTTTTTTACAGATGATTTGGTGGGCGACTGTGGGGGGCGCTTCGATTTTGAGTTTTGGTTATTTTATTGAAATTTTGATTCTTCAAACCATTGCCATTCCCATTGTAGGCGGATTGATGGATTTGATTTTCTTGTTGGGAGTTTATCAAATCTCTTCTGTTAAAGGGTTTGGCGCTTGGGGGATTGTTGCAGCGATTTCGATGGTTATTTTTAGTTTATACGTTACGGATTTGGCCCGGAGGATGAGGCGTGGCTAAACTAAACTCCTTGCATACGTGCATGCGTTTTTGATGATTTGATTCGCTTCTTTATGCGATCCTGCGAGCGTGAAAATGGAATACGCGGCGGGTTGGGAATTGGCTTCGATAAGCCATATTTTTTTATTCGTGTCGATCATGAGGTCAATGGCGAATTCGTGGATTTTAAATTTTTCTCCGATGTAATCGCAAATAAGTGTGCCGAGGGTGTGAATTTCTTCAAGGATTTTTTTTGGAGCGGTTCTTTCGTTGGGGAACAGGCCTTTTAAGAAAGCAGAGACTTTCATGGCTTTTCCTCCGGAAGAAATATTGGAAGCCACGGATCCTCTTTTTCCGATGCGTGCGGTCATGCCCACTAATTTCAGGTTGGATTGTATGGTTTTGCGTTGAAAAACCATGCGAAGGTCAAATACGCGGTTTTGAAATTTCAAGCCATCGATTTTTTGTTGAAGAATGTAGCTTTTATATTCGTAAGGAAGTGTTTGGGTGAGCCGACGAAGGCTTGTTGCTGAGCCGGACGTAAGAATTCCTGTGAATTTTTGGTTTCCAATGGAATAGCGATAGTGCCATTGATTATTTTTTGGATAGAGGTGAATTATGCCTTTTCCTTTGCCGCCCATGGTTGGTTTAAGGATGAAGGCGGAATGTTTTTTAAAGAAAAGTTGAATTTTATCAGCGGGTTCGTTGAGGGATATTGTGTCCGGAAGGTATTTTTTTAGGGATTTATTTTTGGAAAGAAGGGTGAAAAAATTTCGTTTATTTTGAGTGAATCCGGTGAAATCTCGAGCTTGAAATCGAGGGATTTTTTCTTGATCGAAAAAATTGCGCATGGGAATTGCTTGAGGTGCGAATCTGGAATTTCTTAAAATGGTTTTGTCGTATACAACGGCCGGTTTTTCAATTTTGATTCGTTTCCATTTTTGGGTGGAAATTTGAATTCTGCCGTACCAGTTTTTATCTTTTCGTTTCAAAGGGGCATCTTGAGGAAGGACTAAAAATCCTTGCATCCCAAATTGTGGGATTTTTTTAAGAATTTGAAGGGCTGCCGGCATTACACTGCACGAAGAAAGAGGCTCTTTTGGTTTAATTTTTCGGATTAAAATAGCTAAAATCGGTTGTTTATTTTTCGTGGAATTTACGTGGTTTTTTTCCATAGGGTTCCTTGGGGGGTATCTTCCAAAACAATGCCTTGATTGAGAAGGAGGTCTCGGATTTCATCCGAGCGTTTCCAGTTTTTGGCAGCGCGGGCTTGATTGCGTTCCGCGATTAAGGCTTCCACATCATCGGTCACTTGGGTTTCGAGTTTGGGGAGAATGTTGAGCACGGAGTCGAATTTTTGTAACACGGAAAATGCGGTTTGTGTTTCTTTTTCAATGAAAGCTTTTTCCGTCAGGCCTTTGTTGATTTCTTTCACAAATGTAAAAAGTGCGGCCAAGGCTCGCACGGTGTCAAAATCGTCGTCCATGGCAGCCTCAAAATCATTTTTTAAGGTTTGGAGAAGCGGTTTCATAAGGCCTTTGGATTTTGTGTCCGGGGTTTTGTAGTGAGTGAGATTGAGAAGGAAATCTTGGAGGCGTTGAAGTGAATTTTCGGCTTGGGCGAGTTGGTCTTGGTTAAATTCGATGGGATTTCGATAGTGCGCGGTTAAGAAAAAATAACGCACGGCCTGAGGACGAAATTGTTTAAAAATATCCTTGAGCGTGAAAAAATTTCCGAGAGATTTGCTCATTTTTTCTTTATCCAAGGTCACAAATCCGTTGTGCAGCCATGTGGTGCAAAAAGGTACGTCGTAGGCGGCTTCGGATTGGGCGATTTCGTCTTCATGATGCGGAAAGATTAAGTCCATGCCTCCGCCATGAATATCAAAGGGTTGACCGAGATTGGCGCGAGACATGGCACTGCATTCGATATGCCAGCCCGGGCGGCCTTTTCCCCAGGGACTGTCCCAGGAGGGTTCTCCTGGTTTTTCCGATTTCCACAGCGCAAAATCTTGAGGGTGTTTTTTCTTTTCATCAATCGTGACGCGAGCGCCGCTCAACAATTCTTTTTGATTTTGTTTGGATAATTTCCCGTAATTTTTGAATTTTTCAATCTCGAAGTAGAGGTCGCCGTTCAGGTTGTAGGCAAAGCCTTTTTTTTCGAGCAATTGCACGATTTCGATCATTTGAGGGATGTATTCCGTGGCTTTGGTTTGGATCGTAGCGGGTTTTACGCCCAAATCTTCGTAATCTTTTTGATATTCCGGGATGATGCGGTCCGCGAGTTCTTTGACCGTGATTTTTTCTTGATTGGCGCGATTGATCATTTTGTCATCCACGTCCGTGTAATTGGAGACAAACGTGACGTTTTTTTCTCCATAAACGTATTCGAGGTAGCGACGGATCACATCAAAAGCCACGGCGGAACGGCCATGCCCGAGGTGCGCAAAATCGTAGACTGTGGGGCCGCAGAGATACATCGTGACTTTTCCCGGGGTGAGGGGCTTGAACGGTTCTTTTTTGCGGGTGAGGGTGTTGTAAGCTTGGAGGGGCATGAAGAAAAATTAAAAAGGCGGGAGACGATAAATGAGTTGGAGAATCAAGGAATTGAGAATATCAAGACCGATCAAGGCGATGATTGGAGAAAAATCAAACATGCCGGTGCGGGGCATGATTTTACGGAGAGGGCGAAGAATGGGCTCAGAGATCCCAACCGTGAGTTGATAGATGGGGTGGGAAGGGTTGGGGCGAAACCACGACATTAAAATGCGCACCACGATGGCGAGTTTGATTAAACCGAATAACGTATCTATGAAACGAATTAGGAATTCCATGGCTCTGATTTTAACATAAGTCACGAAGCGCAGCGAAGTGACTTTGAGTAACGATTGAATTTCAGTGCATTGTCGAATGTTTATGAATGCGTTGAAAACGGCTTATTTCAAATAAACTTGATCGTGAATATCATAAAGGAGGGCGGATATTTCCTCTGTCGCATGGGAGCGAAACGCCTCGGATCATGATTCTCGGCGTTTCTTCCTTGAAAATGCGACTTCGGAAACACCCACCCTCCTTTATTTTGATTATGAATTTATTTGAGTCGCCCAGTTTTTTCTGCGTTGTATGTAAATCATTCCCACTCCAAGACTGAACACCATGAGCCATATGATTTCAGGTCCGGTGTCCGGGGTTTCTTCTTCCTCCACGGCGGTTTGTAAGGCTTCTTCTTGGTTGGCTTCTTCGCTTTCTTCAATGGCGGCGGCATAAAGAGCCACCACTTCTTGCGCCTTGGGTGTGGCGTTTACCACTGTACTTTTTTCAACGCTTTCAGTGCCAGATTCGTCTTTGGCCACCGCGACCACCGCGAAATAGTAAGTGGTCCCATTGTTCAATTCATCCACATACCAAGAGTTGCTGTTGTCCCATGTGTCGTCTGTGCTGTAGAGCAAATCTGGGTCCGGACCGTAATAGATGCGGTAATGGTCGATTTCCACGGAAGGTTCTTCATCGGTTGTAATTGTTTCATCGGTCAGGCTTTCATCAATGGTTTGTTCATCGGTGAATGTTTCAATGAGGGCCTCTTCGGTGGTGTCGGTGAGCATGAGAGGAAGATTTTCCGGTGTGATTGTTTCGTCGGTTGTTATGGAAGTCACCTCTTCAGTGGTGCCTTCCATGGTTAAAGAAAGATCTTCGAGGTCGATTGTTTCCGGGATGTCCCAACTTAGAGTTACTCGTCCGTCTCCTGCAACCGCTTCCACTCCTGTTACTGTGGCGGGAGCGAGAGGAATTTCTTCTTCCGGTAAAGTCTCATCAAGATTGGTGGGGTCGGTTTCTCCCATACTCGCGGCGTCCGGATTTTCAATCACATTAAGGGTGAGCACATTGTTGAGAGAAGCTTCGTTTCCGACGTTGTCCACAAGAATGGCATCGAGTTCATATTCGCCAATGTCTTCCGGGGCGTTGACGGTTCCTGTGTAAACGCCGCTGATCAGTAAATTTTCGGTTAAAGTGTACAATCCGTTGTTGAAAAGCACGCTTGCTTTTTGTAACTCTTTTTCCGTGTAAAGGGTCACGGTGAATGTGTCTCCGGCCGGGAGGTCGGTTTCGGGGTCGATTTTGATTTGGTCTATTGAGGGAGCCGTAGTGTCGATGGTGATGGTGAGTTCATTTGAGGTTTCTTGGGTTGCTCCGGTTGCGTCCACGGTGGAAACGGTGAATACATGATCCCCATCTTTGAGATTGGAAGCGAGGGTGGAAAAGGTTCCGCTTGCATTGATATTGGCACTTGCCACGATTTGGCCTTGGTCAAGAATTTTGACAGTCATCCCATAGGGGGCTTCTCCGCTAAAGGTAAGAGAATTGCTACTGTAAGTTCCTGAATTGGGGGTGAAAAGAGTCAGTCCATTGGGAGTGGAAATCGGAGTTCCGTCCGTATTGTTGTTCATCCCCGTGCCTGAAGCACTAACGGTCACATTAAAGGATCCTTTGATCCCGGTGTTGGAGAGATCGGTGACGGTGAGCGTTTGAGTCCCGGTGGTTTTAAAAGAAAGGCCAAGGCTGAAGGTGTGAGTGCCTTGATCTTCGGCTTCAAATTGATAATCGTCCGGAAGAGTGGCGTTGTCATCACTGGATGAAAAACGTACTTCTCCGGGGTAATCGGTGGCGATATTGCCTGTGGAATCGTAAGCCGTGACCGTGAAATTGAGGGTTCGTCCCACGGTGGTGTTTTCGTCGAGGTTTTCAATGGTCAAATAGCTCACTTCTCCCCCCGGGCTTTGGTCCGAGGCTAAGAGAACGGAAGTGAATCCATTTGAGAAGCCTCCCATTTCCGACATTGTGGTTTGTGGGGCATAAAATGCAATTTTTGCACGTTCGTTGAGGGTGATGTTGCTTGTGGTGTCTTGAATCGCGAAAATGGCCACTCCTTCTTCTTGAGAATAAAGGTGAAAGATCATTTGTCCTTGGCTCGAGGTGTAAGGATTGCTTGAAATGCGTACGATTTCATCGTTGAGCCGGCTGGAAATGAGACTGACATTGTGTCCGGCGATCGGGTTTCCGTAACGGTCGTTTAAGTAAACCGTGAGTTCGGCGTAATCGTTGCCATTGGCGGTGACTGTGGTTTTATTCAATTCAACCAGTGAACGGGACGCGGAAACCGTATCGGGATAGACTTTAAAGGTTTCGGAAGTGAAGTCGTTTTCGGTTTTGACGCGGGCTTTGATTAAATAATTTCCGGATTTTTTGGTGTAAAAGCCTTCGATGTCCATTTTTGTTTTTCCTTGATTGTCGGTTTGGGCTTCGAGAAGGACTTGGCTTCCATCGGGTTTTTCCAAAAGCACCTCAATGGGAGCATTGGACGGGGCATTGGAAATGCGCACCAAGGCGCCATAGCCGGCCACGGTATCGATGGTGTCGATCTCCAAACTGGAGGATCCGAGGGCCTGAGGGACCAAAAGTGAGAAGAGAATTGCTCCGAGAGAGAGCCGAGAAATTAAGTTTTTCATTTTTGGGTTGGTTTTTGGTTGTTTTATATCTTATCAGTATACAGGAAAAAGAGGGGAGAGTAAAGTGGGGACCGTGGTTATATTTTAATGTTTTCTTATGAATGGCAAATTTTTGTTTAAAATGGTGTTGGTTTTTATGATTTTTGGGGGGATGGGATGTCAATCGCGAGGTGCGATCACGCAATTGTCGCTTGAATTCGCTACGGAACGTCCTTTATTTCAACGAGCGATTTTTTCCGCAGATGATCCGTATTCTTTCCGAGAGGTGGCGGTGTTTGAGGATTACGTTTATCCTTATGTGGACGAGCAGGGAGTGGAGATTACCGGAAATGCGTTGCCGGAGTTGTCTCGAGAACAATTGGAGGGTTATTTTGTTCGGGCTTGGTCTTTTTACGATCCTGTTAATTTGGTTGAAAATGATCCCGAAACGTTTTATCAAAATTTTATCAACGAGGAAGGAGTGTCTGTTTTAAGCCAAGAGGATATGGATAGTCTTCTTTCCATTATGGCGGTCGCTTCTCAAGAAATTGATACTTCTTTTGTGGTGCCTTCTGAAGAATCGAAGGTCGAATTGCCTTATGAGTTTCCTTTGAGTTATTTTTTCTCGGATTTTCCGTTTTGGGCTGATTTATTAAACATTGGATCGACTTCTTTTAAAACCGCTGAAGATGAGGTTTGGTATACATCGGTTTATGATGTTTGGGAAAATGTCTATGATATTTCCGAGTGGAGTGCACTGAATATTATTCAAGATCCCACAGAGGCTTGGGTTCAATATGTTTTATTCACAGAGAGAACAAGTCCTAATCAATCAACCCCTGTTTTTTCAGAGGATTCTTTTGAGACTTTACAGATTGTTTTGGCTTATGACGAGCATGGATTTTTACGTGGATTGGTTGCTTTTGATAAAGATCGAGAGCTTCCGACTCACGATGAATCTTTATTGATGTATTTGAATTTTTTATATGATGAAAGAGAGATTTTGACGGGAATCAATGTGTGGCGAGTGGGGTATGAATTCGATCAATTGGCGGTTCCGCGATTAGTGTATCAAAATTATCGTTATTTACACGATTAGCATGGCGTCGCCGAAGCTGAAAAAGCGATACTTAAGACGGATGGCTTCTTGGTAGGCTTTGAACATGAAATCTTTTCCGGCCAGGGCGCTTACCAGCATGAGCAGGGTGCTTTTGGGGAGGTGAAAATTGGTGAGCAGTCCGTCGATGAATTGGAAGGAATATCCCGGAGTGATGAAGAGGTTGGTTTCTTTGGTTTGGGGGGTGAGAAAGTTATTTTTGGCGCAGGATTCGAGCACGCGGCAGGAGGTTGTGCCTATGGCGAAAATGCGTTTGCCTTGGGTTTTTAATGTGTTGAGGGCCGCGGCGGTTTGAGGGGTGAGCTCGAGCCATTCGTGGTGCATGACGTGATCTGCGATATTTTCGACCTTTACAGGTTCAAAAGTGCCGCGGCCCACGTGCAAGGTTACGAAGTGTTGCTCGACTTCTTTTTCTTTTAATTTTTTGAGTAAATCTTGCGTGAAATGGAGCCCTGCGGTGGGAGCAGCCACACTCCCTCGATTTTTGGCGTAAACGGTTTGATATTCTTGCGTGAAAAGATTCCCGGGTTGGTGAATGTAAGGGGGGAGTGGCGTTTCCCCAATTTGATCGATGACAGATTGGAGTTCGGGCCCTGATTTTGAAAAAACGAGAATTCGTGATCCGTCGGTTTGGATTTTTTTGACGGTCGCGGTTAGATTTTTATCAAATATAATCGTGGTCTCGAGAGAGAATCGTTTCCCGGGTTTTGTAAGACATTCCCACGTGTCGGGTGTGATTTCTTTGTGTAGGAGAATTTCAACTTCTTTTCCATCGATAAGTCCTTTTACTCGTGCCGGAAAAACCTTGGTTTCATTGAAAACCAGAACGTCATTGGGCGTCAGAATTTCCGGGAGATCTCGAATATGGCGATGGGTGATGGTTTGCTTTTTTTGATCCAAGACCATCAATCGTGCATCGCTTCGCATGGGCAATGGGGTTTGAGCAATGAGCTCTTTGGGGAGCGCGTAATTGAAGTCGTTTATATTCATATCCATTTATGGTTGAAAGAATATTCCATGGAAGCGGTCAGGAAGAATTTTCGTTCACATGGGAGCGAAATGTCTCGGATCATGATTCTCGACATTTCTTCCTTGAAAATGTTCACAAAAATTTTCCTTTTCCACTTCCACGGAATGTCATCTTAGTATTTGCATTGATGATTGAATGGGCCTAATTACTTTCCTTCAGCCCGGATTCTTCCACGTTTGTATTCCCGTAGTCAATCAGACTCTTTGAGGCCTCTTTTGTTCCTACAATAGAGAGATTTTCCGTTCCTGTGAAAGGTTCTCCGCGTCGAATAACCATAAGTGTGATGTCGTCAAGTTGGACCGTGTCTCCCAAAAATCGTGTGAGTTCGGTGGATATATGTCGGAATAAATCTTCGGCTGTCGGGGCAGTGGGGGCGTTTTTTTCAATGATTTTAATCAGACGTGAGATTTCAAACCGTTCACCTTCGTCATTTTTTCCTTCAATAATTCCGTCGCTGTATAAGATAACAAAATCGCCTTCGCTTAGAGGGAAAGGCATTTCTTTTAGCAACGCTTCGTTGTTGGGGACCATCCCCAGCGCAATACCTCCGGCGGCTTTATTTTCAAGTGAATGGTCTATTTTTTTATAATGTAAAATCGTTTCGTGTCCGGCGCCGGTGTAGAACATTTGTTGATTCTCTTCATCCCAACGCAGCATGGTCATGGTCATAAACATGGTGCGTTGAATGCGAGGTTTCAGGTATTTATTGACTTGTACGAGCAATTGTTTGGAGTCTTGAACCATGTCCGCAAATGTATGAATGAGCGTGTTGACGATCATCATGACCAATCCGGAGGGAATCCCGTGTCCCGTGACATCTCCCATATAAATGAATGTTTGATTTCCTTTTTTGATGAAGTCAAAACAGTCTCCCCCGATTTCAGCCGCAGGTTTGGTTCGGGCAATGATGTCGAGGCCTTTGATGGGGGGTGCTTTTTTGGGTAAAAGGTCATCTTGAATCTTTTGAGCAACATTGAGCTCGGATGAGATACGGCGATGTTCTTTGATGTCTGTGGAAACGCGTTCGAGACTGCGAGTGATTTCATTGAAAAAATGCGCGACCACCCCGATTTCGTCTGTTTTTTTGGTGTAAATGCGACGGTATTGTTTGCCGGTGAGCAGGGCTTTGAATTCCTTTAAAATTTTATTAAAGGGCCAACTGATTTGGATGAAAAAGAATGCGATCGATAATACGAAAATCCCAATGAATGCATGGAGAATGTAGTCTTTTAAAAAGAACCAAATGCCGACTCCCGATCCCAGTAGGATCAGTTCAAAAAGAATGAATTTCCATAACAGTTTTTTATGCGGAGACAGCATAGGGATTTTGGGTAATAAATGCCGGAGAACGAGTGGCTTTTTGTTGGTGTTTTAAAATGGCTTCTATTTTTTCGATTTCTTCATGTTCTTCAATGGCTTCATAGGCTTTTTTGAGTTTTTCAAGAGTGTTGTGGTCGAGTTCGGCAATGGTGTTCGCATCGAGATGAATCAGTAGATCGTGAATGTATTCCGAGGCGCGAAGGTGGAGAAGTTTTCCGATACGACCCGCAAGAGTTGGAGATAACGTTTGGACGAATTTTTTTATTTTTTTGGAAATGAAGGTATCGCCGTGCAGTATGAGTTCCACCAAATGGGGGATGCAGGCCGGATGATTGTGTTTGGCCAGAGCTTTGGCTGCTTTTCTTTGAATGTCGCGGTCTTGGGAAGCGAGATTTTGAATGAGATAGGGGAGATCGTTTCGTTCCCCAATGTCTCCCAAAATCATGAGGGAGGCCAGGATGGTGTTTTTTTGTTCTTTTTGTTTCATTTGATGCAGATAATGCAAAAGCGTGGGATGTAAAAATTCGAATTGCCACAACGTTCGGATGGCTTCGGCGCGGACGTAATCGTTGGGATGGTTGAGGTAGGGTTTGATGTACGGAATGATGTTGGAATCGTTGAATTCACGGCACGCTTTAATGCAGGCGCTTTGGATTTGTTCGTCGTCTTTGTTCATTTCATTTAAAATAAAAGGGATGAGGTCCCCATGATCGATTTTTGCTAAAAATGTTATGCACGACGCTCGGATTTTTTTGGAAGGATTGTTATGGAAAAGGTGTTTGACGGTTTCGAGGGTTCGATAGCGCGTAAAAACGTGTTTTTTAAGATAACTTTTTAAGGTTTTAAGTTGATGAAGGGTTCCCAATGCGGATAAAGTCACGTCTTCGGTTTCATGCTTGAGGCAATCGAGAATGTCTGTGATCACCTCGGGATTTTGGCGGCGCGCCAGTGCTTCGAGGATTTTAATTTTAATGCGTTCATGTTCTCCGATGCGTTTTAAGTGTTTGATCAAGGCTTTTTCTTTGATTTCATGACCTTTTTGACTCAGGATTTCAATGGCGCCGATTCGGGTGGCTAAGTCTCGTTCTCCTTCTAGGTTGTGATGGCAGAGTTGCGTGTAGTTCTTTTTAAGAAAAAGAAGACGGAATAACATGAATAGGGCGAGACCGATCATCAGACCGTTGATGGCCATGATTTCTTCCGTGCCTTTTAAATGAAAGATGGATTGGATCAAGAAGAAAAGTCCGAAAACCAAAATGGCCCCCAGTGGTTTGATAAAGCCTTCCATGAATTCTTTGATTTGACTGCGAATTTTTTCAGGCAGAGCGTAGTACGAAGAGTGGTAGGCGTTGCGGAAAATTCCTCCCGTGATTTCAAAACTGCTGCGTCCCGTGGCTGCGGTAAAAAAGTTGAAATTCCACACCATGCCAAAAAGGTGTAATAAGGTTACCAATGGGCTTAAAATCATGGAGCCAATGATCCCGAGTCCGCTTATGATTCGAGACGCGAGAAGGATTTGCACCAAAAAACTGCCTGACGAAATGATGATTTGTAAAACACCGAGATCTTTGGTGAGCTCATGTTCGAGGTAAGCTTCTTTGGCATTTAAGTCCACGGCTTGCAGGTTGACGAGGCTGACATTAAGGTCTGTGCCCGGAGCATAATTTTGCGAATCAAAGGTGATTTGATTGGCTTGTTCTTCAATCGTGCTTTGGATGGCTTTGGTGTACTGAAATTCCATGAAATTGGCCATCATGAATTGCAACATGACAAGGAGGGCGATGCCTTGTAAAAATGGGATTTTTCGTATTTTTTTTGCTCCTTTGAACATGGTCATGAACGGAGAGCCTTTGAGTGAGTCGTGTTCTTCCGGGCTTTTTAATGAGGGAATTTTTTGTTTATAAACTTGTGACGTGAGAATGGTGGGGATGACAAGGGTGAGAATGAGCATCCACACGTAGATGAATTTGTAGGAGGGAAGAAACTCGAGTCCGGTGGTTAAAATAAGACCTCCAATCACTCCTCCAAGGTTTTCGGAAGAAGCGATGACAGGAAAGGTGCGTTCGCTTTCCAAGGGAGAAAAAAGATCTTCAATAAAGAGAGAAATAAGAATATTGAGTTGCGAAAGGAAAACGGATTGAGCGATGAGAATGACCCCAAAAAAAGCGATGGGGTTTTGGTAGACGAAAAGGGTTGAAAGCAGAAGCAAAGATCCGGAAAGCAGGGTGGTGTAAATGATGAGAATCGGACGCTTGATGATTCTGAGAAGATTTGAATAAATCATGCTTCCCACGATCACCAAAACCGCGTTCAAAACCAGGAGATAAGGCATGGCCTCAATTCCGATACGGTTGATGAACATGGCGAGTGTTACGGTCCACCCGATGACAAATCCGGTACGCAAAATCAGTTGCAGACTCCATGCTAAAATCACGCGCGGCCATTCTTTATGCCCGACATTGGTGATCCGATGAAGAAAACCCGCAATCATTTGTTTTGTTTTTATTTTTAATCCCTTAATTATACCTTATTTTCTAGGGAAATGGAAGGCGAAATAGGTCGAATATTTTTTAAAAGGAGACGCAAAGCTTTTTTCGGATATGCCCATCCAGACACGTAGCGAAGCGGAGTGTCCTTTCCCCCGCATTTTGCATTATTAAAGACAATCGGGAAGGAAGAATTTTTGTTCACATGGGAGTCGGACACTCGGATACATGATCCTCGTGTCCTCTTCCTTGAAAATGTTCACAAAAATTTTCCTCTCCCTCTTGTCTCAAAATATCCTCAAAAATCTATTCGCCTTCTTTCTTATGACATTTCTACCCACAAATCTTTCCCGATTTTGATAAAAGAGGGGTTATTGAAATGAATTTTTGGCAGGATTTTACGATCAAAAAGAGAGGGGAGGGACGCGTTGTTGGCGCGATGCGGAGTGAAAATAAACGTGACGTGATCTACCAGTTTTGCTTTGAGAAAGCTTGTATTTACTTGTTCGCCGCCTTCGATTAGGACACTGCGAATGTTGAGTGCGAAAAGCTTTTTAAGCAGGTCATGGAGGTCTATTTTCCCGGTTTTTGTTTTTTTGCAGACAAGAAGGGTGGTGCGAGGCGGAAGTTTTTTCCCGGAGGGAAGGGGAGTGGTGGTTGCAAGAATAGTGTGGCCTTTTTCTTTGAAAATTTGGGATGAAAACGGAGTTCGAAGATGACTGTCGAGAATGATTCGAGTTGGATTTTTTGTGGGTTTTACAGATCGAACCGTGAGGCGTGGATTGTCGATGAGAAGCGTGTTCACTCCAATTAAAATGCCGTCGTATCGGGCACGGAGTTCGTGGACTTTTTTTTGAGATTTTTCCCCGGTTAATGCAGTGGATTTTCCTTTTTGAAGCGTGATTTTTCCGTCTTGAGTGCACGCGGTTTTGAGGTGAATAAAGGGGCGTTTTTTGAGAGTGTTTGTGAGATAAATGGCGTTTAAGTCGCGTGTTTCGTGAGTTTCCATTTTTTCAGTGATGATTCCGGCTTTTTTAAGGATTTTAATTCCTTTTCCGCGAACGAGGGGATTGGGGTCTAATGTGGCAAAAATCACTTTTTTTAGTCTCAATGCTTTTAGTGCTTCGGTGCAAGGGGGTTGTTTCCCATAATGACAGCAGGGTTCCAGCGTGACATAAAGCGTTGCGCCCTTGAGTGATTTTTTAGCCTTTTTTGCGGCTTGGATGGCATTGATTTCAGCATGGGGTCCTCCAAATTTTTGATGCCAGCCCTCGGCAATAATTTTTTTATTTTTTATAAAAATTGCGCCCACCATAGGATTGGGCTCGACCTTTCCTTTTCCTTTCCATGCGAGTTTCGCGGCTCGCGCCATGAATGCGTTGGAGGCATTTTTCATTTAGAAGGATTCCAATAATAATTTAATGATGGAAATCGTGACGATTACAACGAGAAACCCTTTGACCCAAAGATTTCCTTTTTTAATGGCACATTTGGATCCGAAATAAGCTCCAATGGCTGAGGCGATGGCTTGAGGGATGGCGTACAGGAACCAAATTGATCCATAATAGAAGAAAACGAGAGATGAACTGATGGCCACCAAAAAACTGATGAAAAGTGCCAAGCCCATACCTTGTGAAAAACTTTGGCCTTGAAAAACGAAGTAAAAAGCTAAGAGTGTGCACGTGGCGATGCCGATGGCTCCGCCGTAAATTCCCAGCAAAAAAGCGATGGGTAATAAGTAAACCAGATGTTTTTTTTGAACGTGATATGTTTGATCTGAAAGTCCTATTTCTTTTTTTAAAAGGGTGATGAAAAGCAAAAAGATTAAAAGAATGCTGATGATTTGATTTAATAAAGATTTGTCGATGTTCAACGTGATGCCGGCGCCTATTCCTCCTCCAATGGTACAAATAATGCCGAATAATAAAGCGATTTTCAGGGAAAATTTTCCTTTTTTTAAATAGTGAAACGCTCCGGAAAAATTAAGAAAAATATCGGCGAATTTTGAGATGGCGATGGCATTGGGAGCCGGGATTCCCAGAAACAACAACGTGGGTATGCTGATTAAACCTCCGCCTCCGACTTGTGCGCCAATAAATCCGGCCAAGAGGTTTGCAAGGATGATGATGAGAATGGCGCGGTAATCCATTAAATTATTTTAATGTTTTTTCAGATACTCAAGGTGAGTTAAAATTTTTGGAGCGCATGACGCTACAGCAATTTTCGGGTCTCGTGGGTCCCGAAGTTGCGACCGTAGCGGAATTAAGCGGAGAAAATTTTAACGAACAACAACTTGGAAGGGGAGCTCCCGAGGGGGAACCAGCCGTGCCCCCTCGGGTTATTTTAGACTTGTTTGAGCCAATGCCCCATTTTTTCTTTTTTCACGGTGAGGTATTTTCGGGTGCGAGCTTGCGGTGAAATTTCAATGGAAACACGTTGGGTGACTTTAAGTCCGTAACCTTCAAATCCTATGATTTTTTTAGGATTGTTGGTCATGAGATGGATCGTCGTAAGTCCTAAATCCGCTAAAATTTGAGCCCCAATGCCGTAATGGCGTAAATCCGCCTGAAAACCCAGTTTCAAGTTGGCTTCCACGGTGTCGAGTCCTTCTTTACTTTGGAGATCGTAAGCCTTGAGTTTATTGATGAGCCCGATGCCACGACCTTCTTGTCTCATATAAAGAAGAATGCCGTTTTTCTTTTTCCCAATGATGAAAAGGGATTTTTCAAGTTGTGGATGGCAGTCGCACTGCATGGATCCGAACACGTCTCCGGTCATGCATTCGGAGTGCACGCGCACGAGTACATTTTTTTGTCCTCGAATTTTTCCGTGGATGAGTGCGACGTGTTCCAATCCGTTATTTTTTTCTTTATACACCGCGATTTTAAAGTCGCCGTATTTTGTTTTAAGGTTGGTTTTTACTTTAAGTTCCACAAGTTTTTCTTTTTGACTTCGATAGTGGATGAGATCTTTGATGGAAATGATTTTGAGTCCGTGTTTTTTTGCAAAAGGAATCAAGGCCTTGAGTCGCGCCATTTCTCCGTTGTTTTGGATGATTTCACAAATCATGCCTCCGCCTTGGAATCCGGCGAGTCGTGCGAGGTCCACGGCCGCTTCGCTGTGGCCGGCTCGGACCAAGACTCCGCCTTCCGCGGCACGAATGGGGAAAATATGTCCGGGCCGAATGAAATCCTCGGGTTTGGAGTCCGGGCGCATGGCGGTGAGAATGGTTTTAGCCCTGTCTTTTGCGGAAATTCCCGTAGAGACATCTTTTTTGGCATCCACGGATATGGTGAAATTGCATCGAGTGGATTCCGTATTGTTTAATGTCATGGAAGGAAGGTCCAAACGATCGGCAATGGCTTTTTCAATGGGCATACAAATAAGACCGCGTCCTTCTTTGGCGTAAAAATTAACTTTTTCCGGAGTGACTTTATCCGCAGCCATGATTAAATCGCCTTCGTTTTCGCGATCTTCGTCGTCCACCACAATCACGGGGTTTCCTTTTTTGATTTCGCGTAAAGCCTCTTCGATGGAATTAAGTGTAGGGAGTTTTTTCCCGACTTTGTTTTTTCCCATGAGGAAATTATAAAAAGAAAAGAAGATGGGGGAGAATACGGGGAGGGAAAAGCTCACTTTGCTACGTTCGTTTCTGTTAACACTCCAGACGAATGAATTTTTCAATGGTTGCGCCGTTGAGAAGGCTTTCCACGGTTTGTTCCGGATTTTTAACAAAGGCTTGTTTTAAGAGCGCATTTTCTTCACGGAATTTTTTTTCTTTTCCCATGAGGATTTTTTCAACAATGGCCTCGGGTTTCCCTTCCGTTTTGAGTTGTTCGGTCCAGATTTCACGTTCTTTTTTAACCAATTCTTCGGACACTTCGGCAGGGGAGAGCACGAGCGGATTCATGGCGGTGACGTGCATGGCAATGTCATAAGCGGTTTCTTGCGATCCGCCATTCATAACCACAACGCCTCCGACTTTTCGGTTGGAATGAACATACGTTCCGACCACAGCGCCTTCAACGTGTTGTACGTTATTCAAACTGATTTTTTCTCCCATTTTGGCGTTGAGATTACTTAAAAGTGCGGTGGCATCAAAAGAAGGGTCTTTGAGTAACGTTTGAGCAATATCTTCCGCGGCTTTTATAAAATCCGGAGTTTTGGCCACAAAATCGGTTTCGGATCCGAGTTTTAAAATCACGGCTTTGTTGCCTTGGGTTGCTACGGTCACCACGCCTTGGGTGGTTTCACGATCGCTTCGTCCCGCGGCCTTGGATTCGCCTTTTTTACGGAGGATTTCGATTGCAAGAGTTTCGTCGCCTTTGGCTTCTTCAAGAGCTATTTTACACGCTTGTAATGAAGCGCCGGTGCGTTCGCGGAGGTGTTTGATGTCGTCGATGGTCATACGAATAGGGGTTAGGAATTAAGGTTTAGTTTAATGAGAGCGGAGAGGTGAGAAATCTTCGGAATAAAAATGGAAGTATTATTTTTTCTCAGATGATGGAGGGGTTGGCGCGGCGGGGGCTGCGGGAGAGACCGCCGGGGTTTCCGATTTTGTTTCCGTGGGTTTAATTGTGGTTCCGGCAAATAATTTATCGACATTGATTTTCATGGCAAGGTCATGGAGTATCGGCATTTTCCATTCCATCCCGGAATAAGCTTGGAACCCGCCAATGGCAATGGCACCAACGAGGGCCAAAAAGAGTAAAGACCCAATCATTGGGATGGCGGCCAATACAAAAAGAATCACAAAGGCGATGCCGGAAAGAATCATGCCTTGCTTGGCGTGCATTTGGCAAAACTTGCTTTCGGGTTTCATGATTAAAGCTCCAACAAAAAGGAATGGGAAATAAGATAAGGCGGCGAGTATGCGTTCCTCGGATGGAATGTTGTTGATGGGGGCCGGTGTGGGAGCGGGGGGGGTGTTGGGCATGACAAAAAAGGCTAAGGAAAAATAGATGATTTAATCTTAAGGCTTAAACGGTGTGGCGTAAAGAGAAAAAACGTTTCTTATTTTTTTCGTTCCAACGCTCCTCCGATTTTTTTCACTAAAAAATCAAGAGAATTGATGGCATCGTCATTCCCGGGAATGGGGTGAGTGATGCGAGTCGGATCTCCATTGGAGTCTACGATGGCCACAATCGGAATATTGAGTTTATTGGCTTCTTCTACGGCGATATGGTCTCGAACCACGTCCACCAAAAAGAGTACGTCCGGACGTTTGGTCAGATTTTCAAGACCACCCAAAGCTTCTTGGAGTTTGATGATGGTTTTTCTCATCTTGAGAGCTTCTTTTTTGGTGTATTTGTCGAGTTCTCCCGAGGCATCTTGTTCTTTAAGATCGCGGAGATATTTGATGCGTTTTTTAATGGTGGTGAAATTGGTGAGAAGTCCGGGAACCCATTTTTGAGTGATATAAGGCATTCCACACGCTTCGGCCGTGTCTTTCATGATTTGAATGGCCTGCGCTTTGGTGCTGACAAAAAGAACGGTTTTACTTTCTCGTACGCATTGGTGTAAAAATTCGGTCGCTACGGCGAGGCCGTCCGCGGTTTTGTTTAAGTCGAAAACATGAACGCCATCGTGTTTTCCATAAAGATAGGGTTTCATTTTGGGATTCCATTTGCAGGGTTTGTGACCAAAATGCACGGCATTTTTGATCATTTCTTTGAGAAGTTTTTCTTTGTCAGGGGCTGTTGTGGGCATAAAAAAGGAAACATTTAAGGTTAAATCGCGTGCACTGTAATGGATTTTTTGAGCTTTTACAAGTTTTTCTGTATATTTCCTTTATGGAAAAGGATCCTTTGATAAAAATTCGGGCTAAAATCGATGACATTGACGATCAAATTATTGATCTTTTGGGGGAACGATTTGAGTGTGTTTCACAGGTGGCTAAAATGAAGAAAAAACAACATACAACCGTGTATCAACCCGAGAGAGAAGAGATTGTTTTGAAGCGAGTTTTGGATCGAGGGGCAAGATTGGGATTGAATCCGTTGTTGCTTCAAGCGCTTTTTATGCAGATTTTTGCGGTGTCCAAACGGGAACAGCGTTGACTTAAGGAGTTTTCTCGGGTATAATAGTATGATGTAATTTAGACCTATGAATTCTTCCACTGTTTCATCGACTTCGATTGTCAGTACAACCCCTACGGCGAATCCTACGCCGGAGGACATGGTGAAAATCACGATTGTGCTTCCCACAAATGCTTATTTTTTATCCGGAATTCGAGATTTTACGTTGACGTTAACTAAGAATATGACCGGTTTTTCAGATCAATGGGCGTTTCGCTTTCAGTCCGTGGTGGATGAGCTTTGTAACAATGCGATCGAACATGGATCTGCGGTGGGGAATGATGTGAGTATTACGTTTTTAAGTCATCCCAAGCAAAGTATAGAGATTGCGGTCGAAGATACGGGGACCGGCCCTTGCAAGTATACGGCGGCTCAGATGAGAGATGTTTTGAAACAACAGATGGAAAAGGTTCAGACGCAATTTTTGGGACTCCGTGGGCGTGGTTTGGCTAAGATTGTGGCGGAATGGACGGATGAAATTGTGTTTGAAGATCGATCCGGAGGCGGGTTGAGGGTTCGTGTGAAGAAATATCTTAATGAAAAAACTTAAGTTAATTAAACTTTTATTTTAGTTTCCCTAACTCTTAACTCCTAATTCCATGACTTACGCCAATATCGCCATTGAAGACCTCGCTCAAGTTCAAGCGGATCGTAATATTAAAATCGTAAAAGTCAGCGGTCAGCTCGATGAAAGCAATGTCGACGAGCAAGCCAAGACGATTTATCAACTCATTGAAACCAATCCCAAGAATCTGTATTTGATTTTTGATTTTTCAGAACTGGAATATTTGAACAGCAAGGCGATTGGGTATTTAACGGATTGGTATGGGAAAGTGTCGGGAGAAAGCGGTAAAATTGCGATTGCCATGGCACGTGACAATATTGTGGATATTTTGCAGGTGGTGGGACTGACTCAGCTCATTCCTTGCCATGCTACTCTCGATGAGGCAAAGACGGCGATGAGTGCGTAAAAAATAACGTTATTGAATTTTTTCCCTTCCTTGTTATGATGAACAGGAGATTTTTAATTGTGTTTTATGACACCTCGAATCGCCATCGTGTGTGATTGGTTGACCTCCCGCGGAGGCGCGGAACGTGTGATTTTGGCGTTGCATGAACTGTTTCCAGAGGCGCCGATTTATACCAGTATTTATGATGCGGAGCGTTTTCCGGAGTTGAAAAATGTCGAGGTTTATACGTCGTTTTTACAAAAATTTCCGGGAGCCAAACATCATCATCCTTGGTATATTGTCGGAATGCCTCTGGCGTTTGAGTCTTTTGATTTTCGTGATTATGATTTGGTGATTTCGAGTTCGCATTCGTGCGCGAAGGGGATCATCACCAAGCCCGGGACCTTGCATTTGTCGTATTGTCATTCGCCGCCGCGCTATTTATGGGACAACTCGCATGAGTATGTGGAACAGTATCCGTGGCCGAATTTTTTGAAAAAAACGATTATTCCGCCGTATTTGCACCGGTTGCGTTTGTGGGATCGGGCCGCGGCCGAGCGCGTGGATCGCTACAGTGCCAATTCCGAGTGTGTGGAGCAACGTATTCGTAAATATTATCGTCGGGAGTCCGAGGTGATTTATCCCCCTGTGGATTTGGGAGATTTTATGCCGCAAGATCGAAAAAAAGGAGATTATTTTTTGGCGGTGGGTCGGTTGACCGCGTATAAGCGTTTTGATCTGTTGGTGGAGGCGTTTAATGAACTCCATTTGCCACTCAAGATTGTAGGGGTTGGAAATTCCGAGAAATCATTGAAGAAAATGGCGCATTCCAATATTGAGTTTTTGGGACGGGTGAGTGAAGAAGAATTGAATCAATTGTATTTGGGGGCCAAGGCGTTTTTATTTCCGCAATTGGAGGATTTTGGGATCACGGCGGTGGAAGCCATGGCGCACGGGTGTCCGGTGATCGCGTTTGAAGGCGGAGGGGCGTTGGAAACGGTGAAAAATAAGGTTTCCGGGTTGTTTTTTAAGGAGCAAACCGTGGCGTCGTTGAAAGAAGCGATTTCCAAGTTTTCAGAGCTTGAATTCAAGCCAGAGAAAGTTCGTAAAGAGGCGGAACGTTTTGGGACCGAGATTTTTATGGAAAAAATGCAAGCGTTCGTGGGAAAAGCGTGGGAGGAATTTGGGAAATTATAGATTGGGAATTTTAGATTTTAAATTAGGGATGCGGGGCTGGTTGCTCGGAGCGGCGGTTTGAGCTAGACTCATCCGTGTTTTAGTTGCTTTACATTATTTCATTACTTTCAATCTTATGGATCCGCGTGAATTTTTTTCTTTTTTCAAACGACGATGGGTTATTTTATTCATTGCCGTCCTTGTTGGGGTAAGTATTGGGTTGGTTCATGCGATGAAAAATGAAGGAAAAACACGAGAAGCGTTGATTTTTGTGACGTTGGGAATGGAAGTGGATTCGGGTACGCCTGCGGATTTTTATGTGACGAATGAAAGTGCGAATGTGGTGGATCAATTTACGGAGACGGTTCAGGGGTGGCTTTATAATCCTGCGCTTTTGGAGCGGATGAATGATGTGGCCGGAGTGGCGCTCGGTGTTGGCGTTCGCAAACAGGAAAAGCAAAATCTTCTTGTGACGGTGTCGTTTCCGAGTTCTGTGGATTCCGCGCTGATTCCCGGGTCTGTTTTATCGGTTTTGAATCAAGAAATTGCGACGTATAATTCCATGACTCACACCCGTTTTGTTTTGGCGTTGAATTCAATGACGCTTCCCGAGCCATCTTCGTCTCGCATGGTCAACAGTGTGGTGGGCGGAGGGTTGGCCTTGTTCTTTTCTTTTCTTTTATTGCTTTTAATGGAATACGCGACGTATCGTGTGAGTTTTGCCTATCATGTTGAAAAACTCGTGGGCCAAGCGCCGGCCTTTGAATTGCCTTCTTATTTTGGAGTGAAATGTTTGTCGCGCATGCTGGAATCCTATCGGTATCGTTTTTCTCCTGAGACCGTGTGGGTGGATTTGGGAAAAACGCGTATGCAACATAAGGCCGGATGGCTTTTGGGCGAGGCTGAGGTGACACTGATCCCTTATCCTGAAGCGTTGGGGGTTTTATCCGCGGGCACCTCTTTTTTGGCTGTGATTCAATTGGGGAAAACGCGTGAAGCGGAAATTCGTGAGTTGAAAGCCCTGGTCAATGGACCCTTTCAATATATTTTGATCGCTTAAGAAATGCTAATTCCTAACCCCTAATTTTCATGCTTATCGGTATTGATGTTCGCCCCTTGATGCATGGTCGTACCAGTGGCGTTGAAAACTACATTCGTTCGTTATTGAAAGAGATTTTTGTTCAAGATGCGGACAATCGCTATGTGCTTTTTTATAATTCATTTCGGGATCGCGGAGATTTTTTAAAGGGGTTGGAAGATGGCAAACGTATTCAAGTGGTGCGCACTCGCTTCCCGAATAAATTACTTCATATTTTATGGCGGGTTTTCAGTTGGCCCAAGATTGATCGATTGATTGAAAAACGTATTGGGAAAAAAATAGATATTTTTTTTGTGCCGGACCCACGGCCCTCTCCGGTGTCGTCGTCGGTGCGAAAAGTAATCACGTTTCATGATTTGGCGTTCGAGCGTTATCCTCAACATTTTTCGTGGCGCAGTCGATTGTGGTTTAATGTTTTAAACCCGGGACGTGAAATCCAAACCAGTCATCGTTTAATTGCGGTGTCCGAGTTTACGAAAAAAGAATTGATTGATATTTATAAAGTTTCCGAGGCTAAAATCATCGTGATCCCCGAAGCGGCCCCGGGTGTATTGGAACCAGAAATTGACGAGGCCCGCCTGGTTGAAGTGAAAAAGAAATACAATCTTCCGGATCGATTCTTTTTGACCTTTTCAACCATTGAACCGCGTAAAAATATTGAAAGCGTGGTTAAGGCGTTTGCGTTGTTCCAAAAAAAATACCCGCTGGAAACGTATCGATTGGTGTTGGCCGGGCGTTATGACCCCAAGATGTTTGGGAAAGTGTTTGTGGAAGAAGGACATCCGGATCTTTTTATCACCGGATTTATTGATGAAGCGGACAAACCCGCGGTGTACAGTTTGGCACGCGGGTTGGTTTTTGTGTCCACGTATGAAGGGTTTGGGTTGCCGATTTTAGAGGCTATGGCGTGCGGAACTCCGGTGATTGCGTCGTCGGTGGCGTCCATGCCCGAGGTGGCGGGAGAGGCTGGGATTTTGGTTCAACCGTATGATATTGATCAAATCGCGGAGGCCATGTGTCGTCTCACCATGGATGACTTTTTTAACGAATATCGTGAAAAAGGATTGGCACATGTCAAAACATTCAGTTGGAAAAAAGCGGCCAAAGAGACGTTGAAGACTTTGATGACATTGTAAAAATCACTTCTCCTTCCGAATGTAATCCTTGATGAAAATCGAGAGCGCCGTGGCCACCGGAACAGCAATGATGACGCCTATAATTCCAAGGAATGTGAATCCTATTAACATCGATAGAATAATGATGATCGGGCTGAGGCCGACCGCATTTTTCATGATGATCGGAACAATGATGTTGTTCTCAAATTGCTGAATGAGAATGTAAAGAAGAAACACCCAAAGTGCTTGGGCCGGCGAATGATTGAACCCGATCAGAAGGGCGGGCACCATGGCGATGAACGGACCGACCACGGGGATGAGCTCTGTAATGGCGGCGATGAAGGCGAGAGTGAGTGCGTATTCGACATTGAGCAAAGAGAGTCCGGCAAAGGTTAAAACTCCGATCACGAGCATGAGTTTGACTTGTCCGCGAAGCCAATACCCGATGTTTTCTTTGATGGCTGAGCTTTTTTGTAAAATGTAATTGCTATGTCGACTTGGAAAAACGGAAATTAGGAATTTTTCAACTCCTTTTTCATCCACGGTAAAGAAAAACGTGAGCGCTAAAACCAAAATGGCATTGAATACACCATTGAAAATAAGTTTGACCGCATCCCAAGTATTGCCTGCGATGTTTTGCAATTGTTTTCCGATTTGTTCCAATCCGGATTGAAGGTTGTTGATCAAGGTTTGTTGGTCGGCTCCGGCTAAAAAGTCTTTTAATAAGGCTTGGATTTTATCCGCATAAGGAAGATTCCATAACGTGTCGCTTTGAGTGAGGTTGGTGATGAGGTGGCTTAATGTTTTGGCAAGTTCGAGCGTTTGAAGGGCTACGAGCGGGATGAGGGTGGAGAGGAAAAAGACAAAGATAATAAAGAAAACAAAGTAAATAATGAGCAATCCGAGGCCGCGAGGGATTCGTTTAGATTGAAGAAAATCAATGATGGAATCCAAGGCTGAGGCCAGAAAAAGAGAGACAAACAGAATGACGAGGGTCGCTTTGATGGAAATGAGAAATTGACCCAAGAGAAAAAGGGCCATGATTACCAATGTGGCTTTGGCCACGCTGGCCATGGAAAGGTGAATCATGACGTGATCCATAATTTTTTCCTTTTTGGCGGAGAGGGTGGTGGGTTGGGTTTTGGTTGTTGACTCAAATACCGGAGTTTGTTTGAGCCGTCGTTGTTCGTTTTTTAGATGGTGTATTTTTGCGCGTAAGGAAGAAATACGGTGGAAAAGTTTTTTAAAGTTTTTAGCCATGGGGGAGGGAGGAGATTAGGGGTTTGGAGTTAGCGTTTATGAATTAGTGGAGGTTATCCTGTAACTTGGACTTGAATGATGTTTACGAAAATCCAAGCTAGGAGGGTGATGACCATGCCAAGGAGAGCGTAAAAAATGGTTTTTTTCCCTTTTTCTTTGTCGTCCGTGAGACCGCCGGTCATGTACCAAAAGCCACCCAAGAGTACAAATAATAAGCTTACCGTTGCTGCAATTCCGATGAAAAAGTTGGCAAAATAAGAGATAAAATAGGGGAGCATCCAGAGACTAATTCGACCTGTTTTAATCGCACATCCTAAATATATATAACTTCCGCTTTGAATGGCTTCTTTAAACGAAGCATCGGTTAGGTGATCCATAGTGTCTTCACAATTTTTACTAGTATAATGACCGGAACTTGGGAGAAGTGTTCCTTCTTGTGCCAAAACGATCTGGGGGAGCAAAACAAGTGCGAGTAAAAGAGAAGTAAGGAAATGTTTCATGGGGGAGGGGGAGAAGAAATTGTAAAATTTAGATTTTAAATTAGTGGATGCGGGGTAGAAAGAGAATTCAGGAGGAGGGGGGGGGGAAGCAGGAAAGGGGAGACATTCGCTTCGCTCATGTCTGTTCGCTGCCGCTTCGTGTTTAGTATAAGGTGCATGGCATAAAAGGTACAACGGTTTATTTAAAAATAGCACTTCCGATTCGCACCATTGTAGCGCCTTCTTCGATGGCAATGGGGTAGTCGTGGCTCATGCCCATCGAGAGTTCATTCATTTCAACGTTTTGAATTGGATTTTTTCTCAATTCTTCAAATAATTCACGCATCATTTTAAAGTAAGGTCGTGTTTTTTCGATTTCGTCTTCAAATAAAATAATCGTCATTAATCCTTTTACTTTTAATGAGGGACAATTTTGGCTGATTTCAGTCAGTGCGTCGCGGACGGCGTCTTTTTTAAAACCGTATTTTTGGGGGTCAGTGGAGATATTGACTTGGAGTAAAATGGGGAGTGTTCGATTTTGGTTGAGGGCTTCTTTATTTAAGGCGTGCGCCAGTTTTAGGCTGTCTACGGACTCGATCATGTCGAAAAGTTGAATCGCTTGTTTGACTTTGTTCGTCTGTAAATGGCCGATGAAATGTTTCTCAACGGTTTTGGGTAAAAAAGGGAATTTTTGAGTGGCTTCCTGAATGCGATTTTCGCCCACGATGTTTTCTCCGGAGGAGAGGGCGGCTTGAATTTCCTCGAGCAATCGATTTTTAGTCACCACCACGAGTTTCACGGAGGGCCCGATTTTTTTCCGAATTTTTTGGGCGTTACGGGTGACATTGTGAAAGGAGAACATCTCTGATAGGATTACGGCTGTTCTGTTTTTTGGAAATTTTCTTTGACCATTATTACACATGCTACCCGTTGTTGCTATTGTCGGTCGGCCCAATGTGGGCAAATCATCGCTGTTCAATCGTTTGGCTGGCAAACGCGCGGCCATCGAATCCGAAGTTTCCGGAACCACACGAGATCAGATTTCGCGACATGCCAAGTTATTTCGTTATGAAGTGTTGTTGGTGGACACGGGTGGGCTTGAAATTGAGGCTAAAGACGACATCAATGTGGAAGTTCAGCGTCAGGCGCGAATGGCGATTGAGGGCGCGGATGTGATTGTGTTTGTTTTGGATGTGCGCGATGAGGCCACGGCCTTGGATTATCATGTCACGGATTTGCTTCGAAAATCGGGGAAAAAATGCATTGTGGTCACGAATAAATGTGATCATCCATCTCAAACAAGTACGGCGGCTTTTAATTTTTATGAGTTGGGTTTAGGTGACCCGCTTGAGGCTTCCGCGATCCATGGATTGGGGTTGGAGGAGTTGAGAATTCGGATTGAAGAGGATTTGGATGCGTTGGGTTTTTCGCCGGAGCAGGTCAAAGAGGAACCGAAAACGGAGGGGCTTCGTATCACATTTGTGGGACGTCCGAATGTAGGAAAATCGTCGTTGGTGAATGCGTTGTTTGGTAAAGAAAAGGTTATTGTTTCTTCGGTTCCCGGAACTACGCGAGATTCAATTGATGTGCCTTTTACTTATGAAGGAACTTCATTTGTTTTGGTGGACACGGCCGGATTGAGAAAGCCGGGGAAAATTGAACGTGGAATTGAAAAGTTTAGTGTGATTCGCAGTTTTCAGGCCATTGATGAGTCGGATGTGGTGGGGTTGGTTTTGAATGGGGATGAAGGCCTTTTTGCGCAAGATTTGCATGTGTGCGAGTTTGTTTTAGAACAACATAAAGGGCTTATTTTGATTGTGAATAAAATGGATCTTTTCGATGATGAAGAAAAAACGCGAAATTGGTTTATGTCCAAGCTGAAAAAGAGGATGCCGTTTTTACCGTGGGCACCGGTGGTTTTTTCATCGGCTTTGCATCGCAAAAATATTTTTGCGATTTTGGATGTGGCTAAGCAAGTGGGAGAGGAACGGGCGCGTATGTTGGGGAAATTGGAACTGGATGCATGGCTTGATGACGCGATCGGGCATCATGGCATGGCCGGAGGCAAAGGGGTGCACGAAGGTAAGGTGTTTTCCGTAAAACAAGTGACAACCAATCCGCCGACTTTTATATTTTCCACAAAAAACCCGAGTTCGATCCATTTTTCCTATCGTCGTTATTTGGAAAATAGCTTGCGTGAAAAATTCGGGTTTGTGGGGACCGCGATAAAGCTGATTTTTAGCGAAGGGGCGTAAATGATACCAACTCGCAATAAAAAATATCCTCAAAAATCCTCTCGCGCCTCGCTTTCGCGTGGATGATACTTTATAAGTATTCCTCAAGCTTTTTGATCCATTTTTCGTAAATATTTGTTCTTCGGTCGATGTTGTGAAATTTGAGGATGTTTTCGTGAATCACGATGGCGGTGTCGTCAAAGGAAATACCGAGGGCGTTTCGCTTTTGTTTGGCGCGACGGATTTGCCATTTTTGGAGACGAGTCTCGAGATTTTCTCCGAGTTGAGTGTTGAGAATTTTTTCTTGAATGGATTTGAGAAATTCAAAAAATCCGGACACGGGTTTTAGTTGTTCGTGCGATGGAGGAAGGGGTTTAAAAAAGAAATTTTTGAGCCATGAGCGATTGGCGGAGGTGAGTTGTTCGGCGAGTTCTTTTTTCCCATAAATAGGCTTGAGTAATTGCAACCAATACGCGAAATAAAGATCCAGCGGGCCTTTTTGCAAAGCGCTTAAATCGAGTGCTTCTTTAGTGATGAAAAAGCTCAGACAAAAACGGGCTTTGATTTTTTTCCCATGACGTCGAATTCCTAAAATTTGCATCCAAAATGTTAAAATTATTCGGCATAAAAAGAGGCGATTTTTTTGAGCCACAATCAAAAGATCAATGTCGCTTTCTTCGTCGGCGTTATTGAATGCAAGAGTGTTGCACACCGCGGCGAGTCGGAGGTAAGGCGTGAGCGCAAACACCCAGCGAAATCGGTCAATTTTTTGCCATAATTTTTGTGAAATTTGTTCATTTTTTTCTCGAGAAATGCTGAGATTTTGTATCTCGGGCTTGAAGAGTTGATAATAGGATCCCGCGGGTTCGATGCGCTTGCTTTCTCTTAGCGCAATGTGGACGTGTTCGGGACGGGCTTCGAGTTTGAATAAATAGCGGTGTGTTTCGTCTGCGGTGAGTGGATAATCGAAAAGATCAAAAAACGCGAGGGTCGCGAGGACCGCTTGTTTGGTATTGAGCGGGGCTTTAAAAAATGGCTCAGACATGGGGTGAGCCCATGATATATCTTAATAGGTTTTCTCCAAATAGCATTTTTCGCAAACCACTTTTTCTTCTCGGGATTTTGGGTAAACGGTTTGGAGGGGAGTTTTGCATAGGGAGCACATCGTGTCAGTGAGTTTTTTCGGCGGTTGCATTTTGAGTAAAGCGCGATACCGTTGGTCGGGACAGGTGCGTGGAACAGGAAGTTCAAGCATTCGATATAATTTTAATTCCTGAGGAATGATTTTGTAGTTTTTTCCGGTTTCTTCGCACGTTAAAATTTTGTCGCAAATGGAGTCCTCCACGTCTTGGATAGAGGCCGGGATTTTGTAGGGTTCGCCCAAATAAGTGGCCTCTTTTTCGTCGAGATACCATTGAAAGCCCATTTTTTCCGCTGTGGATTTGTTGAGAGGATGCACATCGTGTGCCGTGGTTATGTTGTAAGCAAAAGACGATAAAGTGGCAGGAAACGGCTTCCCGTATTCACCGGTTTTTTTCATATGGGCGGTGATGCGTTTTCGTAAGTTTTCGTAAGTTTCTTTGGAATATTTTTTATTGAGAATGGCGTATTTATGTTTTTTAATTCCAATGCATCCAAAGCAGTGTTCTAAATGAAAACATTGGTCGCAATATTCCACGTCATTGCACGTTCCCACATAGGTGCAAAATTTGGAACGATACAATTGATAAGACGTGTCGGCTTCCAAGCATAATTCAGATTGATCGTTTACGAAATTGTCGTAGCAGTTTTTAAGTTTGGAACAGCCAAAAACATTGATACAGTCTTCGCATTCTTCAATGTAAAATCCATTGAGAACGTTTTTGGAATCATTGATGAAATCTCCCCAGGAATTTTCCGCATTGAGGAGGCGCATGTTTTTGAGGAACGCTTGTTTTTTTAAGGCGTCGAATTGTTGAAGGAATTTTTGTGGGTTTTGGCTGAATTCGTGAAGAAATTTTGTTTTGTGTTTTTCATAATCGGCTTTGGAGTATTTTTGGTTGAGGATGGTGTATTCTTGATTGCGTTGTTGTGTGCAGAGGATGCAATTTTTACAACCACGACAATCGAATAAAAAATAGGAATCGTTGCATCCTTCGGAAAGTTGAGAATAATGGAGTTTGTAATTTTTTTTGCAATCCATGCACCCTACGCAATATTGGCTGTCTTTGACGTTGAAACAGTCGATGCAATGATTGAGACGATGGACTCGGGTGCAGTAAAAAATGCTGTCGCTTTCGTAGGAAGAAAAAGACAGATAGCCGTTTTTTACATTCGCGCAGTTGTTGGTGAAGTCGCTGTTTTCACAATTCACAAAAATGCGAGACCAACGCGGGACGTTTTTTTGAAGGGTTTTGAATTGCTCGAAAAAAGGCTTAGTGAAGTCGAAATCCATGCCATATTCGGTGGCGTCGAAATCGTCGTCCCACCATTCGTCCTGGTCGATGATTTTAAAAGGACTGCTCGCGGGATAGAGAGTGATGATGGTTTTTCCGGATTTGTAACTTTTGTTGTAGTAGAGATTTTTTTCATTGCGAAAGGCCAGACGTCGCAATTGACGACAGTCGGGGCATTGGTCGGACAAAGGGGCGTCAAATTGAGCGTAGGCTTCTTTTTCGCCCGGGAAATAACGGAATGATTTTTGGCATTGGGTGCATTGCATGACTTAAGCGTATTCTTTTTTTATAAAATGGCAAACAGTTTAAAATATGTGGTTTTTCATTTTCAGGTTTACAAGGGGCATTTTAGGCGCTAAAATATATGTAGACGATCATCTACACCAATTTACAAATGATCACCAATGATTTGGAAAAACTCGGGTTTTCAACCGAAGAGGTGGGAGCTTACATCGCGTTGTTGGAATTGGGTGGAGGGTTTGTGAGTACGGTGGCGCGAAAAGCGGGTGCACATCGAGTTACCACGTACAACACCTTGGAAAATCTCAGTCGAAAAGGATTTGTGCGTCACACCAAAAAGAAGGGCATTCGATTTTATTATGCCGTGAGTCCTCAGATTATTTTGAACCAGATGGAAGACGGTTATAAAACCGCTAAAGCGATTGTTCCGGAGCTTTTAAATTTGCAAAATCGTTATTTTTTTAAGCCTAAAATTCAGTTTTTTGAAGGGCGTAAAGAAGTGAAGGCGATTTTTGAGGATTTGTTGCGAAGTGAAACCGAGGTGCTTGGGTATACGAATTATCAACTGTCCTCTCAATTGTTTTCGGATTATTTGAAATGGTATGCGGAGTCGGCGGTGAAAACGGGGATTAAACATCGTCTTTTGTGTCCGAATGATAAATTCAATATTGAATATGTGAAAAAAAATATGCATAAACGATTGAAGGCCGGGCTTTTAGAGATTTTTGCCGTGAATTCGGCTCGTTTCCCTTTTAAAAATGCGCAATATATTTACGAGGATAAAGTCGCCACGATTTCTTTTGATAAGGATGAAATGATGGGGGTGATCATTGAAAGTCAGAGTAATGCGGAGACCAATCGGTCGATTTTTAATTTGGCGTGGTTGGGGGCCACGAGTTTTGTGGCGAAGTAAAATGTCTATTAAAGGCAATCGGGAAGGAAGAATTTTTGTTCGCATGGGAGTCGGACACTCGGATCATGATTCTCGTGTCCTCTTCCTTAAAAATGCTCACAAAAATTTTCCTCTCCCTCTTGCCTCAAAATATCCTCAAAAATCCCCGCGCCTCTATTTTTATAGATATTCTTTTGAGCGCTAATTCGTATTATACTTCCCCTGTGAAAACTCCCCACCCTTTCAAATCCATCCTCGCTCATTTGCCGCATGCGCCCGGCGTGTATCAGTATAAAGATGCGAAAGGCAATTTGTTGTACGTGGGCAAAGCCATTGATTTGCATCATCGCGTGAGTTCGTATTTTCAGGCGTCGCGTCCGCATTCTACGCGACTGCAAAAATTGGTGGAAAATACCGCGGATATTCAATACACGGTTGCGGGATCTGAGCTTGAGGCGCTGATTCTTGAAACCAATCTTATTAAGTCGTATCGGCCGCGTTACAACGTGTTGATGCGCGATGATAAAAGTTATGTGTACATCAAGGTTACGGTGAATGAGCCGTTTCCGCGGGTTTTGGTGGTGCGAAAACTTGAACGGGACGGGGCGAAATATTTTGGCCCGAAAACGTCTTTTTCATCGGTGAAGAAAACGCTCGAGGTGTTGCGAAAATTATTTCCGTATCGGCATTGTGATTATTTGATGGACTTGCGCGGGTCTGTGGAACGAACGCAAAAATGGGATGATAAAGCGCGTGAATTTCATCGGAAAAGATGTCTTAAGCCGTGTGTTTTAGAGGCCATGCCCGAGGAATATAAAAAAGTCGTTGATCAGATTTTGGCTTTTTTTGAGGGGAAAATTGATGTTTTGCTCACAGCCTTGCGGGATGAAATGCAAAAAGCGGCCATGGCTCGAGAGTTTGAGAGAGCTGCGTTTTATCGGGATCGATTGCAGTCTGTGACTGATCTCATGTCCACGCAACGCGTGAGTGCGCCGGACCATGCGAGTCGCGATTTGATTGGGCTCGCGATTCAGGGTGGGGCTGCGTATGTGACGTTGTTCATGTTCCGGGATGGCAAGTTGTTGAATCAAGAAAATTTCACGTTGAATGCTGTTGATTTTTCGTCCGGAGCGGAACGCGAGGAGGTTGAGGTTTTGACGTCGTTTTTGTATCAATATTATGAAAAAGCCACGGATTTTCCGGATGAAATTTTGATTCCCGAAACCCTCGATGAAAAAATATTGTTTGAGGAGTGGTTGTATTCTTTTACGAATAAAAAAATACCGTTGATTACGCCTCAGCGTGGAGAAAATAAGGCGCTGTTGGATTTGGCGCGAGACAATGCCAAGAGTTTTGCCCGGCAGTCTGAGGTTAAATGGCAAGCCGGATCCGGCATTGATATGGAGGCGGCGTTGAATGGTTTGAAAACGGTTTTGAATCTTCCACGAATTCCCAAGCGTATTGAATGTTACGACATTTCGCATTTGAGTGGCACGGACACGGTCGGAAGTATGGCGGTTTTTGAGGGTGGATTTCCAAAAAAGAGCGATTATCGACATTTTAAATTGCGCACCGTTCAAGGTGAAATCGATGATTATGCGGCTTTGGCCGAGGTGTTGGGACGGCGGTTGGCGTATTTAAAAAAGAAGCCGGACGACATGCGAAAACCGCGCAAAAAAGAGTTGCCGTGGATTCAAAAAACATTGAAAAAAGCGGATCTCGATCCTGCGCATTTGGATGTGCATAAAATGCTGGTGATTGAACGGAAAAAGAAAATCGTGGGCATGGCGCGGTTGAAACCGCTCGAAAAGGACGTGAGTGAATTGGGGTCGCTTTGGGTGGATCCCAAATTCCGTGGGCAGGGATTGGGCTCGGAGTTGGTGCGCGCGTTGTTGGCTAAGCAGAAAAAAGGGAAAGTTTACATTTTGTGCGCGGCAAAAATGTTGGATTGGTATGGAGGGCTTGGGTTTCATTTACTGGATGAAGTTCCGCCGTTGTTGAAGGAAAAACATGATTTTTGCGCTTGTTATTACAAGGGAAAGCCGATCGTGATGGTGTATCGATTCACTCAAGGAAAGGAAGATGCGTCCTTTAAGAAAAAACCGGATTTATTGTTGATCGATGGGGGAAAGGGGCAGCTTTCCGCAGTGGTGGAGGTTTTGCAAAAGATGAACGTGAATGTGGCAGTGGCATCGTTGGCCAAACAAGAGGAAGAAATTTTTGTGCCCCATCAAAATGAGTCGTTGAAATTGTCGCAGCATTCCGGGGAGTTGCGTTTATTGCAACAACTGCGCGATGAAGCGCACCGCTTTGCGCTCAAATATCAGCACAATTTGAGGGAAAAGAGGATGTTGAGTTAGGCGGCTAATTCTTCTTTTTCTTCAAGAAAATCGCACCATTGAGTGAATTCATCCCTAAAAGGTTGCCCTTCTATAGAAGAAGCTCCATCGTTGAGTGCTGCCGTTGCCCTGTTTCTTTCTGCTAAGGCTTTTTCAAGTCTTGCAAGGTCTTGTTCTAACGCTTCTTCCCATCTTTTTGTTTCATTGTTTGGGTCCCCCCCTTCTAATGGAGAGGGCAGTCCATCCGAGAAAGGGTCTACTGCGGCATTATCTGGATCCGCCTGATGTGTTTCGTTTGTCATGTTTTTTGGGGTTAAATTATAAAAAAACCCGCTGTGGTTAGCGGGCTTAAACATGTGAATGAATTCAAAAAGCCTCACTAACCGTTAAGGGGTCGAATAATAAGGCTAATAATAATGACCGAACACGCATTGAAGGTGCGGCTGTTTTCGTGTATCGAATTTTTGCGTGAGGTCTTCATTGGCATTATTTTAATATAAACATTTATTATGTTTCAAGAGGATTTTTGAGCTTTTGGAGCCAATAAATTCTGCTTATGTGCGAGGTTCCATGGTGATGGCGCCGGTAGGGCAAAGTTGCTCGCAGGCTCCGCAACTTTCACATTTATTGGGGTCTACAGTGTATTGTCCCTTAGGTGTTCTTGACATGGCGGTATGCATTCCTTCGTTGCACGTTGTGGCGCAATTGCCGCAACCTACACAAGTTTCTTCATCATGAGTGGGTTCTAAACTTCCGAGACGGGCGCTTTGAACCATCCTATCAAAGTTACATTTTCCAATGGCAGATCTCATCAAATTTCCCATTGTTGTTTGAAAAACATGGAGATAATAAGCAAGCACCAATTCCGCTTCTTCAAAAACATCAACGCCTCTTTCTATAATAGCGGTTCCGACTTGGACTAAGTCTGCGCCTACTGCCAGCATGTTGATCATATCTTTACCACTCATCATGCCCCCGGTTCCCATGATTTTTAGATCAGGGCAACTTTCTTGTAGGGCTTCTCTTAGAGTATGAACACTGGCGAGGGAAGCGGCAGTGATTGCTTCTCCTGTGAAACCAACACTTGCAAAAATGTTATCTTTCCCTGGTTTGAAAATCCCTTCTCCTTCTTCAAGGTCTGTGGGGATGATCCCGTGCACGGAATTGGCGCACGTGATGTAACGGATTCCTGCGTCGTACAAGGCTTTTGCTAAGGCTACAAAAGCGGTATTGGATGTTGGGATTTTGATGGAAACCGGGAAGTCTGAGCCTACTGCTTCGATCATGGCTCGTGCTGCACGACAAGCGGCTTCCGGGTTTTGTCCTAACATTTGTCCCTTTTGGGCTGGATCGTTAGTCATGTTCCCTTGAGGGCAAGAAAAAGAGCATTCCACGAAATCGGCACCTGCGTTTTGTAATTGTTTAGCCAATGTTCCCCATCCTTCGATGGTGGGAGACATGATGGAAACCCCGATGAGTTTACCTGGGAATTCTTTTTTAAGCGTTGTTAATGTTTCAATGGCCTGTGTGATTCCGGCTCTTGAAATGTGATCTGCATTTCCCATTCTTCCGTCTCCGGCATCTACCATATAACCGGCAGGCATGGCAATGTGTTGATCATCAAAACTGACGGTTTTAATCACCATTCCCGAGCATCCGTTTTGGCTTAAGGCGGCGCGACAGGCCGTGAGGTTGGCGGCATCCGAGGTTGGGACCGCGGCCACAATGAATGGCGTGGTAAGTGTTTTCCCTGCGAATTCAACAGAAGTATTGACTCTTGGCGGGCGAATGATGGGTTGGAGCTCTATGTTAAGTTGTCCAGCTAATTCCTTGACGGCTCGTTGGGCAGATCCTACAGCACCGGCTACAGTGCGGGGATGATCGCCATCCGCGATGTCTCCGGCGTCAATGACAGGTTTTTCTCCGGCCCAAGTTCGTAAGTCCGAGAGATCGGGGTTTTTCCCGGGAGTGGCCCAGAGGACCATGTCGGCACAAATACCTGGGTCCAATCCTTTTTCGTCTTTGACAACCTCTCTTTTTTCTTCTGGAGCTAAGCGTGTATTAGGCATTGCTACTTTCATCTTTTCAAAAGATAAATGTATTTTTTTGTCCCCAGTTTCAAATGATTGTGTGGGTCTTAGTAAGGGTTGGATTTCAATGCCGGTTTTTAAAATTTCTTCTCTTCCCTCCATGGATCCAAAATCGCGTCGGTAATAAACAGTTACAGTGGCGCCTAATCGTTGAGCTAAAAGTGCGGCATCGACTGCGGTTTTTCCTCCGCCTACAATGGCTACGATTTGGCCTTGGAGTGGAGTATTTTGATCTACTTGATGTTCTCGAATGAATTGGACTGCATGATCCCCTGCATGGGAACAACGATCTTTACGTCCTTCTTGTAAAGGTTGTAAAGGGATTTTATATTCCAATCCTGTAGCTAAAATGACGCCGTTATAAGGGGTTTCTCCATTTAAGTCAGGACGTTCATGGGTAATTGTGATTCGATCGCTAAAATGACTTAATAAGGATTGAATGGCCTCGAGTGATTCTGCGGAAACGCGTGGGATGTTTTTTAATAATCCTCCTGGTGTGGTGGGAGTATTTGAAACAATGGTTACTTCCACTCCGGATGCGGCTAAAAATAAAGCAGCGGAAAGTGCGGCTGGGCCATCTCCGACAATGGCAACACGTTTGTCGGTTAACTTTACTTTTTCCAGAGGAAATCGAGCTAAATTTTGGGCAAAAAATTGAGCAACCTCGGCATGTAACTCTTGAAGGGGGAGTGTTAATAATCGTTGTCGGCATCCTTTTTCGGCATCGCAATGATCCCCACAAGCTTCGGCACAGCCTGTTCCTATGGGATTTGCATTCATGGCAAGCGAGGCTGCGGCGTATTTCCCGAGGACTCCGTTTTTTAACAAAAGTCGGATCATATCAGCAATCGGAAGTCCGGAAGGGCAGCTGGCGGTGCAACCTCCTTTTTCGTTGGCACAATCGTAACAAGGGCTCAATGCTCCTTTGAGTTCTTTAAGGGTTGGATTTCGATGAGTTTCTGGGGCTACAGTTGGTGCCATTTTTGTGATGTTTATGAGTAAAAGAGCCTTTTTTAGAAAGGATCTAAAATTAGTTAATCATTTATATTTTGTCAAATTTTTTGGCTTAGATAAGGCTTTTCTCGATTGACTTCTCCTTAAGAAGTTCGTAGTATCCTCTAGGTTGGTTTTTTGTTAGCCATTAATTTTCCATCCATGTCTCTTCAAGAACAACTCCAGCAAGATCTCGTCACGGCGATGAAGGCCCAAGATAAGGTGAAAACGTCGGTTTTGCGCATGCTCAAGGCTGCGATTATGAAATTTGAGGTTTCGGGAAAGGAAAAATTGGTGGCAACCGAAGAAGATGTGGTGCGGTTGCTTAAAAAAGAGATCAGTCAGCGTCAAGATTCGATCGAGCAATTTAAGGCCGGGAATCGGATGGATTTAGCCGCGAATGAGGAGGCGGAGCTCGCGATTCTTAAATCTTATATGCCGGAAATGATGAGCGAAGAGGCGCTGGAGAAAATTGTGAAAGAAACCGTGGCTGAAATGGGTGTAACAGATCCGAAAATGATGGGGAAAGTAATGGGCGCGGTGATGGCAAAAGTCAAAGGCCAGGCCGATGGTGTTATGGTGAAAACCATGGTACAAAGAGTACTGATTTAGCCCAAGTGGCGGAATGGCAGACGCGCTACGTTCAGGTCGTAGTGGGGGCAACCCCGTGGAGGTTCGACTCCTCTCTTGGGCACCAATTTAATTTTTTTTTATGTTTTGCGATCAAGTCTCAATCACGGTGAAAGCGGGAAACGGCGGGAATGGTTATATTGGCTATCGTCGTGAAAAATTTATTCCTTATGGCGGGCCGGATGGCGGAGATGGTGGCAAGGGCGGAGATTTGGTGTTTTTTGTGAATCCCAACTTAAACACGCTTATTGATTTTCGAAAAAAAGTTTTTTATGAAGCGGAATGCGGACAAAATGGACAACGATGCAATCGCGCCGGACGCATGGGCCCGGATTTAGTTTTGGATGTTCCTCCGGGTACTCAAATTTATGATGAAAAAACCGGTCGACTCGTGGTGGACTTGATTGAACCCGGCACGCGATTTGTGTTTATAAAAGGAGGACGCGGAGGGTATGGGAACGCTCATTTTACCAGTAGCGTGCGTCAGACCCCGGATTTTGCGGAAAAAGGAGAACCCGGGAAGCAACAGGGTTTGAGGCTTGAGATGCGGCTTGTGGCTGATATTGGGATTATTGGTTTACCATCGGTGGGAAAGTCGACGTTGATTTCTCGCATCAGCAATGCCAAACCCAAGATTGCGGAATATCATTTCACGACCTTGGTGCCGAATATGGGGGTTGTGGATTTGGGGAAATGGGGCGGGTCTCAAGGGCAGAGTTTTGTGGTGGCGGATATCCCGGGATTGATTGAAGGTGCGCATGAAGGAAAGGGGCTGGGCCATGATTTTCTCCGACACGTGTCTCGCACCGCGATTTTGGTGCATATGGTGGATTGTCAGGCGCAAGACATTACCAAGGACTTTACGGTGATTCAAAATGAGCTCAAGGCTTATGATCCCGAGCTCGCCAAACGACCGCAGATTGTGGTGATCAATAAGATTGATTCCATTGATCAAGAAACGAGAGATATGTTGATGGCTGAGATGGAAGGATTTTTTAAGAAAAAACGTAAAAAATATCCGTTGTTTGCGGTGTCGTGCGTGAGTGGAGCTGGGTTGAAAGAATTCGTGTTTACGTTATGGAAAGAAGTTCAACAGTTGCATGCGAAACGGAAAACGGTTTTGGCTGAGAAAGTGTCGTCGGATCGTGAAAATTATCGAGTGTTCCGCCCTCATTTGGAAGAAAATCCTTTGGCGTTTGAAGTGAGTGGGCCCGTGGTTAAGAAAGAAGAGGGAGTTAAATTTAGGGTATTTACGGTGGTGGGGCAACGCTTGGAGCAAATTGTGGTCATGTCCGATCTTGGAAATCGCTCCGCCAAGATGCGTGTTTATGATGTTTTTGAAAAACTGGGCGTGATTAAAGAGCTCCGCCGAAAAGGTGCACAGTTGGGGGACCAAATTCAGGTGGGGGAGAAGAGGGTTGGGTTCAGAGGTTAGGCTTAGCGTTTTTTTGAAACCAAGTAAGAGGGTTCCATGAGAAACCCCTTTTGGTGGGGATGATAGTTAGTCCTACAGTACTTCGTACCACAGCAGTCGGCACGACAGGACTTTGTACCACAGCAGTCGATACCACGGCGGATGATATTTCTGCAAAAGATTCTCCAGTGGAGGAAGGAGTGGCGGGAGAAAGTAATTTTCCCATTCTTATTTTTGTGGCCTCTGCTATTGGCATTTCTTCTGTCCCCGGTTCTGGCGTATCAAATCCTCCATCATCTACTGTGGCCGCTGGGTTATCTGTTAGTTTTTTTGGCCCTCCAGTCATATTTATGTTATTTTAAGTATATAAATCTTATAATTTTACTACTTTATTTTATTTTTGTCAATTTATGGTCTTAATTGTTGGGCTTGGTAATCCCGGAAAAGAGTATGAAAAGACGCGTCACAATGCAGGTTTTTTGGCGATTGAGGCGCTTCGCGAGCGATTGAAATTTGGCACGTTTCGGAATGAAGCCAAGTTTAAGGCTGAGGTTTCAAGAGGTGAATTTAATGGGGAAAAAGTGATTTTGATGCGACCGCAAACCTTTATGAATTTGTCCGGGGAGGCGGTTCAGGCCGTGAAATCCTATTATAAAATCAACAACGAAGACGTGTGGGTGGTGCTGGATGATATTGATTTGCCTCTGGGCACGCTTCGCATTCGCGCAGAGGGGAGTGCGGGCACACACAATGGCATGAAATCGTTGGTTCAGACGCTTTCTACGGAAAAGTTTCCTCGATTTCGGTTGGGAATTGAAAGTCGGGGTGTGATTGCGCCGGCTGAGCAGGATCTTACGCATTTTGTATTGGAGCCGTTTCGCAATGAAGAATTTCCGGAATTTGAACGCTTGGTTGAACGATTCACCGAAGCTGTTGTTTTGGCTTTAAAGAAAGGACTTCCCGAGGCCATGCAACAATTTTCGGCTTAGGAAAAATTTTCGCTTGATTTTTCTCCCTAAAATCATTAGTTTGGTTGGGCTTTGTGATAAGTTCAATTTAACCTAAAATTCCATGTTTTCAGTCATTCAAATCGGTTCCACGCAGTATATTGTTCAGGAAAAAGACGAAATTTTAGTCGATCGTATGGATCTTGAAGAAGGTAAAAATTTTATGGCTCCCAAAGTTCTTTTGTTCGCCGAGAGCGATGATAAAGGCGTGAAAGTCGGGATGCCCACCCTCGACAATATTAAAGTTGAATTGCGTGTCATGGGGCATGAACGCGGAAAGAAAGTTCGTGTTTTTAAGATGAAACCCAAGAAACATTATCAACGTACGATTGGACATCGTTCGGATTTTACGCGTCTCAAAGTGCTTAAAATCAGTGTTCTTAACGGATCTGCAAAGGCTACCAAGGTGGCTGAGGAATCGGCGGTTGAAGTCAAGAAAGAGGTGGTTAAAAAACCGGTGGTTAAGAAAGCGGTGGTCAAAAAAACAACGGTTAAGAAAACAGCTGTGAAAAAGGCAAAAGCGGAGTAATTAACTCAGCTTTTTGAGAGCTTGTTTCAAATCTTTTGGTAATTCGCTTTTATAATGCACTCGTTTTTTTGTGGTGGGGGAAATGAAGGAAAGCTCTGCGGCGTGTAAGAATTGACGGGTGAGACCTAAGGCTTCGCTCACTTCTTTTAATGAGGGTTTTGTATAAAGGGCGTCGCCCAAGACCGAATGGCCAATGGATTTAAAATGCACGCGGATTTGATGAGTACGTCCGGTTTCGATGCGTACCTTGAGCAAAGAGCAGGGGATCGGGTTATTGAATCGTTTTTCCACTTCGTAATGCGTGAGTGCATAGCGGCTGTCTCCTTTTTGTGTCACTTGAATTTGGATGCGGTTTTTTTCGCCGCGCGAAAGCGGGGCTTCAATACTGCCTCGAGTCGGAGTTACATGTCCTTCAACCAATGTGGTGTAAATTTTTTGGACTTCCTTTTTTTCGAATTGTTCTGTTAAAAAACGATGGGCCATGTCGTTTTTTGCAACCATTAAAAGGCCGGAGGTGTCTTTGTCGAGTCGATGGACAATGCCGGGGCGATCGGAATCGTTGGTTTTGGAAAGATTTTTTTTGAAATGATACAGAAGCGCGTGAACGAGAGTGTGGCCTTGATGTCCGGCACCGGGATGCACTACCAATCCCGCGGGCTTATTGATCACCGCGTAATTTTTATCTTCGAATACAATGTCGAGTGGAATATTTTCTCCTTTTAAGGTGGAGGATGGCGTTTGGAGCCGAATTTTAATTGTGTCTCCTTCTTTTAAGGTCGCGTTTGATGAAACGGACGCATGGTTGAGGCGAACGTTTCCTTGTTTTATTTGTTTTTGCCAAGCACTGCGACTTTTTTCAGGAAAATGGATCACAAGCCAATGATCTAGGCGCAGTCCTTTTTCGTCCAGCGTCGCGATTAAAGTTTGGACTTTTTTTGTAATTTTTTTTGTGGGCATCGTAATTTTGTTTAAAAATTCATCTTTTTCCATTACACTGTACCTTGATTTCAACAAATTTAGAATTTAAAAATTTCCTTTATGTCGGATCCGATTTTAGAACTTTTAAGTCGTGGTACCGTGGACGTGATTGTTCGCGAAGATCTTGAGAAAAAATTGCGCAGTAAAAAGAAAATGCGCATCAAATTTGGAATTGATCCAACCGGTTCGGTTTTGCACATCGGACATGCGGTTGTTCTTCGTAAATTGCGCCAATTTCAAGATTTGGGCCACACAGTGATTTTTCTTATTGGGGATTTTACGGCAAAAATTGGGGATCCCACCGGGCGTTCGGTTCAACGACCTTCAATGACGGATGAACAAATTCAACAAAATATGAAAGATTATATTCGGCAAGCCGGGCTCGTGCTGGATATGGATAAAGTGGAAGTTCGTTATAATTCCGAATGGCTTGGCAAACTTAATTTTAAGGATTTGATTGTTTTGTCTTCCAAGGTCACGTATGCGCAAATCGCACAGCGCGCGGATTTTAAACAACGCATTCAAAACGACATTGATTTGAGTTTGCAGGAATTTTTATACCCGATCATGCAAGGTTATGATTCCGTGGCATTGGAATCGAGTGTTGAGTTGGGGGGTACGGATCAAAAATTCAATTTACTCATGGGGCGACAAATTCAGGAACGCTATGAACAAGAACCCCAAAATATTTTGACGTGTCCTATTTTGGAAGGTCTTGATGGAGTTCAAAAAATGAGCAAGAGTCTTAATAATTATATTGCGTTGACCGAGGCTCCGAATGACATGTACGGGAAGGTGATGTCTATTCCGGATGCGCTTTTGTTGCGCTGGTTTGAGTTGGCGACCTCGGTGTCTATGGATGAAATTGAAAAGATGAAGAAAGAATTGGAGGCTGGAATAAATCCTCGCGATCTTAAGATGCGTTTGGGGCGAGAACTTGTGACGTTGTATCACGGTGTAATCGAAGCTAAGGCTGCTGAGGAAAATTTCGTGAAAGTGTTCAGTCAAAAAGAAATCCCGGATGAAATTCCGGAAGTAAAGGCACCAAAACTTGAGATGACGATTGTGGAATTGCTTCGTTTATTTCCTTCGGTTTCGTCTAACAGCGATGCGCGACGATTGGTGGATGGCGGAGGCGTGCGCGTGAATTCGCAAGTTCAGACTGATGTGGATGCAAAAATTAAGATTTCGGAAGGGGAGGGGTTGCTTTTGCAAGCCGGAAAACGGAGGTTTTTGAAAGTGAAGAGGGGATAAAATGATTTTTAACAAGGAGAGGAGAGTGTTTCCGAAGTCGCATTTTTAAGGATACGCATGGAGCGCAGCGAAATGCGCTTGAGAAGATCATTGAATATCAGCGAATTATTGAAAATTCAACATGAGGCTGAAAATGGGGCATTTTTCTCAGAGACACTCACTTCATTCGTGTCTGCATGCGACAGAGGGAATTCTCTCCTCGACTTATTTCAATCTCAAAAGATCCCTATATGGACACTTCCTCCTATAAATATCTCCTTAAAACGCGACTTGCGGAAGTGCTTCGAACCACGTCCGCGCATTTGGCGACTTTGCGAGAATTGGGCGTGGTGACGGTGGAGGATCTTTTTCATTATTTTCCGCGAGCGTATCGGGATCGTACGGAGATGACGACCGTGGTTGAGCTTCGGACGGATCTTGTGAATGTGGTTCAGGGAAAGCTTTCGAGCTTATTTATGAGAAAAACACGAACCGGCAAGAATATGATTCGCGGGCTTTTTTCTGATGATACGGGGTCTGTGGAGGTTTTTTGGTTCAATCAACCACACATCATGCGACTTCTTCGCAATGGCGATGAGGTGATTTTGACAGGCAAAGCCAAGTTTAGCGGCACTAAAGTCTCGTTGATGAGTCCGTTGTATGAGCCGGTGCGGAAAAAACAACTTCATTCCGCGCGTTTGGTGCCCATGTATCATGAGCGTCCGCCACTCACGTCCAAGTGGATTCGTGAAAAGATTCAGCCGTTGCTCAAGGGCACTGAGCTTCTTGATGATATTTTGCCCCTGACTTTGAAAGATGAATATGGACTTATGGATTATGGAAAAGCCGTGCGTGCGGTGCATGATCCGTCGAGTGAGGAAGAGCTTGATGCCGCGCGTCATCGTTTGGGTTTTGAGGAACTTTTTTTACTTCAAATCGCGGCCATGCAACGTCGTTTTTTCTTTCGCCAAAAGGCTAAAAATACGGGTCGGCAAATTAAAATTGATGAAGTTTTGTCTAAGCGATTCTTGGATTCACTTTCCTTTCAGCTTACCGTGGCGCAAGAGCGTGTGATCGGTGAAATTGTGAAGGATTTGACGTCGCCTTATCCCATGATGCGGCTTTTGCAGGGCGATGTGGGTTCCGGGAAAACCGTGGTCGCGGCGTTTGCTTTATTTCATGTTTTAAATTCCGGGTTTCAAGGTGCGCTCATGGCTCCCACGGAAATTTTGGCGCGTCAGCATTATCGATCGTTGCATCAATTTTTGAATGGGTTTGGTTTTAATATTCAATTGTTGTTGGGAAGTTTTTCAGAGGGAGAAAAAGCGAAAATTCACGAGCAAATTGCGACTGGAACCGTGGACTTGATTGTGGGCACGCATGCGCTTATTCAGGAGGGCGTAAAATTTGCAAAATTGGGCTTGGCGGTGATTGATGAACAGCATCGTTTTGGGGTGAAACAACGGGAGAAATTAGCGGAGCAGGGGAGTCCGCATGTGCTGAGTTTGTCGGCTACGCCGATTCCGAGAACGTTGGCCATGGTTTTATATGGGGATCAAGATATTTCGCTTCTCGATGAAATGCCCAAAGGCCGGCAAGTGATCATCACGCGGTTGGTGCCGGAAAATAAGCGGCGCGATGCTGAGTTTTGGATCGCGGATCAGATTAAAAAGGGGAGGCAGGTTTTTGTAGTTTGCCCGTTGATTGATGAGTCAGATGTATTGGGTGTAAAAGCCGTGACTACGGAATATGAACGGCTTAAAAAAGAGGTTTTTTTAGACTTAAAAGTGGGGCTTTTGCATGGCAAATTGAAGTCCGATGAAAAAGAAAAGGTGATGTCTGAATTTGGGCTTGGGAAACTTGATATTTTGGTGTCGACCTCGGTGATTGAGGTGGGAATTGATGTGCCGAATGCCACGATCATGTTGATTGAAGGCGCGGAGCGATTTGGGTTGTCTCAATTGCATCAATTTCGGGGTCGTGTGGGTCGTGGTGAACATCAGTCGTATTGCTTTTTATTCACCGAACAAGGCTCTGAAGATTCCAGTCAGAGGCTTGGGTCTTTGGTTAAATATTCGGATGGATTCAAGTTGGCGGAAATCGATTTGGTGTTGCGCGGGCCCGGTGAAGTTTATGGCGTTAAGCAAAGCGGAATTCCGGATTTAAAAATGGCGTCGTTGAGTGACACGGAATTGGTGCGAACGGTTCGTGAAGCTGCGGCGCAACTTGTTTTAAAAGACCCTGACTTACACGAAAATGCCTCGCTTAAAGCGAAATTGGACCAATTGAAGGTCATGCGTGAGACTGCAGGAATTTCGTGAGATTTATTGTTAATTTGGCGGGCTTAATGAAGAGAATGTCGTCTTGAATGGCAAAACGCCTTAAATCGCAAAAATGATAGATTTTGGCTTAAATAAGCCATTATTTAAATATACATTTTGAAATTTTAGTGGATTTTTGGCAATTTTAGGGGTAAGGGTTTTGATTTTGGAGGGAATTGAGTTTTTGGAGTGGATTTTTGTATTTTAGAATTTTTTTAATTCGAAATCGGGGGGCGTGATGTTTATTAAAAAAGTTGTGCAAGGATTGAAATAGGTGAATTTGGTCTTAATTGTGTTTTTTTGGTTTTTAACCTTAAAGTGCTTTGCACAAGATATATTGTGCAAAGTTATATGCATTGGGGAGAAAGGGGCGATTTTCACTCCCCTTAATAAGGATTTTTATAAATTTGAGATGTTCGACTTTATCCCCTTTTATTTTTGTGGTGCGCGATGATGGTTTTTGGGTACAGAGTTGCTAATCTGTTGATTTTCTGGTAAAATATTAAGATTTAAAACAAAAATTATGGGTTCCCCCTCCCCTGCCGGTGGTTTAGGTTCTGGTTCGCTTTCCTCTTCAAAGGAAAAAAGTGAAGTTGTGGCATCGTCCCCTGCGGCTTATGCGGCAGAGGTGGTTAAAGAATATAAGGAGTCTCCGGAAAAGCCCAAATCCATGTTTGGTCGAGCTCTTTCTTTTTTAAGTGAAAGTGTTCATAAATTAAATGAAGGAGGGCTTCAGGCTGTTTTTAAGGATTGGATTGATAAAATTAGCGTTAAAGAAAATTTTAATAAGGCCAAGGAGTTTTTTAAGGATATGCCTATTATTGGAAAATTATTTGATCTTGCGGAATGGGTGATCGGAAAATTCACGGATCTTAAAAAAGATACTGTAAATGGAGTTTTAGAAACCGTTTTTGGTAAGATTTTGCCTGCCGGAGCAATCGCAGGATTGGCTACGGCGATTGGTAGTAAGATTGGATTGGATGAGTTGCTTAAATTTAAAGATAAACCGGCTGAATTGGGGGCTTTCTTGGCCCAAAAGGTGAAAGATGGAACGCTTGAGGTTAAGGATTCTGCTCTTTGGGAACAATTGAGTGGGGCGTTGGGCGGACTCCCTCCCCTTGCAGAACTTGTTTCAAAGGGGAAAGAAAAATTGGGTGATTTTGCTGAAACGATAGGCTTAAATGATTTACGGTCAAAAATTTTACCTTATTTGGATTCAGAATTTCCCGGATGGAAAACAAATCCAGCGATGGCTTGGGTTTTGGATTTGAATGATCCTGCAAAGGTTGCTGAAGCGATTGGTGCCAATTTGTCAGATCCGTCCACTTGGGAACTCGCGCTTAAAGGAGGTACAAAAATAGCGACTTTGGGAGGAGGATATTTGTTGTTGAATCGATTGATTGGCTCGAAATGGGCAGGACGTATTACTCTTAATGCAGCTTTATATTTATTTTTACAAGACAATGATGTTTATAAAGCTATTTTGGGTGGGGTTGATAAAGTTCGTGAAATAGAGACACGTGTTTGCGGAAACATCAATCAACGTTTAAATTCTTTTAGTGAGAAATTTAATGTTGATTTGGAATGGTTTGATATAAAGAAGGGGAATTTTGGGATCGCAGATGCGCTAAAAACGGTTGCGGATAAAACCAATGCCAATCCGGAATTGGCTTTTCTTGCTTTAGAAGGGGCATGGTTGACTCGTCACGTTTTTACTTGGATTTTTGGGAAAGCATTGAGTCTTGCGAAAGATAGTCTGGGATATGCGTATAGACATCCGGATAAGGCTGTTTCTATTGGAGCTTTTGCTCTAATTTTTGGTGGAACCGGTTATGTCGAACGTCGTAAATTGGTGCGTGATTTGGCTAATGTTTTTTTTGATACACAAAAAGAACGCGATGATTTTATTGCTTATGTTGAAGATTTTTCAAAAGGTAAATTTTGGGAATTCAAAAAGGACGCACCGGAAACTTATGGAGAAAAAACATTGGATCCTTTATACGAACGTTTAATGAAAGCGCCTGGAGAGTTTTTTGCGGATCCAGAATTTAAAATTCAGCTTTTTAAACGGATTGCCGAAGGGAAAGCTTCTTTAAAATTGGAATTTTTACCCGAAGGTGTTCAAGTCGCGCTTGGTATTGGGCAAATGGCCTCCCCCACTTGGCATCTTCTTAATTTGGAAATGGGTGTGGCGGAGTCGATGTTGATGGAATTGGGAAATACAGGAGATCCAAATCAAAATGTTGATATTGCAGCTTTTTTAACCATGGCTGGAGGAGGTTATGTGATCGGGAAAGCAATGGTAGGAAGTGCAAAAGGTCGAATTTCATTATTGGATGATATTCATGGGCCTGATCGATTAAAAAGATTTGTGAAATCTTTTGTTCCGTTGACTGATGAATATAGGGCGGTTTGGTTTACGGCGCTTCGAGATGCGGGAGATTCTATTTCATTTGGTCAAATTACGACGTTGCGTCAAGCTTCTGCGGTTCGTAATTCAGCGTTTTATGTCCGTAAATTGATATATGCTGCGAATAATAGTGATTCCATAGAAACCAATAAATATCAGGATTTGGTTAAAAAAGTGGCTAGAAATTTTTCTGAAGGGGCTGGATATCTTCATTATCAAGATTTGCAACTTCAGAAAGAATTGGAGTTTATGGTGAAACTTTGCGATGATGTTAATGATGGCGTGCGTAATCCTGCCGGGTCTCATGCAAGTGAATTGCGGGCCAGTATTTCAAGGGTAGAAAGGAGATTATCTTCTTTAGAGAGTCGATTTTCACGCCTTTTATTGATTGGGCGATCTCTGGCTAATAGTGAATTTAAAATTGCATGGAGCGAAACGAAACGTTTGGCATTTGGGGGCAGTCGGCAGGCCATTGATGTGGAAAAAGTTTTAGAAGGAAAAACTGAGCCGAATTTACGTATTCGGTTGGACGAACTTACCTCTGAAATGCAGGATCTTTCTCCAAACGATCCTTATCGTATTGCTTTACTTAAAGAACGTCAGGCTATTCGTGCGTATCTTGATCCTGCGGATGCGAGTTTATTAACGAAAGATCCTAATTTTGATAAATTGACAGGGGAAGCTAAGGCAGCGAAATTAGCGGAAATGGCTTCTGAAATGGAAGCGGTTGAGAAAGGGATTCAGGCGAGAGTAACTGCGAAAGCGGATGAAATTATTAAGGCAGCCAGAGCTGCGAATAAACCCTTGAATTCCCCTGAAGTTATTGAGCAGTTAAATCGGCTTCAAGAAACGTTGGTGAATCCTTTCGCCCGACAAAAACTGGCTTTTCTTGAATCTATTAATCGTGGTTATAAATCGCTTCCTAAGAAATTACGAGGTGACGTTATTTTAAGAGAACAAATTCATCTGGCGAATGAAAATTCATTTCTAACGCGTGTGGTAAAGGGAGCTAAGGGACGTGCGGCGTTGGCAGTGGTTATGCTTGGGGCTATGTTTGTAACAGATCAGTTGATTAATCAAGATGAAGCGGATCGTGATTTCGAGCAAATTATTCATGAATTGGGTCCGGATGCAAAACAACTTTTAATCGATGTACTTCCTGTGGTTGGAACCGGTTCAAGTTTTTATTCTGCTATTAGTGGGCGTGAATTGATGACAGATCGTGATGTGAGTGGAGGATGGCAACGCGCAAGCAATGTTTTATGGGGATTTGTTGGTTTGGCCGGGGATGTTGTGACTGGATTAACTTTGATTCCTTCTGCGAGTACTTCGTTAGAAGCCAATGCGGCTTTACGCCTTGCGAAAAGTGCTAAGGGAGGTTCTCGGGCGGCCCAGAAGGTTCTTTCTTTATGGCCGGATATCGCTCGAATTGCGGATCGTATGGGTGGATGGAAAAATTTTATAAAACGTTTGGTTGGATTTAAAGAATCAAAGGCTCTACGTTATGCAGTTCCTGTTTTGACTGCGGCAGCAGCCACGGTAACGGTTGGTGGGGTTGTTGCGAGTTTGCGTTATGGGACTTCTGAAGATATGGCATTGCAGGAATTTCCGGAGGAAATGAGTGGCATATTTAGCAATACAAGTGGAGGCTCTGACACAAATAAACAAGAAGAAGGGGGGCAAGTTATTCCAATGAGTCCTTTGGTAGCGCCTGGTTCTTCTCTTTCTGATACTACTTCTATCCCACATTCTCAAGAAGCCGACATTGAAACCGCCGGTATGTCCCAAGCCGCTTAATTTTAATTATGAAAGTTTTACCCAAACAATTCGCTTATCTTCTCAAGCACTCCACGTTGAATCCGCGGGAGCAGCAAGCGGTGCTCGAACTTTTGCCTCATTTATCTTTTTTTGCGATTGAATCGTTGAGTGAAGTTTTACTTAAAGATGTTGAAGGACAAGAAAAAATATTGACTGATGCGGAACGCAAACGCGATGCATTGATTTTGCAATTCAGTATGGAGGCGGAAAGAAAACGTCAGCAAAATATGCCGCCGGTTTTATTTTAAATTTATCGCAAATTTTTCATCATGTACGTCCCTTGCAAGCGATACCCCCACTTGCGGTAGTATTCGCGGGTGCCGATGGAAGCGATGACGGCGAGGCGATGGAAGCCAGCTTTTTGGGTGATGGCCTCGGCTTTTGAGAGGAGCTGATGGCCTAAACCGAGGTGTTGAGTGGCTTTGTCTTGTCGTTCTCCGATGCCGACTTGAAATCCGTACGTGTGGATTTCGCGCACAATGGCGGCGCTCTCCAGTTCCGGGATGAAATGTTTTTTGTGAGTGAAAAGTTGTGACGGAAATCGGAGGCGGAGTAAGGAAAGGATTTTGTCCTGTTTTTTGTCTTCGTAAGTGAGGAAAAATTCTCGACCGCCTGCGGCTTCAAAGGACTGTTCTTTATAAACGATATTTTTGGGATCCACTTCTGCGGTGCGAATTTCACGGCAACGGATGCAACGGCAGGGCCAATTCCCTTGGAGTTCGCCTTCCTCCTGTAACAATTGTCGCAAATTGGTCACCACACTTCCGGCCAAAATGCTGTCTCCGGGAATGTCGCGTACTAAGCGATCGATGCGTACATATTCGGGCATAACGGTTTTCATGCGTAATAAAAGTTTTGACAGCGTTTTTTTGTCATAGGGTTGGTACTCCCCTCTTCGCCATTCTTTTTCGAGTTCGGAATACGGGACCACGGTGCATGGGTATAGTTTGAGAAAGTCGGGTTTGTAGGCCGGATCCTCGAACAATTGTTTCATCATTTGAAAATCTTTTTCCGGTGTGCTTCCCGGCAAATTCGGCATCATGTGTACGGAAAATTTGAATCCTGCATCTCGAATGAGTTGAAGAGCTTTTTTGCCTTGTTCTACGGTTTCTCCACGTTTTACGCGTTTGAGAATCTCATCATCCAACGCTTGAATTCCAATTTGAAGCTTGGTGCAGCCTAGTTTCCGATAGCGTTGAAGTTCTTTTGGCGTGATGGTGTCGGCGCGGGTTTCGAGGCTTAAAGCTATGCAGCGATGTTGTGCGGTTTCATTTCGTTTTTGCGCAGCAGCAAGGGTGCGATCTTTGACTCCATTCAGCGTGTTGTAAAGTTGGCGGATGAAATTGGATTGATAGGCCTTGGGGTACGCGGCAAAAGTCCCGCCCAGCACAATGAGCTCGATTTTATCCGTGGGATGGCCTTGGCTTTCAAGGCTTTTGAGTCGGGTTTTTACTTGGCGTGCGGCATCAAAATCATTGAGCACGGCACGCATGGCTCCGGGCTCGTTGGATAGATAACTTTTAGGCATTCCTTTTTCCGCCGGACAAAAGGTGCAACGTCCCGGGCAATACCAAGGTTTGGTGAGCACGGTGATGGCCGCAATTCCGGCTAAACTGCGTATTTTTCGCTTGCGCAAAAGGGTTGTGAGAATCGGAACTTCTTTGATTTCTTTTTTTTGAATCAATTCGCGATAGACTGTGAGAATTTGGACGTTTGATGAAATCCCTCCGCCTTCTTTTCGGGCGTATTTTTTTTTGAATTGCGAAAGTTCGCGTTCGTTTTTTGGCGCTGCCTCGACCGCTTGTCGAATGAATTTTATAAGATTATCATGGGCTGGGTCTTTCATGATTTTAATCTATCCTATGTATCCTAAAACGGCAACCTCCCTGCGCACGCATGTTCAAACCACTTACGACGCCATTGCTCAAGATTTCAGTCAGACGCGGCAAACCACGTGGCCGGATTTTGAGTTTTTTAAGCCCTATATTCCTGCTTCGGCTCGTATTTTAGATGCGGGATGTGGAAATGGTCGATTGCTGCATTATTTTACGGCGCGGGAGTTTAAGTCGTATTTGGGAATTGATAATTCAAAAAATTTACTAAAGCATGCGCGAAAAGAATATTCGTCTCCTGCGATTGCGTTTCAATGGGGCGATACGCTGGATTTGAAAGTGAAATCTCATGAATTCAATGCGGTTTTTTCCATTGCGGTTTTGCATCATATCCCCTCTCGTGAATTGCAAAAAAAAGCGTTGGCTGAATTGGGGCAAACGTTGTCCGGAGACGGGTTGTTGTTTTTGTCCGTATGGAATGTGTATCGATGGAAATATTTTCCAGCGTTTGTGAAAGCGTTTTTCCGAATGATTTTTACGGCAGGAGATTATTCGTGGAAAGATTTGATGATCCCGTGGGGCGCCGGAGCGAAAAAAAGAATGCGTTATGTGCATGCGTTTACCGAGGGTGAATTGCTTTTGTTGTTGAAGGAATGCGGGTTTGAAATTGAGGCTTCGCAAACCACTCAAAATGGCAAGGCGGGCAATCATATGATCGTGGCGCGTCCGTATTTGGCGTCACGCGTGGTGCGAGTGATGGATGTGCCGTTTCATGCGGTTACGGCGAATGAAGCGGTTCAAGTGGTTCAGCGATTTTTAACATCCGGCGGACAACATCAAATTGTGACTCCCAATCCTGAAATTTTATTAAAGGCTGCGAAAGATTCCGAGTATTTAAAAATTTTACAAAAAGCATCGTTGAGCATTGCGGATGGTGTTGGGATTTTGTGGGCCGCACGGTTTGTTTCCGGAACGTCGTGGAGGTTTTTAAGGTTTGTGAAGGGCTTTTTTGGATTGTTGGTTGTCGCGATTCGTCCTCAATCACTGAGAGGAGTGCTCCCCTATCGGCTCACAGGCACGGATTTAATGGAACAGTTGATTCATCAAAGTTATCAAATTGGAGCTAAAGTTTTCTTGTTGGGAGCAGGTCCGGGGGTGGCTGAATCGTTGGCTGAAAAGTGGCGTTTTGATCCTATTGTTGGTACGTATGCGGGATCGCCTTCGATACGAGAAGAGAAAAACATTATTGATCGAATCAATGCTTCCGGGGCGAATATGGTTTTTGTGGCGTACGGCGCTCCGGCACAGGAACAATGGATCGATCGTAATTTAAAAAAGATGACGCACGTGAAAGTGGCTATGGGCGTGGGCGGTGCCTTTGATTTTTTTACAGGCGTGAAAAAACGCGCTCCTCAATGGATGCAAAAAATGGGGCTTGAATGGTTGTGGCGTCTCAAACAAGAGCCACGCCGGATCGGGCGCATCTTGAATGCCACGGTGCGATTTCCGTTGGCCGTGATGGGATGGGAGGAAAGAAATGAAAAATAAATTTTCCTTTCCCTCTTGCTTTAAAATATCTTCAAAAATTCCCTCGTTCCCCCTCCTTCCCCGCTATGTTTTTTTATAAACCTATTTTTTTTCCTTTTTCTTCTTTTCTTCTTTTTTTTCTACCGCATCTTGATGGGCGGCCATGCGTTTTTCAACAATTTCGACGACAGGTCGTGCGTATTTGAGGAGTTCGTGCGTCATTTTTAGAGGTTTGATCACCGCGGAATGGATGCGTTCAGCGGAGTCGCGAATAGCATCCGTGGCCTTGTTCATGTCACGCAAAATAAAGATCGCGTACACCAAAACGATGGAGAGAAAAATACTGAGCAATGCAATGCCGATCGAAAGAACAATGTAGAGAAAATCGAGAGAGGAAAGCATGGGAGGAAGATTAGGAAAATTTTAGCTAGATATAAGATAGGCTATTTGTAAAAATTTGTCCATCCATCCAGTTATCTGCGCGAATGCGGAAATAACATTTTTGGAAAGCGGTCAGGAAGAATTTTCGTTCACATGGGAGCGAAATATCTCGGATCATGATTCTCGATATTTCTTCCTTAAAAATGTTCACAAAAATTTTCCTTCCCACTTTCTTGAAATATCCTCAAAAACTCTTCCGCCTTCTTTTTAAGATTAAGTATTTCTAGTTTCCCAATTTCTTTTTTAGCATTTCATTCACCATCCCCGGATTGGCCTTTCCTTGCGAGGCTTTCATGACTTGGCCCACCAAAAATCCGAAGGCGTTTTTGGTGCCGGATTTGAAATCATTTATGACTTTTTCATTGCTTGCCAAAATTTGATCCACCAAGGCCTCGATTTCCCCGGAGTTTTCTACCTGTTTGAGGCCTTTTTTTTCCACAATCAACTCCGGGTCTTCGCCAGTCTCAAACATCGCGGCAAACACCTCCCCTTTTGCCAAGTTGTTGGAAATTTTATTTTCGTTCACCAAGCGAATGAGTTTTCCCAAATGCTCGGCTGACACGCGGCATTCGCGTAAGGATTTATTTTCTTCTTTGAGTTTACCCATGAGCACAGTGCCTAAAAAGGATGCGGCTTTGGCCGGGCTCTCGGAAACATCTACTACTTTCTGGAAATAATTGGCAATTTCGGGTTCTTCGCTAAAGAATTCGGCTTCGGATGGAGATAATTTATAAACCTCTAGGAATTTTTGGCGACGCTCGAGTGGGAGTTCGGGCACTTCTCTTTTAAGAACCGCAACTTCCTCCGGCGTAATGACGAGAGGCGGAAGATCCGGTTCCGGAAAGTAACGGTAATCCGCGGAATCCTCTTTGTCGCGTAAGAGTTGTGTTTTTTGATCCGCGTCGATCCAGCCCACAGTGATGTCTCCTTTCATGGGTTCGCCTTTTTCCCACAAAGCGGTTTGGCGTGCGATTTCATAATTGATTGCGGTTTCGAGGGATTTGAATGAGTTTAGATTTTTGATTTCAGCGCGAGAATACAGTTTGGAATCTCCTTGCGGTCGGGTGGAAACACTGGCGTCAAAACGCATCATTCCTTTTTCCATATCCGCTTCGGACGACCCCACATAACGCAAGATTTTTTGGATCATTTTGGCAAAAACCACCGCTTCTTTGGCAGAGTGAATATCGGGTTCAGTTACGATTTCCATAAGTGGCGCACCGGCTCGATTGAAGTCTATCAAACTTCCTCCCGTCACGTGCGTGAGTTTCCCGGCGTCATTTTCTAGATGAAGGCGCGTGATGCGAATATGCTTTTTTTCTCCATCCTCAAGCTCAATATCAACATAACCTTTTTTTGAAATGGGTTCATCGTATTCGGAAATTTGAAAACCGCTCGGTAAATCCGGATAAAAATAGTTTTTACGATCGAATTTGGCGATTTGCGGGATTTCGCAATGCAAGGCTAAGGCCGTGACCAAGCCTTTTTTAAGCGCTTCTTTATTGGTGGCGGGCAACATTCCGGGAAAGCCCATGCAAATCGGACACACATTGGTGTTTGGCTTTTTCCCAAACGAATCGTTGCTGCACGAGCAAAACATTTTCGTTTGCGTGGAGATATGCGCGTGAATTTCGAGTCCAATGACAGCTTCGTACATGAGTGTAGTTTAACAGATCGTTATTTTTTTCTCCAGCGCTTGAATGGAACCGGTGTTTTTGATCACCATTGCATTGTCAGGGAAAACGATTTCTTTTTGAACTTCTTCGATGGCTTGGAGTTCTTCTTTTTTCATATTACGTGAAATGATGCGGTTGTGACGTACGGTTTTTGGTGCATCTATAACCCAGAGTTCATCGAATTCAATTTGAGCCAGTTTTTTATTAAGTACCGGAATTTCGACAGCGATGGTATCGGATTGAATTTTGGCAATTTTGATTCTGCGCTTGAGTTCATCGATGATGGTCGGGTGAATGATGCGCGTCAGAATCGCCCATTTTTTTGGAAATTTTACGAGGGTTTTTAAGAGTTTTTTTCGATCCACATTGCCTTTTTTATCCAAGAATTCATCTCCGAAGAACGTTTGGATTTTGAGGGCGCCTTTCCCTCCGGTGTTGTAAAGGTCTCGAGTGATGGCGTCGCAATCAATGATGGCCACTCCCCTTTTTTTTAATAATTGAAGAACCGTGCTTTTTCCCGAGCCGATTTTCCCGGTTATTGCGATAAGAAATGGTTTTTTCATAGAGATAAACCTAAATCCAACAGAGCTTTTTTGAAATAATTTAACGCTTGCCTTGCTTCGTTTTGTGAAATTTTTACGTCTAATTCGTGAGCGATGCGGTTGCGTAATTTATGAGCGCGCCACACGTCGTTTACGGAGGAAAAAACCGCGTTTGCTTTTTTGAGTTTTTCGCCTAAAGTCCCGGAAAAGCCTTTTAAAGTCAGGGCGCGATCGAGAAGTTTGTCTGCTTCGAGTACACTTTCTTTTGGATTATTTGAGAGATTGTTAAGCGCGCGTTGCCATCCGGCTTGAAGTTGTTTTTGGTCGTGAGCGGAAAGTTGATGGCGTTTTTTGTTTGTCCAAATTAAAAGTCCTGCGAACAGGACGAGAAAAAGGAAAACAAGGGTGGGAAATAAAAAAGAAGACATTGAGGGAAACATAGGAAGAAAAAGTACGGGATTCAAAATGCGGGGAGACACTTTGTGTCAGCCAAATCTCGAATAATCTTGCATCATGTTTGATAAAAGATCTTTGAGGCTGGCGCTGTCTTTAAATGCTTTGTTGCGAAGAAATTCACTTTGCGCTTCCATAATTTCACGTTCCACGGTTTTTGGAAAAGCCACGGCCTTGAGTCCTACGGCTTTCCCTGCGCCAATTCGATCAATGGAAATGTCTCCAAAATTGAGAATGGTTCCCCAAAAACCAATGGTTTCGTACGTAACCCCTTCGATGGTGTGGTACTCGATGCGACTTGAAGATCGATGCCAAATGCCTTCCCATTGTAAATCGATGAGGCTTTGATTGGTCACTACAAGTGCGTCGAAATACCAATCGCAGAAAAATAAAAGCAACCATATTCCTCCCAATCCAGCCCATCCCGCCCACACAATCCAAAACGGTGGCATCATGTAATAAAAAAGTCCGGGCAATGCAAATCCAAAAAATACGTGCTTTAAAAAATCTTTGTAAATTTTAAAAGGATGAACGTGCGCGACGTGCAGAATTTTTTCTCCGGGATTGAGATGGCTACGATACAGGATGCTCGCGAGCATAAAATTTGGAGGGATGAGATTAATTTCAGTTTATCGTGTTGTAGACATCTGGTCAACGGACACGAACAAAGTGAGTGTCTTTGAGAATAACGTTTCATTTTCAGTCGCTTGTTGAATTTTAGACAATTGGTTGATATTCAGTGTATTTCATTGCTTTTTCTTACTTAAAATGGCATTTTACTGTGGTCTTAAAATTCAATTTATGCGCATGAGTCCTCGAGTTCGTTCGATTTTGATGTTTATCCTTGATGTAGCCGTGAATGCGGTGGTGATCATTGGGTTGGTGATTTTGCTCCGAATATTTGTGATTTCACCTTTTCAGGTTCATGGGCCTTCGATGTGTGATAATTTTAATAATTTTGAAGGCACGTGTATTCGCGGAGACGGCGAGTTTATTTTGCTTTATAAATTCGGGTATGAAAATATTTTGGGATGGCAGGTGGGTACGCCGGAGCGCGGAGATGTTGTTGTATTTGAACCGCCTGAAGCACCGGATGAATTTTATATTAAACGGGTGATTGGTCTCCCCGGGGAAACGGTCGAGTTTAAGGAGGAATATGTTTATATTGTAAATGAGGAAAATCCCGATGGATTTAAGTTGGACGAATCCGGGTATTTGAATGAAGACAATTGGGGGTTCACGGATCTTCCTTATGAAAGCGAGACAAGTTTTACGGTGCCGGAAGGATCTTATTTTTTGATGGGAGACAATCGTCGAGCGAGTAGTGATGCGCGTCGATGTTTTTCGGATCAAGGGTGTGATGGAACCAATACGCCGTATGTGACGCTCGATAAAATCACGGGGCGCGCTTGGCTCGTGATGTGGCCGTTGAATCGGATGAGAGTGGTCCCGGAACCTGCGTTTTAATTTATCCCCTACTCGTCAAATACGCCTCTAGTAAGACTGCGATGGCGACGATGAGAAGGCCATTCCACCATGTGAGAACACCGAGAATCAAGAATGTTACGCACAACAAAGTGCACACGCTGAGGAGCACGCCTTGCCGAAGCGAAACGCTGAGTGCGTGATATTTGGCGTCCTTTTCTTCTCCCAATAGATGGCGAATCCAGCATCCGAGTAACGTGAAAGTGCCGATCAAGGCGAAAAAAAGGCTGATCGAAAATAAGCTCAATGCTTTTCCCGTGGCTTCGTACGGATCCAATTTAAGCATCACTAAAATAAAGGCGGACCAGGTAAAAATTGATGCAATGGCAATGGTCCAGCAATAGCGTTTGTACCCGATTTCGAGCGGATCGTAATCTTTGACGTGTTTAGAATCGTTCATTTTGGTAAGATAGGAAGTGGCATCATTATTTCATAATTTTTAATGACTTGAAAACTGAAATATATTTTTTAGGCACGGACGGGTTTGCGGCTACCATTTTAGAGCGATTATTGAAAGAGGATGAAGTCGAAGTTTTGGGTGTAGTTACGCCTGTGGATGCGCCTGTGGGAAGGAAACAAGTGTTGACGCCGTGCGCGGTGAAACAGGTTGCGTTGAGTGAAAAATTGGTTCTTTTTGAAGAGGTTTCGGCGTTGCTTTCTCTTGAGCGACCGGATTTTTTGGTGGTAGCGTCTTATGGGTATTTTCTCAAAGAAAAAATTTTAAAATTTCCGAAGTTTTTGAGTTTGAATGTGCACGCGTCTTTGCTTCCTAAATATCGAGGGGCCTCCCCTATTCAGACTGCGCTTTTAAATGGCGATGCGGTGAGTGGAGTTTCGATCATGGAAATGGTGAAAAAAATGGATGCCGGACCGGTGTATGCGTTTGCTGAGGTGAAAATTGAAGAACGGCACAATGCGGAAAATTTACGAGTGGATATGGCTAAAGTGGGAGCTGAGTTGTTGGTGCAGGCGTTGAAAGGGGTTGTGAAGGGAGTCTTAGAGCCACAGCCGCAAGATGAATCGCAAGCGACGTATTCGTGTAAAATCACGCGTGAAAGTGGAAAAATCGATTGGAAGCGTGAAACAGCCCGAGGGATTGTTTGTAAATTGAAGGCGTATTTCCCATGGCCCGGGGTGTATACGTTTTTTAAAGGGAAACGGTTGAAGATCCATGAGGCTGTATTGTGGGACGATAATGGCGAAATTAAAGCGGGCGCTAAGTGCGACTCCCCGGGCTTGGTCCGACATGAAAATGGTAGATTTTTCGTTGAAACTCGAGAGGGATTTTTAATGTTAAAAACCGTTCAAGAAGAAGGGAAAAAAGCTATTTCCGTATCTGATTTTGCGCGAGGGCATGCGGATTTTGTAGGGTCGTCATTATGAGCGTTTGATAAAAATCGTTTGACTAAAATTTGTTTTGTGATATAGTGAATTCCTTTTCTTCATGACTTTTAACTTTTTGCTATGAGAAATGCTTTATTAGGACTTGCTGCTTTAGGTTTTTCTGCTTGTGAAGAACCGGCTCGAACGCCGGCAGGGGAACCTGTTAATATTGATGTTGCTGTGGTGACGGAAAAAATGAGAGAAAAAACAGATTTTGATTATAGTTCTTGTGGTTCTTCTATAAATCGTGTTCCCGGAGAATCGGGACTTCCTAAAATTTTGATGAAATCTAACGGTCGTACAAAACAATGTGGAATTCAATCGGGTATTGATGTTTTACGGGAAAAAGGATTACATGAGGTGTCTTGTGATGATCTTCGTCCGAGGTCATTAGAAATGGATCCTGCCCTGAGCGAAGGAATAAATTTGTGTCGACATGCGATTTTATGTTTTTCCGATGACAGTGATAACAGGCAAGCTCTTTTAGATGTTTGGTATCAGGTTAATTCAGAGGGTGGTTTTGATAGCGGTTCCAATGCATCTTTTTATTATTCCCCTTCTTCTGAGCGTGTTTTTCCTGCCACGGATCCCCTTCCGGCGGAATCATTAAAATGTTTTCCATCTCAAAAAGTGCAGGATTTTATCGAGAAAGGTTTAACTGATACAAGTCCTGGCTGGATAGTTTCTGAGCCTAAATAGTATTTAGCATCCCCCACAGCATGACCCCGGGATACAGGCTCCATAAATAATGATCGAATAGCCCGAGAAGGGCGAAAACTAAGATCGTTGCGAAACGAAGTTTTTGTGAATGATTTTTTTTAAGAATTGCCCAGAAACCCAAGATCATCGCTCCTCCACCCCAAATTCCCAATTCATTGGTGATCAGAGCGTAAATATTGTGCACGGGTTGGAATTGCCACGGTTGCAATTTGATTGCGGTGAATTCTTGCATGCGCGCAGTGAATTGGTGGAGCCCTACGCCCCACGGTCGATGAAGGAACATGGATAGGCTGATTTTGAGGTATTCAAGGCGTTCGTGAACGGATTCGGAAGTGAGAATGTCCGGGATTTTTAATAATAATAAAATTCCCAATCCTGCGGCGATCCCTATGCTTACTTTGGGTTTGATGATTTTAGTGAAAGCCAGGGCTGCGAATAGACATAATAACGCGGCTTTTGAGCCTGTGAGAATCAGTGCGATTCCCAGCAATCCCATGAGAAGGATGCGAATTTTCCCTTTCCATTCTTGCGCTATAAAAAAGAGTCCCATGAGCAAATATCCGGCCAACACATTGGCGTGAGGAAAAGTTCCGTAGGCTCGAATCCATGTGTGCCCCAAAAGGTTGATTTTGGCGACTCCGGCCACGGTGGGGGCAATGAACGGTTCTCCCAAAAACGCTAAGCCGATCGAGTGCTGCAGAATGACTTGCGCGATTCCGATTAGGGCTTGGACGCTTACGGTGACGATAAAGAGGCGTTTTAAGGTTGATTTTGATAAAATATCTTGCTCGAAAAGCACGCATGCGATGATCAATGCAAATACGTGAATGAATCCTAAGCTTGCGGAGATTTTATCTTGCGCAAAAAGGATTGATAGCCCGGAAAATCCTAACAATCCGATGATGATAAAAAAGGTTGATTTTTTGATTTTAAACTCGGATTCGGTGAGATTTTTTATTAAAAAAAAGAGGGCGCTCAACAAAAGCGCCACTTCACTGAAATAGAGGCTAAAACTTGTGTAAGGATTGAAATTTTCTCCTTGTAAAAATGGGTTTTGCCACAATAAAACGGACGCGGAAAAGGGCAGGGTCAGGACGAAAAGGGAGAGGAAAAATGAACTCAGCTTTTTCATGAAGTCACCCTTCGAGAGCCTCAGGGTGACAGCGGAGAAAAAACGAAAAGTCTTCATAATGAGGAAAGAAGAAATGCGGGGAAAGAAATTCAGGGGGAGCTCACTTCGCTGGAAAATACGGGGAGGGGAAAGCTCACTTCGCTACGCTTCGTGAGTGCGCTACGTGAATGTTATTCTTCGGGGTCCGTGGTTGGAGTGGTGGTGGTGCTTGTGGTTTGTGTCACCGGGAACAATCCGCCGGTCTTGAGGTAAGTATTGGCTCCATCTTCGGCGTTTTGTAAGGCTTTTTGAGGATCCATGGTGTTGAGCACGTTTTCAATCGCATTCACCAATAATTCTTCGTACGCGTAAGCATCCGGGAATGGAATGCTTTCCGCGTAACCGACTTGACTGGCAAATACTCCATAAATCGCTTCATCTTGCTCTTCTTCGATCATGTCGCGACGGCTCGCGGGTCGATGCGTTTCATCGTGATAACGCGCCATGTTTTCTTTGTTGGCCAAAAAGGTTAAAAATTCCCACGCTTCCTCGGGGTGTTCCGTAGTGCGTGACACGGTTTCGGCAAAATAACTGGCATAGGTGCTGCGTTTATCCGTGCTGGTTTCCGGATCTTCGAATTGAGGGATTACCGATACTTTTACCGCATTTGGAGAAATGGTGTCCTGTCCTTCGGATTTGAGTTCATCGATTTTAGCTAAAATTTGTTCGTACAAATAGGAATACCCGATCACCATGGAAACTTTTCCACGTGCAAAGGTTTCGATTTCTTTGTCTTCGCTTCCGGCATTGGCCAAATACGAATTCCAACAATAATATTTGCTACTGGGCATGGCGAAATTGGTGTAATACGCGAGGGCTTCCACCCCGGGGTAAAAGGCACCCGAGGTTCCTACGCCGGTGGAATCCGCGAAGGTGGTCTCGGTGTAAGCCGAATCGTAAAAATTAGTTCCGAATTGGATCATTAAAAGATAGACAATATCCACGGCGCGTAAAATATTGTCGGCGCGGCCCATGGCGATTCCGGCAACTTGGAATCGTTCAAAGCTGTTGTCGGATTTAGTGAGTTTGTACACATCTTCTTGAAGTTCGGCCCATGTGCTGGCGGGTTTTCCTCGAGAAGGAATGGCGTCCTCAAATTGATCGGCGTTGTAATACAGCGCGAGATTGTCGATGTAGAGTGGGACTCCATACACATGATTGGTGCCGGTTTCATCGGGAAGGATGAGGTCCTCGGCCGCCACATTCACGAATGTATTCTCAAAATCAGCAATTGGGATAAGATCACTTGGGGCCGGGGTGAGTTTTTTGCGATGCTCGATAAACCACGTATTTTGCATGGAAAAAATATCCGGTCCTTCGCCTTCCGCCATTTCGTTGATGATCAAGTCGAGGTATTCGCTCGGGTCTGTAAATTTTTTATAATTGATGTGAATGTTTGGATGTGCGGTTTCGAATTCTTTGATGATGGGAGCGAAAATGTCTTCGTCGTCAAAAAGATGATAGTACGTGAGTTCGATTTTTTCAGTATCTACAGTGGTGGTTCCTTGATTTTTTTTAAGACTGCAACCACTAAAAAAAGAGACAGAAAGTGCCAAGAGAAGCGTTAAAGCGATGATTTTTCGCATAGCGAGGGAGGGAAAAGGATAAAACGAAAAGGAGCAATCAGTTGGCGGCATTATACCCCGCCTTTACTCCTTGAAGGAAGTATTTTTTAGACAGGGCATAAAAATATAAAGCTTTCGTTCTTTTGCCGGTGAGGGCGTTGAGTCCTTGAAGTAAGGCGAGTGAAACAGGATTGCTTAAGAGTTGGAAAATGATTTTTTTAAGCGGCGGCGGGACTTTTTTGAGTTCCGGGTGTTTGCGGTCGATGAGGTGCGCGGATTTACCGATTAGAATCATGCGTTTTTTGAGGTCTTCTTCGGTGATAAGATGGTCGTGGTAGCCAATGGCGGCTCGTGCATACAATAACCGCAGACCTTTTTCTTTTTCGAGGCGATAACCTAATTCAATGTCTTCCCAGCCGTAATGACTGAATTGAGGATCGAACGGATTTTTTCCTAAAAATGAACGTTTTAAGGATAAATTGGAGGTGTAGAAAAAATTAAAATCCGGGACTTGGCCGCGTTCCAATTTTTCATACGCGAATTGATGCCCTCCGAATTTTCCAAAAATAGAAGATCCGTTGGTCATCCATTTCATATAGGGAGTTAAAGGCAACTGCGGATCCCATTCGATTTTCCCTAAAATTCCGATGTTCTCAGTTTCGAATTCTTCGTGCAAACGTAAATGTTTTTCGACGGCTTTTTTTTCGAGTAAAATATCGTCGCCGAGGAAGAGGATGATTTCACCTCGGGCCTCTTGTAAAGCAAGATTGCGAGCATGTCCTTGGCCTGCGTGAGCTTGCTGGAGAATTTTGAGCGTTAAAGGGCCCTTGTAAGCCTTAAGTTCTTTAACGGTATCGTCGGTGCTCCCGTCGTCAACAACAATCACTTCGAATGCCTTTAAGGGGTAGCTTTGCTCCTCAAGATGCTTGAGGCATTTTTTAAGCGTGTGATGGCGATTGTAGGTTGGGATGATTATGCTGAGATCCATGGCTCAAAGTATACGCGGCTGGCTTCGTTGAGTGCAACCGTTGCCAGACAAGTAGAAAAGGAAAATTTTTATGAGCATTTTTAAGGAAGAAACGCCGAGAATCATGATCCGAGGCGTTTCGCTCCCATGCGAATAAAAATTCTTCCTGACTGCTTGTCTGGCAAAATTCGATTCGCTTTTTCTATTCTTCCTTCTCATCCTCTCCATCATCGAGCACCACTTTGTCCCCTTCTTTTTCCTTTTTAATACGGATGAAGTTGACGCTGTCGGCGTTGATTTCGGTCACGTAGTGGCGTGATTTGTTTTTGTCCTCATAGGAGTGATTGTGCAAACGGCCTTCTACGTAGATCGCACTTCCCTTTTTAAGGTTTTTTCCGCAAATGGTGCCCAAGCCTTGCCACGCGGTGATGCGGTGAAAATCCGTGGTGCGTTGGCGCTTGCCTTCGCTATCCCGCCAATCGCTGTTGGTGGCGAGTGCGAAAGAGGTAACGACTTTTCCGGTTGGTGTGGTCCGCATTTCCGGATCTGCGGCCAAATTTCCCATGAGGGAGACCCTATTGATGCTTCGCATAAATAAAGGGTTAAAAAAATAGTACCCCCACGATAACGAAACAATCATTACAAAAATCTTTCAAAAAGATGAACCCGACAAGATTGCGGGGCATTTTTATGCTATAGTTTGTGATGATGTTTACCGGTCTCATTCAATCCATCGGAAAAATTGACCGTCTTGAAACCACAAAGACGGGGCTGCGCATGACGCTTTGTGCCTCTTTTTCAAAAAAGATCAAACCCGGAGATAGCGTTGCCGTAAATGGCGTTTGTCTTACCGTGATTGCGCCCCCGAATAAGGCTAAAATGGTTTCTTTTGATGTGATGCCGGAAACACTTAAGGCCACGACGCTTGGTTCCCTTAAAAAAGGCGACCTTGTAAACCTTGAACCCGCCCTCTGTGTGGGCGATGCGTTGGGGGGACATTTTGTGCAAGGACATGTGGATGGCGTGGGCATGGTTCAGCGCATTGTGGCGCAGAACAAGGAGTTTCGTGTGTGGATTTCACTCCCCCGTTCGCTTCAGCGCTATGTGGCAAAAAAGGGCTCGATTGCGATCGATGGCGTGAGTTTGACGGTGAGCGATGTTAAAAAATCGCCGGCAAGTTTTGAGGTTTGTCTGATCCCTCATACGCTTGTGAATACCACTCTTTTTAATCTTAAGAAAGGCACTCGGGTCAATCTTGAGATCGACCTTTTAGCTCGTTATTTAGGTCAACTTCTAAAAAAATAAATTATGAAAATCGGAATTATTGTTTCGGAATTCAATGAAAACATCTCTGAGCGATTGCTTAAAGGAGCGGAACGCGGATTAAAAAAGGCCAAAGTTGCTTATGATGTCGTTCACGTGCCTGGCGCATTCGAGATTCCGTTGGCAGCCTTGCGCATGGCAAAAACCAAGAAATATGACGCTCTCATTGCTTTGGGTTGCGTGATCAAGGGCGACACGGATCATTACGAAATGATCTGTCGTGCATGCGTGGATGGAATTGTTGAGGTGATGTTGGATGAAGAAATCCCGATTGCGTTTGAGGTGTTGATGACGAAAAATGAAAAATTAGCGCTGGCACGCTGTAAAAATGACGAAACCAATAAGGGTTATATTGCAGTGGAGGTGGCGCTGAAAATGGCGAAATAATTTTTATTGAACGAGTTGCCCCACGTAATAATCCTTGAGCAAATCCCACGCAAAATTGGAGTGAATGGCCGCGAATATTGTGGATGCTTCTCTCCCGCAATTGTCTGTGATCGTGGATTTGCCGCCCGGATGTTTATTGATGTAATTGGAAACGTCGTAGACTTTTGTGTCGATGATGAGGTAGCAATCGTTGGCCGTGTTGTGTTGGGTCACTTCGGTGGTGGTGAATTGGGTGACGGGAATAATCGGAGTTGCGGATACATTTTCAATTGAAGCTGAGGATTTATTTATAACGGAAAAGGTATAAATGGTGACAATCACCCCGAAGAAAAATATGAGGGTGGCCCACGTAATTTTTTTCATAATTTTTAGTTAAAGAAATTGAATTCCTCCGAATAAAGAAGGCTTTTGGAAACTCCTTTTTTAAGGAATTGGGATTTTAAAGATTGAATCATGGGGGCCGGAGCACATAATAAAATGCTTTTTTCTTCCAGTGAACCGGATTGGGTTCGAATGTCTTCTATGTGGAGGCGACCTTGGGTTTTTGAGCATGAAAAAATCACTCTTACGGCCGGAGAAAGACCTTCCAAGGAATTCAAATAAACGGCCTCTTCTTTATCTTGGGTGCAGTAATAAAGATCGATTTTGTAGTCCGTGTTTGCAGGAAGTGATCGCGCCATGCTGATGAAAGGCGTGATCCCAATGCCTCCGGCAATCCAAATTTGGTTTTTATAAGGGGTGTTTTGATAGGAAAAAGTTCCAAAAGGGCCTTCGATTTCCGCGAGTGTGTCGTTGGAGAGATTTTTGAGTTTTGACGTGTAATCGCCGAGATTTTTTATGGTGATGGTTAATTCTTTTTCATTCGGGCTTGAGGAGATGGAAAATGGATGGCTCTCACCGCTGATTTTTGGGCCCTTAAATCGGACGAAAATGAATTGGCCGGCCTTGAAGGGTATGGAATTTTCTTTGGGCTTTAGGGTGATTTCCAGGATTTCTGAACTTAAAATTTTTACCTGAGAAACCGTATAATTGTATTTTTTAACAAGGGCTTTTTGTAGAATCGTTCTGTAGGTGAAAAGGATCATGGCCAGGCCTGAAAGTCCGAGGATATAAATTCTTAAAAAAAGATTGCGGGACGTGTCGCTTGGGATTAAATAAACGTGAAAAACCGCAAGGAGAAAAATGATTCCGAGAAATTTATGCATCCATTTCCAAAGGTTGTATTTGGGGCGTAAAAAAAGCGTTAATGTGATCAGTCCAATGAAACCCAGTAAAGCGATCAGTCCCCAATTGAGCGCCCAATTGGATCCAAACCATAAAAAAGAGGCGGCTTGTTTCCAATTTCCTCCCGTATATTTGGGAATTAAAAAAAGAGGGTGAAAAAGAATTAGGATTAGTCCGGTTTGCCCGATGAGGCTGTGTTTTTCATAGACTTGGTTGAGGCCATTAAATAGTTGTTCCAAAATATGGGATCGTGCACTGAGAATTAGACTGATGGCGAATAACGTGATTTCGATCAATCCCAAAAGTTGGCCAATATTGGCTATGGTGGTTGTGAAATCGCTGAATCGAGATTGTGGCGCGGGAAATATTCCCCATAATACAACAGGGATCATCGTTGCAACTAAAACCGCAATCCATCCAATCCGAGTTTTTTTCAAAAATTTCATGGGCCTATTCTAGTCCGCCATGCTTAATCCATCAAACACTTCGGTTGCACTCAGATTTGTGCCTTTGATGATGTCAAAATTTTCTATGACAAACCAGCCTTGAACGCCGGTGGAAGTTTCGACCAGGCACCACTCCTTGTTGTCACTGGAGAGAATTGTGGCAGATTCCCCTACTTCCAATATCGCCACTTGCTCGCTGTCGGTGCGCGATTTTTGTAATGGAAGTGGTTGAAGCACAATCACAGGGGTGTTCATTTCATATAAATCTTGAGGGATATTTTCGATTGAATGCGCGTCCGTGAGTTTAAATTGATCTTCGTAGAACCAGGTTTGTAAAATTTGGCCGCGCGTTTGAGTGATGAAAGTTCCATTTCCCGGGAAAGTCATGTTAAGACCCGGTATGCCTTGCGTTTCGCCCATTGAAATTAGATTTTTCCCATCATAGAAATAAAAGAAAGTACGATAATCGCTACTCGGGCCGTAATCGCTCACTGCGATTTCCTTAAAAGAATCGGTGGGGTCGATGTCAACGATTTCAATATAGCTTTTGAGGTTCTGCTCATTGCCTTCCACGAGGGCATCATTTACTTGAAGCGTAAACGAGTCCAGGGTTTTGGGTATTTCAAATGAAATTTGATCCATAATTCCATCACTGTTTAAATCGGTGGTCATCGTGTTAACGAAATTTTCATCCTTAACGACAGAGGGATTTTTTTGTTCTGTTATATGAAAGGTCTCTATGATGGTCGCTAAAATAATGATAAACAACCCTAAAATTCCTAAAATGATTTTTTTCATAAATTTTTAATAAAAAATTATAATCCTTAATATTCATCGTACATGGGAGTGGGCTCAAATCGTATGGAATCTAAAATAGCTGGAATATCTTTTAAATAAATTTGGTCTTCTGCGTCGTAACCACTGTAAAAATAGACTTTTCCATTGTGTTCCGTAAGATACGTCACTCCGGTAATCGCCGAATTGTTTTTGTCTGAGGCATCCACGGAAGTGATTGAAAAAATAGCTTCATCAACGCTCGATGCTTTTTCAATTACAATGGTGTACAGCTCGGATCCGACCGCGAAATTGTAAGGATCGTTTTCCGGCATTCCTTCGGGGCCATAAAATCCAGCTCGCTCTGCGACCCAATCGACGTTTCCCCAAGAAGTCGGGATGTCCAATATAAAATTAAAATGTTGGCCTTGTTCATGAATTCTTAATGAAAAAATATCTGATGGTTGGAATTTCCCATTGATCCAATCAAGTTGTGTCTCCTTAACCGAGTAAGCGCTATTAATTTCAGCATCATAATAGTAATTATAAACCGTTAACGAGGTGCCGTATTGAGGAATTTCAAAATAGAAAGTTCCTGTATAGTTTTCTTTTTCCGTGGGTTCGTAATTATTTTCCTGGAGGAGTTCGGCGGTGACATCGATCCATTCGCCTTCATTGTATTCAAGAAGCCAGAAATTCCGATTGCAGGTTTCCGTACATGTCCCTCCTTCGACAGCAATAACGTTAGTTCCGTCAGGTTTAATGAAAATGGCCATGGCTCCACTGGTGGTTTTTTCCCCTTCCACGGTGTCTCTAAATTTTATGTAGTAATTTTCTTCATCTATAAATTCAACATCAGAGGGTTTCCCGAATATCTCGAGTTCTGGCAAATATTGATACGATAATAATGAATAGTATTCTTCAATGGAGGCTGGAGAAGGAGTTTGGGTATTGATTATTTCTTCGGGTGGGGTCGTGTTGTTTTCAGTTGGAAGGATTGCGTTTTCTTTTTCTGTGGAATGAAATTTAAGAAAAAGAATTCCTGTTATTAGAATTAACATGACTAAAATAATCGAGACGAAGGTGATTTTGTGACTTTTTCCCTTTAGGATGGTTGGCATTTTTTTTGAGAATTATTTTTGGATAAAAAACTGAATATTCCCGCAATTTAAACATCGACGAGCTTCTTTTTTCTTTACTCCAGTTATATTAAAAACTTTTTTTAAACCAACCACATTTTTAGGAATAAATTCTAGTTTTCCTCCTATCCAACCTTCTTCAAATTTTTCATGTTGGCAAATGGGACATTTATAAGGTTTTGGAAGAGGCATAAGTGTGATTTTAAAGAAGAATTAGCGCTTTTTCTCTATTATCACCTCATCGACTTTAAAATCAACCTTGATGGTGTCCCCTTCTTTGATTTTTCCCTCCACGATTTGGAGCGCGAGTTCGTCGAGAATCTTGTTTTGGATCACGCGTTTGAGGGGGCGGGCGCCAAAAGTTTTATCAAATCCGGTTGTTGCCAGCCACATTTTTGCCATTTTGGTGATCTCGAGTTTGATGCCTTTTTTGGCCAGGCGTTTGGCCACGAGTTCAATTTGGAGTCCTACGATTTCTGCGATTTCCGCTTCGGTGAGATGCTGGAAAATAATCGTGTCGTCGATGCGATTTAAAAATTCGGGACGGAAGGCTTTTTGAAGCGCTGCCATGAGTTGTTCTCGTTGTTTCTTTGCATCTTTGGCGTATTCCTCGATGATTTCGCTTCCAAAATTGCTGGTCATGATGATGACGGTGTTTTTAAAGTCAACGGTGCGGCCTTTGGCATCGGTGAGTCGGCCGTCGTCGAGGACTTGGAGCAAGATGTTGAATACATCGGGGTGCGCTTTTTCAATCTCATCGAATAAAATGACGTTGTACGGATGTCGGCGGACGGCTTCAGTGAGTTGGCCGCCTTCTTCGTAGCCCACGTAACCCGGAGGAGATCCGACCAAGCGCGCGACCGAGTGTTTTTCCAAGTATTCGCTCATGTCGATGCGAGTCATGGCATTTTCATTGTTGAAAAGAAATTCGGCAAGGCTCTTGGCGAGCTCGGTTTTCCCAACTCCTGTAGGCCCTAGAAAAAGAAATGACCCGATAGGCCTCCCCTCTTCTTGAATCCCGGCGCGACTGCGACGAATGGCGTTTGAGACGGCTTTGATGGCTTCTTTTTGGCCAATGACTCGATGCGCGAGGGCTTGCTCCATGTCTGAGAGTTTTTGGGTTTCTTGAGTGAGCATTTTCGAGACCGGAATTCCGGTCCAGCGGGCCACCACAGCGGCAATGTCTTCTTCCGTGATTTCTTCTTTGAGTAAGGATTGCCCGTCTTTTTGTGAATGTGCGAGTTTGGCGCGAACTTCTTTTTGTTGAGTTTCGAGTCCCGGAATTTCTCCGTATTGAATTTTGGCCACGCGCTCGAGATTGCCGGCGCGTTCGGCTTGTTTGGCTTCTTCTTTGAGTTCGTCGATTTTTTTGTCTGTGCTTTTGAGCGCATCGATGAGGTCTTTTTCTTTTTTCCATTGAAGTTCGAATCCCTTGTTTTGCTCTTTGAGCCCGGCGAGTTCTTTTTCAATGTCTTTGAGGCGTTTTTTGGAAGCGTCGTCTTTTTCTTGTTTTAAAGCTTCGCGTTCGATTTCGAGTTGACGAATCTGGCGCTGAAGGCGGTCGATTTCCGTGGGAAGGCTGTCGTTTTCGATGCGAAGCACGGAACAGGCCTCGTCCATGAGATCAATGGCTTTGTCCGGGAGGAATCGGTCTGCGATATAGCGGGAAGAAAGATTCACCGCAGCCACGAGGGCATTGTCGCGAATTTTGACGCCATGATGAATTTCATATTTTTCTTTGATGCCGCGAAGGATGGAAAGCGCGTCTTTTAGAGACGGTTCCTCCACCATGACAGGTTGGAATCGGCGTTCAAAAGCGGCGTCTTTTTCAACGTATTTTCGATATTCTTTGAGAGTTGTGGCGCCTACGGTGCGCAAACGGCCGCGGGCCAGGGCGGGCTTGAGAAGATTTCCGGCGTCCATGGATCCTTCTGCGGCTCCGGCGCCGATGATGGTGTGCAATTCGTCGATGAATAGGATGATTTCTCCATTTGAAGATTCGATTTCTTTGAGAAGCGCTTTGAGCCGATCCTCGAATTCACCGCGATATTTGGTGCCTGCGATGAGGGCGCCGAGATCAAGAGAAAGAATGCGCTTATTTTTGAGGCTTTCGGGAACGTCTTTGTCCACGATTTTCTTGGCAAGGCCTTCCACGATCGCAGTTTTTCCGGTGCCAGGCTCCCCTACCAAGACCGGGTTGTTTTTGGTGCGGCGGGAAAGAATTTGCATGACGCGTCGAATTTCCTCATCGCGACCGATGACCGGGTCGATTTTGCCTTGAGCTGCGAGTTTGGTGAAATCTTGCGTGTACTTTTCCAACACTTGATATTTTCCTTCGGGGTCTTGGTCTGTGACGCGCTGATTGCCACGCAGCTTGGAGAGTTCTTGGAGGACTTCTTCTTTGTTGAGGTCGAGAAGATTTTTGATCGTGGGTTGATCGATGAGGGCGAGAAAAAGATGCTCGGTGGAAATATATTCGTCCTTGAGGTGCCCGGCTTCGGTTTCGGCTTGGTCGAGGACTTTTTTCATCTCCGGGGTGATGTAGCCTTGCGAGCTGCCTTGAATTTGGGGACGTTTCGTGAGCTCGGCCTTGGCTTCTTTACTGATGACGTCTGGATCTTTTTCCATCTTTTCCAAAAGCGTGCGCACGAGTCCGCCTTTTTGCTCCACAAGAACAAGTAACAGGTGCAAGGGTTCGATGGCCTGATTCGACAGTTTGCCGGCGAGTTGTGCGGCGCCTTGGACCGCTTCCGCGGCCTTGGTGGTGTATTGGTTGAAGTCCATGGTAAAGGAGAGTTTATAAGGTCAAAACTAGCACTGACGATTATAGAGTGCTAAGCCTTAAATTGTCAATGGATTTCAGGGGATCAGACCCATTTTTCTCCTTTGAAAATTACGGTTCCTGCATCTTTAGCCTTTCCAATAAAAGTGGCTCCAAAATTTTCAGGACTGCAAATAATAGCTTGTCTAACGATTTTTTTATCAACGAGTCTCCAAGCAGCTCTAATTTTAGGTTCTGCTCCTGAGGTTACAGCCCCTGGGGTTTCTAGAATAGCTCCCATGTCCGCAGCTGCTATACGATGAATGGGGCCTGCCGCTTCCATCAACCTAGCACGCTCTTCTGCAGTGACTTTCATAGGACCGCCTGCTGCGTCAATCCCTTCTGCTACGATTGAAAAATTTCTTACTGTATATGGGTCTGACATAATTACACCAAAAGTGTCTGTTGGGATCTCTTTTTCAGCAAGTCCTCTGACAATTGCTTCTGCCGCATAGTCCTTATCAATTACAGCGGGATGAGGGGTAATTTCTCCATCTTCCTCTATTGTGACTGCAACCCCTCCGGTTCCTCCAGCGATAGCGAGTAATCCAGCGCGTATAACTGCTACAATTCCGTCTAAATTTTGAGGTAAGACTCCTAAAACCTTAGGAGATGCCACTATAATTCTTGGACCTTTTCCATCCTTAGTATCTTTGACGGTTTCTCCTAATTTTTCTAATATTTTTATTTCTTCTTCAGTCAATGTCCCGCCGATTGGTTTTACGGGTTTCATTGTATTTGGATCTACTAAAAAGTGCGTTGGGACTGTTTGAACCCCTGTTTTGTCTGCTCCGAAGCATCCCATTTCTCTTGCTATCATACTAGCTAATATCCGTTCCATGGTCATCCCAATGGAGGCGATAAGATCCATTGAGGCATAGTACAACGGAAGATTATGCATTCCGATTTTTAGACATTCTCGTACCCGTTTCAAAATTAAATCCGTTTGAGGTCCGCTTCCATGTGTCATGGTATTCCATGTAAAACCCTCTTGTACGGCCGCCCGTACAACTGTTAAAACTTGGCCAAAGACTTCTCTCATTGCCGCTTCTTGTACAGGGATGCTTTTATCTACTGCATTGGCTGGGAGCGTGGCGTGCCCTCCGATAGCAATCGATAATCCTTTCGGGGCTTGTCTCATATTTCACGAATTATAAAATAAAATTTCCTTTAGCCTATCCCCTCTCCCCGCTCAAATCAATTTTAAGGAGTTGCCTCTTGCTCAAAATGATTACGGTACAGTATTTTAAATTTGTCCTTTAGGATTTTTTAAATTTTTTCTTATGTTAAAAACCCTCCAACGCCTCTCTTCTAAATCTCTCAAAGCCAAGCGCGTCCTCGTCCGTGTTGATTTCAACGTTCCCCAAGATGAAAAAGGTCGCGTAACAGATGCGACTCGCCTCGAAGAATCACTTCCTACGATTCGGTTTTTAGTTAAAAACGGGGCGCGGGTGATTTTGATGTCGCATTTGGGGCGGCCGACTCCGGGGAAATTCGAGAAGGAATTCAAGCTCGATCCGATCGCCAAGGTGTTATCGAAATTGCTTAAAAAGCCGGTTAAAAAACTCGATGTCTGTATTGGAGATGAGGTTGAAAAAGCGATTGAAAAGATGAAAAACTGCGATGTTGTTTTATTGGAAAACACCCGTTTCTACGCTGGAGAAGAAAAAAATGACCCCAAATTTGCCAAGGCGCTCGCGAGTCTTGGGGATTTGTATGTGAATGATGCCTTTGGCACGGCGCATCGGGCGCACGCGTCCACAGCCGGAATTGCGGCATATTTGCCTGCGTATGCCGGACTTCTCCTCGGAAAAGAGATCAAGGCCCTTTCCCCTCTTCTCAAAAAGACGGCACGTCCGCTGGTTATGATTGTTGGCGGTGCCAAAATCGATACTAAGATCGGGATTTTGAAAAATTTTATTAAAAAAGCGGATACGTTTTTGATTGGGGGCGGGTTGGCGAATACCTTTTTATTGGCTGAAGGATTTGATGTGGCGCAATCGTTGTGTGAAAAAAATAAGGTCGAGGTTGCGCGTGAAATTATGTTGGCTTCTGAGAAAAAACGGAATCAAATCATGCTTCCGCAGGATGTGGTGGTGGCGTCTGAGATCAGTGATAAGGCTGCAACGCTCGATATTCCGGTGGAGGATGTGGAAGGCGATATGAAAATTCTCGACCTTGGGAAAAAAGCGCTTGCCGCTTATGTTGAGGTGATTAAAAAGGCAAAAACCATTATTTGGAATGGGCCGGTGGGACTTTACGAAAAGAAACCGTTTGAACGAGGTACGCGGGTGATTGCTAAGGCGGTGGCAATCTCTAAGGCCAAGACGATTTTAGGTGGCGGCGACACCATCGATGCCATTAAAAAATTCGGCTTCAAGTTTTCTAAATTCGATCATGTGTCGACCGGTGGCGGCGCCATGTTGGAATTTTTGGAAGGGAAAGAATTACCCGGGATTGCAATCCTTAAAAAATAAGTATGAAAAAAACGATTATCAATGGTTTGGTTTTCCTTGTTGTTGGGATGATTTTTAGAAGTAGTTCCCTTCCGATTTTTATCAGTTATAGTTTTTGGGAAGAATGGGGCGATGATTTTTCCAGAGGCGGTTACGAATGGGGTTTGATGAATTTTAAAGAGGCTCTTATTTTCACTCCCAATCTATGGGTTGATGTCGCGAATTGGGTTTTGCTTGCGGTTTATAGCGTATTGTTGACCTTGATTTTATTAAAAATGGTTCAATTTTCCAAAAGGCTTATCGTGCGGTGTCGAAGATAATGAGCCGCCGAATACGCAGGCGTATCTTAGGTGGCTTGGATCTTTTTCAAGATAGCCTTTATTATTTTCTTCTTTGTTCTTTTTGCGGTGGCTTTCCAATTTGCCGTACCTCTTTTCCTTCTCCCAGTTTGTCTCCCGTATTTTGACTCCAGCGTTTGATTTTGTCTTCTACGAGTTCTCGGGGTTTGCTGTAGCGTTCTCGTGATAATTTGATTACTTTTTCTCGTCGTCCGGGCTCGATCTCGAGGCTTTCCGCAGGCGGAGGCAAGGTGTCGGCTGAGAAGGGCACACTGGGCATCCCATCCACCAATAACCGCGTGTAAATCGTGTATTTATTCAAATTGACGAGGTCGTTGGGCATGACCACTTCTCCGAATTGCTGAGAAATGTATTCGGCGTCGTCAAACCCAACTTGAAATGAGATCGTGGTTCCCACGTTTCCGAATACGGCATCTCTCACCTCTTCCGGCATTTGCGCGATGTACTGATTGGCCATGGTGAGGTTGAGGCGATATTTGCGGGCCTCGGATAAGATGGTGGCAAACGATTCAGTGGCAAAGTTTTGAAATTCATCAACATAAAGGTAAAAATCTTGGCGTTCGTTTTCCGCTACATTGGCGCGACTCATGGCATCGAGCTGGAATTTGGTGATGAGCATGGCGCCGAGCAAGGACGAGTTGTCTTCTCCGATTTTTCCTTTTGAAAGATTCACAATCACGATTTTTTTCTTATCCATACAAAAACGCAGGTCAATGGTGCTCTTGGTTTGTCCCACAATGTTACGAATGATGGGGCTCGATAAGAATTGCCCGACTTTGTTCAAGATCGGAGAAATCGCTTCCACGCGCATTTTTTCACTCATTTTGTCGAATTCTCCATCCCAAAATCCGCGCACCACCGGATCCTCGATTTTGCTGACTACCCGACGGCGATACCCTTCATCTTGAAGTACACGAATGATGCCGAGCATGCTGGTGTCCGGATAATTGAGGAGCGATAGGATTGTGTTGCGTAAAATATGTTCAAGACGCGGACCCCAACTTTCGGCGTAAATTTTCTTAAAAATTCCAACCAAACCTGAACAAATAATGGTGTTGAAGGCCGGATCCGGGCTTTCCATCATATTGAAGGACACTGGAAATTCGCGATCTGCAGGGTCAAAAAGAACGACATCGTTGGTGCGATGAGGAGGCACAAAATCAATCACTTTTTCCGCCAAATCGCCATGAGGGTCAATGACCGCAATGCCTCGGCCGGCTTGAATATCGGAAAAAATCATGTTTTCCAAAAGCGTTGTTTTTCCCATACCGGTTTTTCCAATGATGTACATGTGGCGGCGACGGTCCGGGTCGCATTTGATGCCAAAAACATCGTGCATGCCGCGATAATTGGTTTTCCCTAAAAGCGTCAAATTGCTTTCGGGAATCGTGTCCGGAGAGGGCAAGTCGCTTGGCGCTTCAATTTTGCGCGATTTAACCCAGTCAATGTTGGGGGTTTGCACCACAATGGTTGGAAAATGATAAATCGTGGCGAGTTCTTCTACGTTGAGAATTCCGCATTCCTTAGTTAAAGTTCGATTTTTGAATTTTTTCATAAGCTCACTCCCCTTTTCGATTTTTTCCATTTCGAGCTCGTTGAGGAGTGGGATGTTGAATTGCTTGAAACTACCGGCAATTTTTTTGATTTTAAATTCCGCACTCACTCGATCGTCATGGGCCGGGAGATAGGCCACGCGCAAATCAACTTCATACATGAGTTTGTTGATTTTATCCGCAGTGGCGTCCACCTTATTTTCTCGATCGTGCTGTTTGGACATGGTTTCATCCAAAAGGTCGCCATCGTCCTCCTCTTCTCCGGTGGGGCTCATTAAGCTGGGCCGGTGCTTAAATCCCACGGTTTTTCGTCGGAGCCAAATGTAGCAAGTTAAAGGGAAAAATACGACCCTCGGCCACACTTTTCGGGTGCAGGAAAAATTTAAAAAGGCGTCTTCGAAAAACTCAATGCTGCCAAAAACGCCTTTGGAAAAAATACGTAGTACTTCCACGAATTTGACTCGCCATTTGTCATCGAGGGGCACCATGACCAATTGAATCCAGGCTTCATCCTTGGGATTGCTGAGACGCGATAAGCTGGATGTGATTCCGGCGATGGGGTCTGCAGAGATGCGGGTGAGTCGATCTTCGAATTGCGGGTAGCGCTTGATCGGAATGATGGCCGGACCGGTGAGGCGGATTTCTGCGCCATAAATGGGTCGATCTTGTTTGACGGTTTTAAAATCTTTGCCTTTGCGAAGAGATTCGGCTTTTGAGGCGGTGGTGAGCGCTTTTTTCCCTTGTACGGGTTGGGGTTTCCCCATTTCGAGTGGCTCGATTTTATCTTGGATGTAATCATCTTCTTCAAAAATCTCGACATTGGGATAATGCGCGTAAATTTGCCCTTCCACGAGGTTTCTGTAATGCGTCGGACAGGTTACGATGAACTTGATGTGGCGCTTTTGATGGATGATCTCAAGGCTGATGCTCCCCCCTCGAACTCCAAAAAGACGCTTGTACCAAGCCTGCTCCTCATGGATGGAATGAAGTGCGAGAAAAATCTGCTCCGCCATGATCGGACCGGGGCCTGGTTCGATTTCTTTTGGGACTTTGATCGACAATATCGTGCGGGATGGAGGGATTTTCATAGTTATATTTTATCATAAAATAAGGTATTAGTCGATTCTTGTAATTATTTTTGACAAAAAGTGTTTTTCCTATAAAATTCCCTTCCTGTAATAAAATATATGACAATGAATGCCTCAACAGATCGTAGTTTTGTAACAGACCACTTGCCTTCGCAGGAAGCACTGACTCAAGCAGGGCTGAATGAGTCCTCTGTATTTATTTTTGCGGGACAACTTGAAGCTATCGGGGCTAAAGATCCCGGGCAGATTGCACGTGCTTTGCGTCGGATCGTTTATAGAGAGGGGCTTGCCAAAGGCTATGATGAAATTCAATCCGATTCTGTCGGACAGGCCATATGGGACCAACATGTTGTTGAAGGTTGGGAACATCCTATGGAACGAGAAAATCAGGAAGAATGGGAGAGCCGCGTACGAAAATGGCGTACTTATTTTGCGTTAAAAGCTTTAGTTTCTTTAGAAAAAAGCAAAACGGATCTTGTTTTAGGTGATATCAATGCTCGGTTTCGATCCGGCCCCAACCCGGGGAGGATCGCGCAATTGTGTTTTGATGCGCAAGGGCACCCTTCTAATAAGATAAGAATTGATAGAAATTCTCCTTTGGATCTTTTGTTGGATGTGATTGATTTTACGGACAACGGGAAACATGAAGCATTTGAGCATGATTTTTCGTTTGATGCGGAGACTATGATTGAATTACGTGGGATCGCTCATGAAGCGTTGATTAATCGGCTTATTAGCAGTAATCCTCGTTTTATTGAAGATGCGATGAAGTTTCTTACTTATAAAGATTATGAAGAAGTCCTTAGGGCTTTTTCCGTGGGATTGGACGAGGGGCACGCAGGGCGTAAGGCGGCGAATCAAATTGTTTTGGACCCGGTTTTAAGAACAAAAACGCCTGAGTTTGACCAAGCGTTTGTTGACAGACTTGGAATTAAGAATTTTTCGGTTCAAAAATTATATGCTCTCTTGCAAGATGTTTTAAAGCCCAATGAACGTCGACTGATCGGATCGGATCTTCTTTTGCAATTACTTCATTCAAATCCTTCCCTTGGAGATTTATCTCGGCGAAAATATCGACCCAAACAATCTTCAGAGGTTGAAGCTGTGGAATTTAAATTTTTAAGGGAAAAAATGAATGCCGCTCAATTTCCCAAACATATTGAACGCCAACTTAAGGATCTTTGGTTGGATATTAGAAAGACATGGGGAGATCGACCTTTTATTGTACGGTCCAGCTCTGAGCTTGAGGATCAGCACGGCGCTTCTTTTGCAGGGATGTACGACAGTGATGTTTGTTTACCTGATGATTTTGAGGGATTTGTTCGTTCGATTAAAAAAGTATATGGCTCTGTTTTCAGCCCAAAGGTTATGAAATATCGAGAAGAGCATGGTTTATTGTGTGCGGATGAACAGATGGGGCTTTTGGTTCAACCTATGTACGGGAGATGGTATGGAGATTATTTCATCCCGGATTTTTCCGGAGTGGCACTTTCCGATGCGCCTCAATCGCATGGACCTGATCCAGAAAAGGGCAGTATGACCATTGCCACCGGGTTAGGGGAAATGGTCGTCACCTTTGGAGGACGTATTGTTTTATTTGATGAGCCGAGTAAAAATCCGGTCAAAAAGGATGACAAGCATGGAACTCATGCTCAACAGGAGATTTATGTTGTTCACCGAACAAGGGGGGTGGAGAAAATTTCCATGGAACAATTCTTGCAAGAGAGTAGGTTTATGGGTTCTCGGGAAACGGGTTCTCCTAAAGATATTTTTTCAAAAAGAGAGGGGGGGGGTGAAGTGGCTTCCTTCGTACTGACTACAGAGCAAGATGTTTGGGCTACGTTTGATCCTATGATGAAATTTAAAAAACAAGCCCCTTTCCCATTGATTATTCGATATTTTGTCGAAAAACTTAAACATTGCTTGGGTTGGGAAGATGTGGATGTTGAATTTATTGGGGAGAAGAGCAAGGGGCAAGGAGGAGGCGCGGAAGGGTCTTATAGTGTTCGTATTGTCCAAGCTCGTCCTCAAAATGTTGCTCCAAATCTTAAGCCCGCCGAGATGCCAAAGGAGGTGCCTGCCGAGGATGTTTTATTTAAAACTAAAAACAGCTTAAGCAGTGGACACATTGAGGATGTTTCTTATGCGCTTTATATTGATCCTGATGTTTATGGGGAAGAGGATGAGTCAACGGCTTCAGGTAAATTGGATGCAGATCAATTGCAAGAACTTCGTTCTTGGATCGCAAAAATCAATACGGCTATCCATGAGCAAGGCGAAAAGGCGAAATATATCGTTCTCACTCCGGGGCGATGGGGTGATAATCAGGGGAGCAAGGTTGGAATCCCTGTCTTATCGCAAGATTATGGGAGTGCTTGTGCTATTATTGAAATGGTAGGGACGGGCCATTGGAAAAATGTTCCTCCTTCTGCGGGGACGCATGATTTTCAATTGATTCGAGAAAAAGGAATTTTGACCGCAGCTGCACATCTCGGGAGTGAACCTGATTCTGTAAATAGGGATCGATTTAATGATGCCCCTTCTTGCCTTGAAGAGTTATTGGCTGATGCAGGGCTATTGTCTGAGGGAGCAATCATCCCTGAACATATCAAGAGGTGGCTTCGTGTGATTAAGGCGGATGATTTGGGAGAGAAAGGACAATCTTGGGGCTTCAATATGGCCATGAACAATCGAACGAAAAAAGGGGCTGGACGAAGCGCAGGTTTGTATTTGGCTCCAAAAGGAACATTGGCCCCGGTCTTGTTATAGCTTGATTTTATTGGATGCTTGGGGTATAAAAAGACCCCTTATTAAGGTTTTAATCTATCTCTCTATGAAGACTGAGTATGTACAAGAATGTCTAGCTAATAGTCAATCTGCTGAAATAGAATTAAGGCAAGCTTTGCAATCTGTTTTTGACATCAATGCATTCGTAACAAAATTCGGATTGATGGCAGTAGTGAACGTCGACGCAGTTTTTGGCTTTTTTCACCCCATAGCCGTAATAACAATCCTCGGCAAATGTGGCGTGGAAAATAAGATAACAATTTTTTTCTTGGCCTGCGTGATGCGTGTATTCGCTGTTGATGTTGCTGATGTCGGTTGAAACGCAAGAATGAGGAACTGAGAGCTCCAATTCGTGCAATTGTTCAAAAAAAGAACGATTCCAGTCAATTTCTCGGCCGTAGTTGAGCGCACTCCATTTGTCGCTCCACCAACACTCCACGCATAAGGTTGGGCGCGGGTTGTCTTGGCCAAATTGGGCGATGATGTTTTTTTTGCACAATTGGCATGTATTGGGGTACAGATACATTTCATTACACCATGCCATTCGTCTCATTTCTCGGCAAAGAGGGCACCAGGTGGGCTCCGGGACGTCTGTTTTTTGATAATAAGCCACATCTTCTTCGGTGAGGTGAAAAGATTGGCCGCAGTTGAGGCAGGGTTTGAGGGGCATGGCAGAGAAAGATTGATATAAAAAGTGTGCCCGGGCAGACTCTTTGCTTCGATTTTTGGCTTAAATAAGCCATTTTGATTTTTGAGTACATGAAAAGTCACTTCGCTGCGCTTCGTGACTTGTCCAACCACGTCTGCAGAATAATCTGGGCCGCCACCGAGTCGTCCCCCCCGGTTTTTTCAGCTTGGATCGTGGTGAGGCGCTCATCGAGAACTTCAATTGGGATAGTGAGCGCTCCTTTTAATACATTCAAAAACCGTTCGGTTTTACGGGTTTGATCCGTGACTTCACTTTGGAGGCTGAGGGGCCAGCCGAGAATGATGCGTTCGATGGGGTCGGATTCGATTAGTTTTTTTAGTTCAGCCAAAACCGCTTCATCCCCGCGGTTGGATAAAACTATACGTGGAAAAGCCACGGTTTTCCCGGGGTCTGAAATCGCCACCCCGATTCGCTTGTCGCCATAATCGAGGCCTAAAATGCGGGCACCGGTGGATAATACTTGAGCCAATAGAAGGTTTAATTAACTTATTCGTTGTGCGACGCGCTGTATGGTTCGAGAGCCTCACCATGACAGCGCTAACATTCAGCTCAGGGTGACAAATGTTACTTATCAGTCTCCACCGCCACTTTAAACGCAGCAGTTGCGCTTTCCGTAAGGGCTACCGTGACGTCGAATTCCCCTACCGCTTTGATAGGTTCAGCCACCTTGATACACCCTTTTTCGAGTTCGATCTTAAGGTGTTTTTCAAGTTCGTGTTGAATTTGTTGTTCAGTCACCCCGGCGTAAAGCTTGCCTTTGGCTGTGGCTTTTCGTTTAAAGGTGATAATGAGTTTTTCAATTTTTTTCACGAATTCCTCGATCTTTTCGAGCATTTCGGCTTTTCGCTTTATCATTTGCTTTTTCTTTTCATCCAATTGTTTTTGGAGTTTGGGCGTAATGCGAAGGGCCTTGCCTCGAGGCGCTAAAAAATTCATGTAATACCCGCTTTTAACGGATTTGATTTCACCTTTTCGTCCCAAGTTGGGAACATCTTTGACTAAAACGACTTCCATGGAAAAATGAGCTTTAAATAATAATAATTTACCTTACGGTTGAACGGTCCACTGCAGTATATTTGAGAAACGGTCTTGAGGGAAGAGAAGATTTTCGGTGTAAATATTTTGTAAACGTTCGTCCGCTAAAAAATAATAGGTGGGACGATAAAGAAATACCGCGGGCACGTCGTTGTTGATGATTTCTCCGAGTTTTCGGAGGTACTCTGTTTTTTGTTCCGATTCATCGTCAAAGGTGCTGCGAATGGCTTGAATATAAAAATCAGCCTTGGCATTGCCGTAATTGGAAAGATTTAACCCATCTCCAACTTGACTGGAGTGCCAGAATGAATACGTGTCGAGGTTGTAACCCAGATTTTGTCCGTACAATAATAAATCGTAATCGCGATTCTTTACTTTTTCTTGAAAAGGGGCGATATCGTACGCCTCAACCGTGACGGTTACGCCTATCGCTTCCAATTGTGAGGCAATCATATCGGCGGTGGTTTTGGCGACTTTTTCTTGTTCAAGATCCGAGTAAGAACGTCTTACCAATGTGAACGCCAAAATTTGATCTCCGTCTTCATTGATGCGAACGCCTCTTGTTTCATCCAATGGCCATCCGGCTTCAAAAAAAGCCCCGGCCGCTTCTTCGGTGTTGGGTTGATTGATCCAATCTTCTTGGGAGAGCTCTAGGAGGGGGGTATCCACAATATAATCGTATCCAATGGCATCCACAATAGCTTTTTTATCAATGGATTTTTGAATGCCGATACGGATTTTTTCTTTCACCAATTCTTCGTCATCGGTCTGAAGAAATAAGGCCGTATATTGAGGAAGCGCATACGCATTTTGAATGAATCGGTCTTGTTTCACTTCTTCGATTCGATAATTGGGAACCCGTGCAATTCCATGTAATTTTCCGCGATTTTTAATAAGGTCTTCATACGTGGGATAGGCGGTGAAATTGATTTCCGTAATCTCGGGAGAATCGTTTTTCCAATAATTTTCATAATATTCGAGAGAAATACCGGTGATTCCATCCGTGGATCGATCGTAGGCATCAGTGACTCGATATGGGCCGTTTCCAATGGGTTTTTGATTGAAATCATTGCTATCCAATTCACTCACCGGGACATCGGCCAACAAATGTTGGGGAAGGATCCCAACCGTGAGTTGCGTGAAAAAGAAAGAATTGACTTCTTTTAAGGTCATTTTGATTGTTTTTTCATCGATTTTTTCCACAGTGACTCCGGAGAAACTTTCTTTTAAAATCGGGTTTTCAAAATCCGGATTTTGGATGACATCATGATACGTGAAATAGACATCGTCCGCCGTGACCGGAGTACCGTCATGCCAAGTCAGTCCGTCTTTTAACGTAAACGTATAAATGGATTGGGTGTCATCGAGTGTGTGGGTGGCCATGTTTTCCACAAATTTTTTCTGCTGAGGATCGTATTTGGTGAGCCCCTCAAAGATAAGACTCGTGATGTCTTGATCCACTTCATTCAATTCCGTGTATACCGGGTTGAGGCGAATGATTTCTCCCACCATGCCTTCATTATAATTGTGGCCGCCCGTGATGACGCTGGTGATGCTACGGCCCCAATCCCCTGCCAGCAATTGCCAGCCGGAAAAGAGCATCACGATTGCCAAAACAATTGAAACAATGCGTTCTTTTCGAGAATAAAATTTAAAAGTTCGATTGATTATCGAAAACTCTCGACTTTTTTTTCGGGAGGACTTCCTGTTTAAAGGGTGCACGTTGTGATGATTAAAGGACAGAGGCGAAAAAAGATAAAATCAAGAAGGCAATCAAGGTAATGATTGTCATCATGGCAATGACTTTTTCAGCTCCGCGTTTGGTGGCGTAAAAACCTCCGCTTCCTCCAAAGGTGGCGGAAAGGCCATTTCCCCGAGATTGAATCAAAATAAGAAAGGAGAGGAAAAGGGCGCTGGCGATTTGAAGAATTTTGATCACTTCGATCATGGGAAGATTTTTTAGAAAATAGTTTTAACGGGAACGTTTGAAGAGCCAATGCTCAAACCAGTTCACGAGGCCGAAAATGACGGCTACGAGGATGAAGTTTAAGACTCCTTGGATCTGAAAGTCAATGTTAGAAAAGTCCAAGACCTCTAAAGCTTTGTCTGTGAACCATATAATGAGGGCGTTGATCACGATTAAGAAGAATCCGGCGCTTACGAAAATAAGAGGTAAAGAGAGGAATTTGAGGATGGGTTTTACGAAGACATTGAGAAATCCGATGATAGCGCCTGCGACCACAAAAAAGAGCCAACCGCCGGTGTAATTCACTTCTTCCAAAAGTTCGACGGCCACGTAAAGGGCGCCCATATTGAAGGCGATGGAAAATCCGAGTTTTTTGAGAGTGCGTTGCATGAGGATAGTATAAAGAATAAAAGCTTTTTTACAAGATTTTTGGGAAGGTGGAAATATTTTCTCGAATATGCCCATCAAATCGTTCGCGCTAACATGTACGCGCTTCACGACAAATTGGGGATCATGATCCCCAATTTGGATGGGAAATATTCTCAAAAACATCCCCACCTTCCCTATTTGTAAACTTGTATTCATAAAAAGAAGAGGCTGTGGTGTTCTTTTGGACAATTCCGGAGCGCCAATCGGCTTGGTTTTCGCAAAGCGAAACGATTGGCGCGAGGCATAGCGAACGATCGCCGCAGGAGCGATCGGATCGCGGTGGCCAAAAGAATGCCACGGTCCTCTTCCCTATTTTTATCGTTTGACTCTTACCTCTGTCGTCTTCCCGTTTTCCCATTCTACAAGTTTGGTTTTATCGGGCTTGGGCAATGGTTTTAAGGAAAGATTATTGGCCAAGGTTTCGGTGGAGATGTATTTTTTGAATTCTTCCACCGCTTCTTTGATCTCATCCACGGCTTCGATCGACACTTCAATGCGGTCGTCCACCTTGTAATCCGCTTCTTTTCGTAAATCTTGGATGGTGCGGATCAGGTCACGAGCAATCCCTTCTCGTTTGAGGCTTGGCGTGAAGGTGGTGTCGAGCGCCACGATGATGCCGTGGTCGCTTTCCACATCCATGCCTGCTTTGCTTTCATAGCCCATGTTGAATTCTTCAGGCGTGAGTTCGAAGGAATCGATTTTGACATTGCCGTTTTCGAGAAGTTCAAAATTGCCGGCTTTGGCTTCTTTGAGGATGAATTGGACGTCTTTTCCGAATTTGGGACCCAAAATTTTTGGATTGGGGTGAACCACGGCTTTGGCAATGGAGCTGGGATCGTCGGTGATTTCTATCTTTTTTACATTCAATTCCTCGCGCAAAACCTCAAGTTGATCGTCTTTTAAAAATTTGCGTAAATGATCCGGGAGCCCAACTTGAACACGACTCAAGGGTTGGCGATTTTTGATCTTGGCACGACCGCGGGCCGCATTTCCGAGTTTGGCGATTTGAATCGCGAGCTCGATTTCTTGATTGAGCTTTTTGTCGATCATGGCGGCTTGGAATTTGGGCCAGTCGGTAAGGTGAACCGACTCCCCTCCCACGAGATTGCGGTACATGGCTTCACTGAGAAGCGGCATGACCGGGGCCATGATTTGACTCAAGGTTGCGAGCACGGTGTATAAGGTTTGGTAGCCTTCTTTTTTATCCTGGTCGTTCTCGTTTTTCCAGAAACGACGGCGGGAACGGCGGATGTACCAATTGGTGAGGTTGTCTGAGAACTGATACAACGGCCGAGTGGCTTGGAGATTGTAGCCATCCATTTCTTCGGTGACTTCTTTTAAGAGCGCGTGAAGTTCGGAAAGAATCCAGCGATCGAGTTTGTTTTTAGGCTTTTTGATTGCGCCTTTCGCGGGTTTCCATTTATCAATATTGGAATACGTGACCAAAAAGCTGTACGCATTCCAGATCGGCAAAATGACGTTTTTGACCACGTTTTCAACGCCTTTTTCAGAGAAGCAAAGGGGTTCGGCTTTGACGGCCGGCGAATTCATCAAGTAAAAACGTAAGGCATCAGCGCCGTATTTATCTAAAATGATGCCGGGTTCCGGATAATTCTTGAGGCGTTTGCTCATTTTTTTGCCGTCTTCGGCGAGAATGAGGCCGTTTACGATGACGTTTTTGAACGGCGCTTTTCCGAACAACGCAACTCCGAGCACCACCAACGTGTAAAACCACCCGCGGGTTTGATCGAGGCCTTCGGCAATGAATTCGGCAGGGAAATTTTTCTCAAATTTGGATTTGCCCTCGAACGGATAATGGCTTTGCGCGTAGGGCATGGAGCCGGATTCAAACCAGCAATCGAACACGTCCGGGATGCGGCGATAGAGTTTGCCTTTTTCCTTGAACGTGAGTTTGTCGATTTTGTGCTTGTGAAGATCCGCGACCTTTTTTCCGGTTCGTTTTTCAAGGTCTTTGATGCTTGAAATACAGATGAAATCCTTGCCATCCTCAGAAGCCCAGATTGGGAGTGGCGTGCCCCAGAAACGATTGCGTGACACGCACCAATCGCGAGCGTTTTCGAGCCAATCGCCAAAGCGTTTGGTGCCCACATATTCGGGGACCCAATGGATTTTTTTATTGGCGGAGATCATTTGTTTTTTGATTTGCTCAACTTTTACAAACCAACTGCTCGTGGCGTAGTTGAGCAATGGGCTTTCACAGCGCCAGCAATGAGGGTACGAGTGGCGATAATTTTCGCGCTTGAAAAGGAGGCCTCGTTTCTCGAGGTCTGCGGCAATGTTTTGTTCTTGGGTTTTAACGAATTTGCCGGCCCAGGGTTTCACTTCTTTTGTGAAATTTCCGTCCATGCCCACGTGAACGATGATGGGCAATCCCGCTTTTTCACAAAACTTCATATCATCTTCTCCAAATCCTCCGGCGGTGTGGACCACGCCGGTCCCCTCTTCAGTGGCCACAAAATCCGCGTGATGCACGTGCCACCATTTTTCAGCACCTTCTCGGTCATCTTTTTTATAAAAATCGAAAAGCGGTTCGTAAGAAAGTCCGACCAAAGATTTGCCTTTTATGGTTTCTTTGAGCGCGTATTTTTCTTTTTCCTCGGGTTTCAAATTGCTGAAATAAACCTTGGACATGATGTATTGATTGTGGGTTTCTTTCTCCTCAAAAACGCCGTAATCGATGGTGTTGCCCACGGCAAGCGCCATGTTGCCCGGAAGGGTCCAAGGGGTGGTGGTCCAAGCCAAAATGTAGGTGTTTTTTCGTTCTTTAACCTTAAATTTAGCGGTCACGGAAAGATCGGTGACGTCTTTGTACCCAAGCGTGACTTCAAAATTGGAAAGCGGGGTCACGCAACGCGGACAGATGTGCATGGCTTTGTGGCCTTGATACACGAGTTTTTTCTTCCACAATTCACCAAAAACCCACCAAATGGACTCCATAAAAGTTGGGTCCATGGTTTTGTAATCGTTTTTAAAGTCGACCCAGCGTGCGGTGCGGTTCACGGTTTCTTCCCATTCTTTGGTGTAGCGAAGTACGATGCTGCGGCATTTTTCACAAAATTCAGATACGCCGTATTTGTCTTCAATGTCTTTGCGGCCGGAAAGGCCGAGTTCTTTTTCAACCTCATATTCGACCGGAAGGCCGTGGCAATCCCATCCAAATCGGCGTTCCACGCGTTTGCCGCGCATGGCCCAGTAACGCGGGACCACGTCTTTCATGGTGCCGGCGAGAAGGTGACCGTAATGCGGGAGGCCGGTGGCGAACGGAGGGCCATCGTAAAAAATGTATTCTTTGCTGGCGGGACGTTGGCTCACGGATTTTTCAAAGGTTTTTTTTGATTTCCAATAGCGAAGCGTTTCAGCTTCGAGCTGAGGAAAGTTTTGTTTGGGGTCTACAGGTTTGAACATGGTATTTTTTTAACAAATAAAAAGGCCCTTTTCCCAAGGACCCTTGCGGGTGGTACCACCTTGATTCTCGGAGATCCGAGCGCTTCATTCGCGGCGATGACGGGCCGTGCCGGGAGAGTCTCGTCCCCTTTCGGGGATTTTTTCTCCTGCTCGCTCTGTGATGGCAGAGCTCTGGTGCATTTCGAAAAACAACGTATTTATTATACGGGAATGGAGTCTGGGGGAAAAGGGAATTTTAATTTTAGACTAATCTTGTTGGACCGATTTCCATCTGAATTGTTTGATTTACTCTATTTGGATCCGTGGTCCAAGGAAGAATTTCTTTCCCTGTCATAGTTCCCTCTGTGACACGAAAAGCCGTTTTTTTAGAATCAAAAGAATTGTTGGGTTGTGCAGCGACGTAAAGTGTTTTTCCCCCTTCAAATCGAATTTGATAGGCGCCTAAATTGAAATAGGGATTGCTGGCGTCATAAACTTGAAACGATTTTCCTCCGAGAGCTTTTCGTAATAATTCGGAAAGTTCTCGTTTTGCGCGAACAATGAGCGGCTCTTTGGGTTGGGCTACAACTTCAAAGAGTCTAGGCATATTGATGATTTGATCCCCATTTTCAGCCAGTTGTCCTTCACGGATTTGTTTGTTGTTTTCATCGAGAATGATTACTCTACCCGTTTTTGGGTTTAATCCTAAACTGTATACTTTTCCGGGAGCGGCATTTTTTCTGAACATAACATTGAGATTGATGAATTGCCATCCACTGTAAGGACCCTCTCGTACTAAGGAAAGTGACGTGGGGGTTGTGACAATCGCGTTGCTTGGAATTCCCAATTGAGATTCCAGGGAGGCACGATTGGCAACGGTCAATAATCGTGCGAAATGAGAGATTCGAGCGATTTCCGTAGAAAGTTTTTCGCGAGGATTTGCTCCAAATTTTTCTTTCAATCCTCGACGTTGAGTGGCTTGGACTCGTTTTGCGTTTAGTTCTTCCGGGAATTGAGCAATCACCCAAGTGCTTGGGTCTCGAGGATTTAAAACTAAGGCAATTGCTCCCGGTTTAAATTGAAGATTTAATCCCCTGCCCCTTCTTTCTAAATCTTCGGGCTTAAAATTCGCTTCTTGTCCGAATTTAAACATAAGAGTTTTTGCCGCTCGGCTTGCAGTTTCAGGTGGATAGCCTTTTTGTCCCTTGTAAAAACGATAGGCCACGTCTTCTGCGTTTTCTTTGGGCCCGGCAAATAATATTTGTGCTGGTTGATCCAATCCTATTGTAAATTCAACGCCCTGACTTCGAATAAATTCTTGAGCTGCAGAGTTATTGCCTCTTTTTTCAAAGGATTCTGATGGATTGCTCATGATTTTTGTTTTTAATTTTTATCTTGATATTTTAACATATTTAATAAAAGATCGCAACCCCATCACATGAAGTCACCCCTTTGGCACGTGCAGGGTGACAAGTTATTTCCTCTTCATCGTTAATTCTTCCGCCAGCCCCACATACGTTTCAGGCGTAAGTTTGAGCAAACGGGTTTTGGCTGCAGCCGGGATTTTTAGGCTTTTCACAAAAGACTCAAATGCGGGCTTGGTTAACCCTTTGCCTCGCGTGAGTTCTTTGAGTTTTTCGTACGCGCCTTCGATTTTGTAGCGGCGCATTACGGTTTGAATGGGTTCGGCCAAGACTTCATAATGGGAACGCAGTTCTTCTCTCAATTTAGGTTCGTTGATTGAAACTCTAGACAATCCTTTGAGCGTGCTCTTGTAGCCCAAAACCAGATAACCGAAGCCTACGCCGAGGTTTCGCAATACCGTGCTGTCCGTGAGGTCGCGTTGCATGCGTGAAATTGGCAATTTGAGGGCCAAGTGATCGAAAATCGCGTTTGATAAACCCAGATTTCCTTCACTGTTTTCAAAATCAATGGGGTTGACCTTGTGTGGCATGGTGGAGGATCCGACCTCCCCTTCTTTCACTTTTTGGAGGAAGTAATTTTTTCCAATGTAGAGCCATAAATCGCGGTCAAAATCGATGAGAATCGTGTTGAGGCGCATGAGCGTGTGGCTCAATTCAGCGATGAAGTCGTGGGGCTCGATTTGCGTGGTGTATCGGGTTGGAGTGAGGCCGAGTCCCTTGATAAACGCATCGGAAACCGTGGGCCAATCGATTTCGGGATAAGCCGAGGTGTGGGCGTTCCAGTTTCCCACGGCGCCGTTGATTTTTCCCAAAAATTCTTGGCTCTTTAAAAAGCGTTTTTGGCGTTCGAGGCGCATTTTTACATTCAACATTTCTTTTCCTACTATGGTTGGGCTCGCGGGTTGGCCGTGCGTGTGCGCGAGCATCGGGATTTTGGCGCCTTTTTTCACCAAATCCTCCACGGCATCTAAGACTTTATCTAACAATGGCAAGACGCTTTGCGTGACCGCGTCCTTCAAAATCAATCCATAGCTCAAATTCGTGATGTCCTCTGAGGTGCAGGCAAAATGAATGAATTCCGAAAGGTCCTTGAGCGAATGGCAGTGGTCTTTGATTTGCTCTTTAATAAAATATTCGACCGCCTTGACGTCGTGGTTGGTGATTTTTTCAATGTCTTTCACTTGTTGGGCGCTTTTTTCTGTGAATTTTTCGTACAAATTCCGAAGGAATTTCACTTCTGCGGGAGTGAGGCGGCGGGTGCTCTCGAGTTTGGCGTGATTGCACAAATGAATCAGCCATTCGACCTCGACGTGCACGCGGTAGCGGATGAGCGCGCCTTCGGAAAAATAAGCGCAAAGTTCCTCGGTTTTGTCGGTGTAGCGACCGTCCAGAGGAGAAAGAGCAAAGAGAGGGCTAGGCATGATCGAAAGATTTTTTAAGGGCTAAAAGATGATCTTTGATTTTTTGGCGAAGACCGGAGTCTTTGACGCTTAAAATGCGGATCGCGGCCATGGCAGCGTTTTGGGGATCGATCACGGTTAAAACCGGGGTATCGCTCGGCATTTGCAGGGTGGAATGGATGTTCACAAACATGTCCATTTTATCGGCGAATGGCGGGCAGCCGATCACGGGATGGATGGAATTGGCAGCCACGAATCCGGACAAGGCGTTCGATCGGCCGGCCACGGTGATGTAGCAAATGGAATCTTCGGCATCGTGCTCCTTGATCGCGGCCAAGACTTTTTCCGGGACTTTGTGCGCTGAGGCAATGATCATTTTGTACGGGACGCCGAATTCATCGAGGGTTTTGGTGATTTTGGCGGCAAATTCTTTGTCTTTGGTGGAACCGAGGATGAGAGGGACGAGCATAAGTTAGGAGTTAGGGGATAAATGCGAGAGAGGGAAGAGCGCACTTCGCTACGCTTCGTGCGTGGTGAGTGTTAAAAGTATTTCGCTAAATTCTTTTGAATGCGGGCATTGATGTCCGGGCAGGGGTCGGCTTTAAATGTTTGGCCGGTGATTTTTTCGTACGCTTCGATGTAGCGGCGTGCGGTTTCGACTTTTACGTCTTCCGGGATTTCCGGGGTTTCGGTGTCGCCTTTGAATCCTTTTTCCGAAAGCCACAAGCGGAGGTATTCTTTATTGATGTTGTCTTGGTCCTCCCCTTTTTCGTAGTGTTGTTGGTAGGTTTTTTCAATCCAGAAACGGGAAGAATCCGGAGTGTGAATTTCATCGATGAGCACAATTTTTCCATCCGCGTTTTTTCCGAATTCATATTTGGTGTCCACCAAAATAATCCCCTGTTTGGCGGCGATTTTTTGACCGCGTTCGAATAAGCGAAGCGAAACGTCCGCGAGATAATCCCATTCTGCTTTGGTGATCACGTTGCGTTCCAATAAAACTTCCGGAGCCACGGATTCATCGTGAGAGCCGTGTTCGGCTTTTGTGGAAGGCGTTAAGATGGGTTTGTCGAATTTTTGATCTTTTTTCATGCCATCTTCGAGTGGGTTGCCGCAGAAATTGCGTCCCCCGTTTTTGTAATGACTCCAAACCGAGGTTGAGGTTGTGCCGGTGAGATACCCGCGCACCACCATTTCGACGGCGAGCGGCGTGCATTGTTTGCCCACCACCACATTCGGGTCCGGGAATTCGATCACATGATTGTCGCAAATGTCTTTGGTTTGAGTGAACCAAAATTCGGCCATTTGATTCAAAACTTGGCCTTTGTACGGAATAAGACAAATCACTCGATCAAACGCGGAGAGACGGTCGGTTACGACGAGAATTCGTTTTCCATCTTTGGTGTAATTGTCGCGCACTTTCCCTTCGTAACGTTCTCCAAGCGCCGCAAAATTCGTCCCTGCCAAACAGTGTGGGATTTGTTGGCGGATTTGATCCGTAGTGAGCATAAAATTAAAATTTTATGAATTAGGTGAATTCACTATATCGGAAATTTAAAATAGGGGCAAAATCCAATTAAAAGATGGCAACGTACTTTTGGCCACCGCGGTTCGTTCGCTCCTGCGGCGAACGCCCGCTATGCCTCGCGCCAATCGTTCCGCGTTGCGAAAACCAAGCCGATTGGCGCTGTGGAATTGGTCAAAAGCACATCGCCATCCCTTAATTTTCGGTCTGTATTCCTTTTTTTATGATCGTCATTTATAGTACGCACGTAACTCCTAACCCACCTCTTTTATGACGACCCCGCGCAACCTTTCTGTGATTTTAGGTGCCCAATGGGGCGACGAAGGCAAAGGAAAGTTGGTCGATATTTTGAGTGAAAATTTTGATATTGTGGCGCGCGCAACAGGAGGGGCGAATGCCGGACACACGGTGCAAATCACGTTGAATGGCGAAGTGAAAAAATTCATTTTCCATTTGTTGCCGAGCGGGCTTTTGCGCGAGCATGTGGAGTGCCTGATTGGAAATGGGTGCGTGCTCAGCATCCCGACCATGTTGGAGGAATTGGAGACTTTGAAGAGCGAGGGATTTGATGTAGAAAATCGCGTGTGGATTTCGGACCGCGTGGCGCTGTTGTTTGAATATCATAAGATTGTGGACGGGTGCCAAGAAGATGCGAAAGGCGCGAAAAAAGTCGGGACCACGAAGCGTGGAATTGGGCCGTGCTATGCGGATAAAATCAATCGACGCGGATTGCGATTGTGCGACCTCGTTGATTTTGCGGCGTTTGAAGAAAAATATCGTGCGAATTTAGCGTGGCATCAAAAAGTGTATGGATTTGAATACGATCCGTCTGCGGAATTGGCGGCGTTGAAGGCCGAGCAAAAACGATTGCTGGGGCGCATGACCGATGGAGCGGTGTTTTTGAATACTGCGCTTAAGCAAGGCAAAAAAGTCCTGCTCGAAGGCGCGAATGCGGCGTTGCTCGACATCGACCACGGCACGTATCCGTTTGTGACTTCTTCCAATCCCACGATTGGCGGCGTGTTCACCGGAACCGGAATGAATCCTCAATATCTCGGCGAGCTCATTGGCATCACCAAAGCGTACATGACGCGTGTGGGGGCCGGGCCGTTCCCGACCGAGCTGCTCGATGATTTGGGAGTGAAAATTCGTGAAGCGGGCGGAGAATATGGTTCTACGACCGGCCGACCTCGTCGTTGCGGATGGTTTGATGTTCCCCTCACCCGCTATTCGATTTTGCTGAATGGGTTCACGTGTCTCAATTTGACCAAGCTCGATGTGCTCGACGACCTCGATGAAATCAAGGTGGCGGTGGGCTATTCGTTGGATGGCAAAAAAATCAATCATTTCCCGGCGCGACTCGAGGATTTGGCGCGAGTTGAGGTGGAATACAAGACGCTTCCGGGCTGGAAAACGTCACTCAATGATGTGAATTCTTGGGATGCGCTTCCTGAAAATGCCAAGAATTATGTTTTGGCGTTGGAAGGCTGGCTCGAGTGCCCGATTCGATATGTGGGGGTTGGGCAAAGACGCGACCAATTGATCGACCGCGGCGCTACAGCCTAATCATCGGCTCCGTCTTATCCTCATAATTCTTCCGCAAGAGCGGCAATTGGTTGCGCATAAATTCGTACGTGTGGGCTTCGATTTCTTTTCCGTTTTCTTTTTGCGCGAGTTTGAGAAGTTTGATGGCTTCGGTGGAACCCTGGTGCGTGTATTTGAGAAGCTCTTTGCACGCCTCGATCACGGGCTCGTATTTGCCTTCCGCGAACATCTGATTGATTTTCACGAGACTGGCTTCGGCAAAGGCTTTTTTGCGTTTTTGATCTTCAATGATGATTTTTTGTTCGGTGGCTTTGATGAGAATTTTGAGTTTTTTGACTTCCGGGAAAACCTTGAGGAGTTTTTGATAAAAAAGATACAATTTTTCGTATTCTTTTTGCTGCTCCCAGGTGCGGCAAAGTTGGTCTGCGAGATTTTGGTCCACGATGTCGATGGCGCATTTGTTGCGTAAAACTTTGACCTTGGCATTGTCCGGGTCCACTTCAAAAATTTCATCGCAGGCCTTGATGGCGAGCTCGAATTGTTTGGATTTGCGAAGGGATTTGATGGTTTTGATTCCGTTTTTGATGAAATTCACGGCTGCCTTGGCCTCCTGATTTTTGGCCTTAACCTTGAATTTGTTGATCCAGCGGTGCAGGCGCTGGTCGCTTTGATGCTCCTGTTTGAGGGCAATCGTGAGCTGCAACGCCTGATCGAAGGCGCCTTTTTTGGCCAGAGCTTTGATTTGTTTGAGGGTGAGTTTGTAATCCATCTTAGTATTTTACAGGAAAATGGGGGGGAGAGGAAGGGGCTCCCCTGCTTTCAAAGTAGATTCTTAAATGATTGGGCTGATTTTTATATAACTTTATATATATAAAGTTAAGCGTTGAACTTTATGTATAAATATTTTTAAAGAAGTGACCAAATTTAAAAGATAGTGAATTAGGTCGCCATTCAGTTATTGCATTTTTCGCAACAGCTCAGACTGAGGGCTTCCCTGCTTTTTGAGGATGAAGAGATGTGGTAAAGTAGTAAGGTTTTTAGATAAATTTTTATTCGTCTAGAGATGAGTTTCGTGTAATATTTTAGGTTTCACCGCCCCTTTCTTCACTAAAGTATGAAAAATAAAGCAATAGAAAATATAAAACTACTTATAAAAGAGTTTGATCATAACATCTCTCCAAGATTAAAATTATTAGCAGAAAACGCAAAAAAATTAATAAATGTTTGTAATGAAGTTGATAAATCATTTAGCGGTTCATTCGCTGGTTGGCATGGTCATATGTATTTTAAAGATTTTCAAACCCCACAACTCAACCAAAGATTTAGTGGAGAATGGGGCGGAATAAATGGTATACCCAATGGCTGGGTAAAAAAAGAAGCTAAGGAAGTAAAAGAAGAGATCGAAAGACGAATGTCAGCAGATTTTTCCATAAAAATAGATGATTTAGAAAAAGAAGCAACTGCCATGAAGGAAGAATCTAAAAAAAATCTAAATGAGGTAAAAATTGCTTTTTCTTCGATAAATTTAAATAAAATTCCAAAGGAAAAGGAACTATTTGATAAAATAGAAAAAATAGAATTTGGCAGAGATAAAGCGTATTTTATTAATAAACATATTCCAAAAAAATTAATGACTCGCGATCAAGGTGCTTTAATGGAAGGTGTGTGTATCGCATCGCATAAATATTATCTGGGACTGGGCCAAAGCTTTATTGATATATCCGAGTCTATAAAAAGTTTCTTACAGCTTGTAGACCAACTACTTAGACAAACTGAAATGAAAAAAGTGCAATTTTTACCTTTTTCCAATAATGCATGGAATTATATTAATCCTTTTTGGATTATATGGCAGTTGCTTCTTTTTCTACTAAAAATATTAAAATATGCATGGGGGCATAGGATAATATCTATATTAATTGTTATGATTACACTACTTACGATAGACTATTCACTTGCATGGAAAAATCTGCTGACATTATTAAGCTGGATTAGATCTTAGACCCCAAAATACTACACACAACAGCGGCTAAGCGACATTAAAACGTCGCCTCAGCTGCGAACGTTATCTGATATTTTAATTAAATATAAACAATGAGCTTTGAAGAACTGAAAGAACTAGCCAAACAAAATCTCCCATGGGAGGTTATATGGTTTTTAATAATTATCATTGGTTCTTTTATTATTAAAATCCCTCAAGCTATTTGTATTGCTTGGAAAATTTTGAGACATAATAGAGCTTCACTAGGAGGTGGTTCCGGGGAAAGACGAGCAGATGTTTTTACACATTTGTGGCATTCGAAATATTTAAGGAATAAGGAAATTCAGCAACATGACATACTAATCAACTCTTCAGGTAAAAGCATGAAAAATCTTACTTTTGGCTCAATTGCACAAAATTCACTTAATAAATTAAAGTTAACTGAAAATAGCAATGATAACGTAATAGTAATTAAAAACATCCGAAACCGCCTAGTTTATTATTTTTGTTTGGTTTGGCTAGTTCTTTTTTGTGGGGATACAATGAGTTATTATAAAAATATTAAAATATCAAACAAAATGGGCTAACCGGTTCGCGAGTTAAATTAAATTTTCTATGATAAAAAATATAAAAGTAAGTCGTGCTTGGATCGTTACCTATCAATCATATAATAGATATAAAAAACTTAATAATAAGGTACTGTCAGTTTTAAAGTGGCAAAAATCATTAAAACAGATTGTTGAACATCTTACCCAGCTTTATGTAGATAATCGTCTTTCTCCAAGTGAAAAAATTGGTTTTCTACGCAATAGGAATTGTGAAGGGTTAGCATATGGGCCTAAAATTAATAGGACTAAAAACAATACTGATATAATCACAATTGGTCACGATCCAATTTTGGAAGCGCGACAAGTCAAGAATTTGGAAGTTAAGGATGAAAAATGGAGCTGGGAGGAAATTTAACTTAATAAATAAATGAAAAAATACTACATCATAAATGAGCTTAAAGAAGAAAGCATTAAAGCGTTCAAGAGCAAAGATTATTTACAAGCTGCAATTATAATTTTTCAAACCGTAGAAGCTTTGCTTCGGGGTTATATCGGCTTAAAAGCCAAAGGCATGGGAATAAATGAAAAAATTAAAAGAATTATTACTGAAGATGAAATAAGCTTTTCCAAACTAGTATTATATTTAAATCTTTTAGACCCCAAAAATCCTCTCATAAACGAGCTAGATTCTCTTAATAAAGATCGCAATAAAATTATTCACAGGTCCTTTGAATACAAAAAAATTGAAGATTATAAGGATGCGCTCAAAAAATTATGTTTCCAAGGGTTGAGCTTAAATATAAAATTCGTAGACTTATTTAAAACCAAATAAAATTTTATCGCTTTAAATTATAATAATAAGAAACTAGAATACGATTATTATGCAATATACTTTTATAGATTTATTTGCGGGGATAGGAGGTTTCCATCTGGCCTTTCATAAGGCTGGCGCGAAATGCGTATTTGCAAGCGAATGGGATGAACATGCAAGAAAAACCTACGAAACAAATTGGCGAAAAATTTCACCGGGAATGTTTAAAAAAGGAAATTTCGCAGGTGATATCACGAAAGTTAACGAAAAAGAAATGCCGGATTTCGATATAATAACGGGAGGATTCCCCTGCCAGCCATTCAGTCATGCCGGATTTAAAAAAGGATTTACGGATCAAAGAGGAACTTTATTCCACGATATAGTAAGAATTATTAAAGAAAAAAAACCAAGAGCCTTTTTTCTAGAAAATGTAAGTCATTTACTCAAACATGATAATGGAAAGACTTTTGAGGTTATAAAACAAACAATAGAAAAAGATTTGGGGTATTCTTTTCACTATAAAATAGTCCGCGCATCCGATTTCAATTTACCCCAGCATCGACCTCGACTTTTTATGGTTGGATTCCGAAACAAAAACATCCCCTTTGAATTTCCCGCCCCCGTAGAACTGACAAAAACACTATCTGAAATTTGGGGCGGTAAATGCGAAAAGAAAATCGGTTATACGTTGAGGGTTGGAGGCCGTGGTTCCGGGATACATGACCGTAGAAATTGGGACACCTATGTTGTTGATGGAGAGGTAAAACGACTTAGTCCTCATGAGGGCAAAAAAATGATGGGGTTTCCGGATAATTTCATTTTCCCGGTTACTTCAACTCAGGCTATGAAACAGCTCGGGAATTCCGTTGCGGTTAACGCTATTCATGCCGTTGCAAAACAAATAATTAACTCACTTACAATTTATGATAACAGGAAACAAGGGCGAATGGAGCGAGTTTTACGCGTTCCTAAAAATTCTATCGGACGGAAAATTATTTGCAGCCGATAAAAATCTTCAAAAAATCCCCGAAAAATATTTCGATGTTTTGCAAATTGTCCGAGAAGAAGCAAAAACGGGTAAAAAAATGTACGATTTAACGAAGCGTTCCAGGGATATTTTTATTTTTGATGAAAACAATAAAATCATAAAGGTCGTAAATAAGGCTTCCATTTCAAGTAAAGTTGAGAAAATTTTCGAAAGAATAAAAGCATCGACGGATCGAACTTTTTCAATTTCTTTGGCTAATAAAGCCATGGAAGAACTCCATTGCACGCAAATTAAGGCTGCAAGCGGGAAAAAAGCGGATTTATTTTTAAAAATATACGATAGCATTTCTCCCACCACCCCCGATTTGGGATTCAGTATTAAATCCATGCTCGGATCTCCTTCCACATTGCTTAACTCCTCGGGTTCAACGAATTTTGTTTATAAATTAAGTAAAAATGTAAACGCCCTCAAAATAAATTCGATTATTGGATCATCTAAAATTCGCGATAGAATTTTGGAAATAGAGGGGGGCGACGCAGTAATAGAATACGATCATATGGATAACGAGGGATTTAAGAAAAATTTAAGAATGATCGATACCATGTTCCCTCAAATGATCGCTTTGACTTTAAAAACATTTTTTGAAGGTCACGGGGCAACTCTCTCTGAAATTTTGGATTATTTAGGAAAAAAACAGCTTGTTCAAAAAAAATTCCAGCTTTCTCTAAACGACTACACGTATAAAATAAAGCTCTTCTTGATGGCCGTCGCTCTGGGAATGACCCCGAGAGGTGAATGGAGTGGTCGGACCGAGGCTCATGGCGGATATATTATCGTCAGGGAAGACGGTGAGGTTGTTTGTTATCATTTATATAATCGTGATCAATTCGAAGAATATCTTTTTGAAAATACAAAACTTGAAACTCCGAGTAGTTCCCGTCATAAATTCGGTGTTGTTTATGAAGAAAACGGCGAACAATTTATAAAACTTAATCTTCAAATACGCTTTTTGAAATAATATGGATATTTTTTCAAAAGAGAAACGCAGCGATATAATGTCAAAAGTTAAAAATAAGGGCAGTAAAATTGAAATTTTGCTACAAAAAGCGCTTTGGAAAGAAGGATTTCGTTACAGGAAAAATTCAACAAAATATTTCGGGAAGCCAGATATTGTTTTACCAAAACACAAAGTCGTTATTTTTGTTGATTCATGTTTTTGGCATAAATGCCCCAAACATTACGCAGCCCCGGCAACAAGAAAAAGGTTTTGGGATAAAAAAATCGGAGGGAACAAAATAAGAGATTTACAGGTGACCAAATATTATAAAAAAAACGATTGGGAAATAATTAGAATTTGGGAGCATGCGTTGGAAACCAATCTTGAGAAAACGTTAAATGGAATACTGTCAAAACTTGGAAGCAAACAATAACGAAGTCTCATCATCTTCTACCTCAGCTCCCCCACCTGCCCCCTTAAATTCCTCAACCTCTCCCCCGCCTCCTGATGCCTTGTTTTGTCTTGCTCCACAATCATGGCCGGGGCGTGGGCGATGTAGCCTTTGTTGTTCAATTTGGCTTCGAGGCCTTTCAAATACACTTCGACGTTCTTGATTTCCTCAATCAGGCGGGTTTTTTCGCGCTCCACGTCCACCAACCCGGCAAGGGGCAAATGGATTTCAACGCTTTCCACAAATTCACTCAACGCGCCTTTGATCTTTTTTCCTTCCTTCTCAATCGTCAAATCATCCACCCTCGCGAGTTGCTCGATCAGGATCCGATTTTGGCTGAGGCCGGACGTGTGCGCGTTCCCGTACAGCACGGCCTTGATTCGTTTTCCGGGCTCGACTTTGTAGTCGGCACGCATTTTTCGAATCGTAGAAACCACGGCCATGACTTTTTGCATGGCTTTTTTGGATTTGGGAAGCTTGTAGCGCGGGTTCGCCTTGGGCCACGGTGCCACCATGAGCAAGCCGTCCATGCCCACCCTATCCCACAATTCCTCGGTCACAAACGGAGTGAAAGGATGCAGAAGGGTCAAAATGGTTTTGAGCACATACGCGAGCACGGGTTTGTTGGGGCTGATTTTGCTGATTTCCACATACCAGTCGCAAAATTCACTCCAGAAAAAGTCGTAAATCAAGGTGCCGGATTCGGAAAGATGATGGGCGTTCAGGCCTTTGGTTGCGGCTTCGATCACTTCGGTGGTGCGGGTGAGAATCCAAGCGTCGGCATCGGTTAAAGTTTTGGCGTCTATTTTTGCATCGAAGTCCTTCTTTTCGAGGTTCATAAGAACATACCTCGCGCCATTCCAGATTTTATTCACAAAATTGCGATACCCGGCGATTTTTTCTTCATACAAACGCATGTCATTGCCCGGGGACGAACCCAGCACAAGGCTGAGGCGCACGGCATCGGTTCCGTATTTTTCAATCATGTCGAGGGGGTCGATGCCATTGCCCAGGGATTTGCTCATCTTCCTCCCCTCTTTGTCGCGGACCAGGCCGTGAAGGTACACGGTTTCGAACGGAATTTCTCCGGTCAAATACGTGGTCATGAGCACCATGCGAATGACCCAGAAAAACAGGATGTCGTAGCCGGTTTCGAGCACAGAGGTGGGGTGAAAATACGCGAGATCTTTGGTCTTTTTGGGCCAGCCGAGTGTGGAAAACGTCCACAAACCCGAGGAAAACCAGGTGTCGAGAGTGTCCGGGTCTTGCTTGAGGTTTTTGCCTTTGCAATGCGGGCACTTTTCCGGGGCTTTGCTTCCAACAATCGGCTCTTCACATTTCGGCGATTTTTTATCTTCGCAGTACCACACCGGGATTTGATGTCCCCACCAAATCTGGCGGGAAATGCACCAGTCGCGCAAATTTTCGACCCAATGAAAGTACACTTTTTTAAAACGATCGGGCACGATCTTGATTTTGCCTTTTTTGACCGCCTCGAGCGTGCGATCCTTGAGCGATTTGCCGCGGATTTTTTTAGTCACATTCACAAACCATTGCCTTGAAACCAACGGCTCAACTGCGGTGCCGCAGCGGTAACACACGGATAAATTGTGAACGTAATTTTCATCAATGTGATCCACGAGTCCTTTTTGCTGTAGGGCTTCGATCACTTTTTCTCGCGCTTCCTTGACCGGCAAGCCTTGAAAATGCGGGCCTCCGGCAGACGTGATTTTGCCTTGTTCATCAATGATTTGCACGATTTCAAATCCGTATTTTTTCGCCAAATCAAAGTCCACAAAACTGTGGGCCGGAGTGATGGTCATGGCTCCGGTTCCCATTTTCATATCTGCGGTTTCGTCTGCCACAAATTGGGCCTCCACTTCGCCGTCGATCCAAGGTACCCTCATCTTCTTGCCAATCCATTTTTTGTAGCGCTTGTCTTTGGGGTGAACGATGATGATTTTATCCTGAAATTTGGTTTCCGGACGCGCGGTTCCGATCACAACCGGGCCGTATTTGAGATAGTAAAACTTGGTTTTTTGCTCTTTGTACTCGAGTTCTTCGTCCGCCAACGTTGACGCACAACGCGGACACCAGTTCACAATACGATGGCCCCGATAAATGAGCCCGTCGTGGTGCATTTTTACAAACGCGTCTCGCACGGCCTCGGAAAGCCCATCGTCCAACGTGTAGCGTTCGCGGGTCCAATCCACGCTGGCGCCCATTTTTCGCATCTGATTTCGAATCGTGTCTTGCGAATTGGCCACGTATTTTTTCACGCGTTCGAGAAATTGACGGCGCCCCATTTCGTGGCGGTTGGTGCCTTCTTCGGCAATGATTTTTTCAACCTTATTTTGCGTGGCAATGGCGGCGTGATCCGTGCCCGGGAGCCACAACGTGGGCTGGCCTTTCATTCGATGAAAACGCACCATGATGTCCTCGATGGCGAGCATGGTGGCGTGACCGAGATGAAGCTGGCCCGTGGCATTGGGCGGCGGCAAAGCAATAGTGAAAGGTTTTTTCTTGGGATCGATTTTGGGCGTGAATCCCCCACTCTTTTCCCACTTCTTATAAAGAGCGTCTTCGACCTTTTTCGCGTTGTAGGCGGTATCAATTTGTGCCATAATAATTTTACATTTAAAGGGTTGTCGTTTGTGGCTTTATACCATATCCGCACCTTGAAACAGAAGACACCTCGATTGACCTTTTCTTAAAAAACCGTTATAATTAATAGATGCCTGATCTAAAACCCTCAGCACCGGAAAATCTCGGTTCGCACAGTGCGGAACGAGTGAAAGAAACTCCTCATCAAGGGGCGGAGGCTGATTTGGGCTTAAAATCCAATGCGACTTCGGTTTTGGAGGGAGTCGATGGCGCGGAAAGCGCTGAAGGTGGAGATGGGAAAATTTCAGAAAAAGCCCATGAAGGCGTTGGCGAACATCGACAGAGTACGGCTGGGAAATTTCAACAATTTCAGACCCAGATGACGACAGCGCAAGCCGATGCGTTGAAGAAAAAATTACTCGAAATTCCTCCGGAGCGCCGACAAATGATTCGTGAAATTCAAAAACACATTCATAAGGAAATTAAGGTGCTTCAAAAAGATGCACATAAATGCCAAAAACAGGGAAAATTTAAGGAATTGAACGAGTTGGTTCGCCGCATGCGCGAATTGACGGATTTATTGAATCGCCTGGCTCGCGCCACCGCGGATGTTGTGAAAAATTTATGGCTGAAAGTGGTGCATGGGATAGCGGCATAGCGAAAATGAGAACTTTTGTCACCCTGAGGCTACTCACGAAGCGATAGCGGAGTGAGCTTTCCCCCGCATTTTCTTCCTCTCGAGGGGGTGACTTTACAAAAATGCAGGGGGGGGAAGTCACTTCGCTGCGCTCCGTGACTGATGGTTCGAGACGCCACTTCGTGGCTCCTCACCATGACAGCCTCTTTGTCATTTTTAACTCGCGAAAACAGAACTCTTGTGTTATCTTAAGTGCCGCTTTTTTAGAAAAATTTTATGTCACTTCCCCTTTCCGAGTTTTCGCCCGAACAACGCAAGCTGATCGCAAAAATCCGTGATTTGAAAAAAGAAAAAAATGCGATCATTTTGGTGCACAATTATCAACGCCCCGAGATTTTTGAAGTCGCGGATTTTATTGGGGATTCGCTGGGCTTGTGCGAACAGGCGCGAAAAACCAAGGCCGAGTTGATTGTGTTTTGCGGCGTCTATTTTATGGCCGAAAGCGCTGCGATCCTCAACCCGGACAAACGCGTGGTGATTCCGGACCCGGATTCGGGGTGCGCTCTCTCAAACATGATCACGGCCGAGCAATTGCGTGAGTTTAAGGCCCAATATCCCGGGGTTCCGGTGGTGACGTATGTGAATTCCACCGCAGAGGTGAAAGCGGAATCCGATATTTGCTGTACGTCCTCCAATGCCGTGGCCGTGGTGAAATCATTAAAAGACCGACGTGTGATTTTTGCGCCGGATCAAAACTTGGCGAGTTATGTGGCGAAACAGGTTCCGAATAAGGAAATCATTCCCTGGAACGGCTATTGTCCGATTCATTCTCGCCTCACGGCCGAATATGTGGCTGAAGCCCGTAAAAATCATCCCAAAGCCAAGGTGGTGGCGCATCCGGAATGTCGAGAGGAGGTGATCGCAGCGTCGGATTATTGTTGCAGCACGAGTCAGATGATTCAAGTGTGCAAAGAGGATCCGGCCCCGGAATTTATTATTTTGACCGAGTGCGGAATGCTCAATCGTCTTAAAAAAGAGATTCCCGGGAAACAATTTTATACCGTGTGCAGCATGTGTTTTGATATGAAGAAAAATACGCTTGAAAAAATCATTGATGCGCTTGAAAACGAGACGCATCCGGTGACCCTTGCGGAACCGATTCGATTGCGTGCGTTTAAGGCGTTTGATCGTATGTTTCACCTAAAATAACTCATTCTCATGGCTGCTGTTTTTCCTTATGACCGGTCTCGATTGCTCACGCTCAAGAATCCGGATTTCGTGAAGGAAATTGAGCGGTTTGTGGTTGGGGCGTATGAATCGGATGTGGGGCATGGCGATTGCACGACCGAGGTTTTGGCGAATCGTCATAAAAACGTTGAGGCTGTGATTGTGGCCAAAGAAGCCGGGATTTTTTGTGGAGAACCGGTGATTCGATCCTTTGTTCAGGCTGTGGCGCCAAAGGTGCGAGTGGTTTTTAATGTAAAAGAAGGGAAAACGTTTAAAAAAGGACAACGCCTACTCGCGCTTCGCGGCCCGGCCGATTCTATTTTGAAAATGGAACGCACGCTTCTTAATGTTTTATCGCGATTGTGTGGGATTGCTACCACGACATCGCGGCTGGCGCGTTTGGCAGCCCCGTGCCGCATCGCCGCCACCCGCAAAACCCTTTACGGACTCCTCGACAAATACGCGGTGGCCGTGGGCGGAGGCCTCACCCATCGTTTACACCTTGGCGACGCTCCCCTTTTTAAAGAAAATCACTGGGCGCTTTTGTCCTCGGAAAAGCCTGAATTTGAATTGGTGAAATTTTTTACGAAAATTTCCAAGAAATCCCCTTTCCTTACCATCGAAATTGAAACTCCGACTCAGGCCCATTCCCTTTTGAAGGCGCTTCCTGGCCGACTCCCCTGCCCTATTTTTGTGATACTCGACAATTTTTCCGTGGCGCAATTGAAAACATTTTTGAAAGGAGTAAAACCTCGTTCCGAGTTGTATTTTGAAGCCTCAGGCGGGATCACGGAGAAAAACCTAAAATCGTATGCCAAAACCGGAGTGGATGTCCTTTCACTCGGCGCGCTGACGCATTCGGTTCGAGGGGTGGATTTTTCGATGAGGGTTGTGTCGTCCGGAGCTTGCCGAAGGACACATTCAAAAAGAAGCTCTTTCTTGAGGTCATACTTCGACAAGCTCAGTATGACAAGTTTTACGCTGCCATCATGTGCAAGTGAATGTGAAACACCTCTTGCCCGCCCTTGTGCCCGACATTGAATTGCAGACGGTAGCCTTCCAACCCCATCTTTTTTCCTAAATCTTTGGCCGTGCGGATGAGGTGGCCCATGATTTTTTCATCGCCTTCTTGAAGATCCATCACGGTTGCGATGTGTTTTTTTGGCACAATCAAAAGATGCACGCGAGCCTTGGGATGCAAATCCTTGAATGCCACGCAATGCTCGTCGTCCCACTCGAAGGTTGACGGGATTTTCCCTTCAATGATTTTGCAAAAAATACAATCGTCCATAAACGTAGCATACAAAGCGGCCCTTCCTTCTGTCAAAGTCTATTTCCTGGAAACATCCAGAGTGTAAAGCGCGCGACCGATTCGAACGAATTGAGAATTTTTCTGAAGATTCAAAGAAATGGTTCCTTTTTTGACCATGCGTTGTTTGAGCACACCATTCGTGATTTCTTGTTTGGTCAGGGGACTCTTTTTCGCTAAAAGGGATTCGATGATGTCGGAAACTGTTCCTTCTTGATAGCCCCATTCCTTGAGCCCGTACAATCCGCGGCCCACCAATACAAAATTTTCATAACGAATGAGTTCATTGTGAACCGCCTGAACGGTCACGGATTTTTTATCAAACCCTTCGTCTTTGATCGCCTTGGCGATTTCTTCAAAATGAAGGGGTTTGTTGATTTTTTTAAGCATGATAAACGCCTTGTCGCGAATGCTTTTCGGATTCACGTGACGCCAACTCATTAGTCCATACGTGTTTCCGATTTTCTTGATGCGGACATCGGTGCTTACGGCGGACAAAATAAATTCAGGCGTGGGGCTTGCGTCCGTGGAAGCCAAGGCCATTTCCGTGAGTAATTTTCCTTCGTCGAGCACATCGGTTCTTTTTTCCAATGTTTGAATGGCTTTTTTTACTCGATTTTCAACCTCGCTCGGGGAAACGTTTTTAAGGTGATAGTAGGGGTGATGGGTTTCGCTTTTTGCTGCATGCAAAATCGAAGGCGTAATCGCGATGGTGAGCTTAATAATCGATCCGTCATTTTCTCCTTGGAATCCCAATGTTTTTGAAATTTCATTGATCAATTTTTCTTCCGTGACGACTCCCCCGTTTTTATTAAGAACTTCAAAAGCGAGATTGGCGATCGGCTTAAGCGGTGTATTCCCCGCGGTTCGTCTGAGTTTATTGAGCGCGATTTTTTCGATTTGACGAACGCGTTCACGAGTCACTCCAAATTTTTTCCCGATTTGTTCCAGAGTGTATCGAGCTCCGGTTTCAATGGAAAAGCGTTTCACGACGACTTCTTTTTCCTTGGGAGTTAAAACCAAGAAGAGATCTTCGGTGAGCGACTTGAGATCAAGGGAGGCCTTGGACGTTGCAGAGTTGGCCATACTTTTTCGTTAATAAGTGAAATTAAGGGAGGCATTATGAGTGCGAATTCCGCATTTGTCAAGGGGATTCGAAAAATGAAATGCGGGAGAGCTCACTCCGCTTCGCTCCGTGAGTGATGTTTTACATTTTTTTTGGACGAAGGCTTCCGGCAATAACTCCTATTACAACGAGAGCGGCAAGTCCCATCCCCACCCAAGGGAGCCAGGGTAAACGCTCGGTCACGCGACTTTCTTCAGTATCACAAGCATCTCCAATCCCATCTTCGTCCGTATCCGTTTGATTGCTATTGGTGATATCCGGGCAGTTGTCTTTTGACGCAATCAGGCCGTCGGCGTCATGATCCTCGCACAAGTCACCCAATTGATCTTGGTCCAAGTCTGTTTGGTCCGTGTTGGCAATCTTGATGCAATTGTCTTTAAAATCAGCGACCCCATCACTGTCATCATCGGGCTCCACAAAAGAAGGATTTTCCAATGAGGTTCCCAATGTGGCCTCAATAATGGTCTCCGGGTCACTGGTTAAATCCGGCGATTCCGTGGTTTGAATATTGGGTTGAGTGGCGGCATCGGCATACAGCGTATAAGTGGTATCGGGTTGAGCCAACCAAATCACAGAGGTCCCATTTGAAACCACGGTGGTTGTAGCGTCCACCACAGTGATTTCTCGGAGCCGTAACGGTTGGGTGTGCCATAATTCAACTTTCCAACGAGAAGACGTGTATTCCGGAAAATTCAATGTCCATGTGTTATAGAAACTGGTTCCCCCGGAGATATCGGAAGGAGCGACTACGGTTTTCCATTCGCTGTTGATTTCAGCATAAATCGCGACTTTATTTGGCATAGCGCTGTGCTCCCCTAAATCAATTTTTAGGGTTTCACCGGTAAGGGCAGCGGCATTTGACGTTAAAACAATAATCGCATGCCCTTCATCCCGATCTATGTCAAATTCAGCGTTGGTTAAAGGATCTCCATCCACCAAAGCCGCCGATTCTCCAATTAAAGCGGTGGTGGATTCCACGGCTAAAATGGATTTCTCGACTTCACTTTCTCTTTTTTGGCCGATCGGCTCAGCCTGTCCGGTGCTGTCATTCATCACTGCGACGGAATAAGATTGAACGTTCTCCAAGTGCACTTGAACACGGGTTGGGACTTGGATGTCCGGCACTTCCACGGCGTATTGAGTATAAAAAACGTTAAGATTGGCATTCGTAGTGGAGGTGGAGGCAAAAGCGGAAAATGGGAAAATCAAACTTCCCAAAAGAACGAGGGATAAAAAACGAGGGTTCATTTTTTAGGGGTTATAAGATTTTTTTTGAAAAAAGCGGTACTGACGAATAAAGCGCCCACAGCAAAGAACGTCATAATACGGCCTGAAAGTGGCATAGCCCACACATCAATCAATAGAAGTCGAGCAATAACCAATCCAATGATACTGAGTCCAAAAATGCGAAGTGTCGGATTGTTTTTTTGGAAACTTTGGGATAAAAGCACAATTCCTTCCAAGGCAAAAAGGATGAGGGCCGTGCTGTGCGCAAAATCTTCCCCAATGATAACAATTTCCAAACTCCACCAGAGAATGAGCGCAGCCAAAGCATTGGTCACTGCGGCATGAATAAGGGTAAAAGTTTTTGAAAATTTATTGGTATAAAAAAGCCATGTTGTGGCTCCGAAGAAAAGCATGACGATTAAAATGACGTAAAATTTTTCATCAAAATAATCAAAAGGCATCTCGGAAAGGGCCATGAATAAAGGGACTATGAGCGTGCAGGAGGTGATGAGGGTGGCCATTCGATCTTTGAGCCATCGATTGGAAAGGAAGGTTAATGAAAAGGATTCCAAGGTAAGCGCAATCGTTAGGGCTTCGCCGTTCAACTCGTAATTCAAGGCTGCGGCCAAAAACACAGAGGCCGAGGCTCCATATAGATACACCGCTTCACGAACCAACCCTTTACGCACACACAAGGCTGTCATGAGAGCGGAAATAATGACCACTCCGGACAAAACCAAGCTGCGCCATATTTCCGGGATGTATTCATTCACCCAAAAAAGCGTTAATAGGGCCAGTAAAGCATTGATAAAAAGGTCTAAAGACTCTGCTTTTTTGCTTCGCCAAATCGCGAGGGTGGTGGCGACAAAGAAAATCGCATAAAGCACCCCCATAAAAAGATAAATTTGATATTGAGAAAGGTGCTCAAAAGAGGCTGTGGCGTATAAATTGGAAATGATGAATGAAAATAAAATAAGAATTCTCCATCCGCGGAAAGCTACAATTCCGAGCATGCCTAAGGCTAAGACTGCAATATAAATCATTAAAATAAAATAATTCGGGACAGGAGCATCGGCCAATAAAGGGGCAATGGCGCCTCCGAATAAAGCGGCCATAGATAAAGGGAATGCGCGTTGAACAACGGATAAAATAGAAAGCGCGGCTACAACAAGAACCATGATTCCCATGGCACTTTCAGGTGTAAAAAAGCCGTAAACGGTTCGCGCGGCAAAGACCGTAGTTAAAAGGGTTGTGGCTCCGGTGACGATTAAAACTTGACCTTGAAGAGAGCGTTTTTTTTGAAGCCATGCCCCCCACGCAAAAATTGCCGTACCGGCCATCAATCCCATTGCGATTCGACCATAAGGTCCAACCCAATTATTGATGAACGCGTAGCGCACAAACCAGCCGATGGCGAGAAGGAAAAAGAACGCGCCCACTTTCATGAGCCAATCTTGTTTGAGCCATTCGATTAAAGCGTTGGGCTCTTGAGGAGAAGCTTTTTTTGGGGCCTGAGCCTCTTGCGTTTGGATAGGCTTTGGCCCTCCTTGAATAGAGGCCTGTTTAAGAGGCGTTTTTTTTGAAAAAGCTAAAAAGGCTTCTTCGAGATTGTTGAAGCGATTTTTAAGGTCGCTGCCTCGAAAAAAGGCAAGGGTTGCGAGAACTAAAGCAACGACGCTGAGAAAGAAGGACATAAGGGAGGAGGTGAAAGGGTAAGAAGGCACTTCGCTTCGCTTTGTGCCTGGGGGAAGGGAAAATGCGGGATCAGACTCCCTTTGCGCCGCGTTGCGGCGCGTCGGGAGTGGTGGGCAATACGGGACTCGAACCTGTGACCTTTGGTTTCGGAAACCAACGCTCTATCCAGCTGAGCTAATTGCCCGTAAGGAAAAGTTGAGAAGAGATTTGGCCCACGCTTGCGAGGGCCAACTTCTCAAGTGAGGAGACCGAAATCCCGTTTGCGGGGATGAGGTCGATCGAACGAGAGAAGGGGCGCCGTAGGCGACAAATCTCGCAGAAACTTTGACTGTAGGTCCTGCAAGCTTCCCGCCCCACGGGATGCTAATTATTAAAAATACAGATGAAGGGCTTTCATAGACCGAGATGGCTTAAATAAGCCATCATTTTGAGTAAAAAGTGTGCCCGGGCACAACTGCCTACAAATTGAGAAAGGGAAAAGAAGAAATGCAGGCTCCCTTTGCCCGCCTTTGGCGGGCTGCGGGAGTGGTGTCGAGGGAGGGACTTGAACCCTCACGCCTTGCGGCACTAGCTCCTAAGGCTAGCGTGTCTGCCATTTCACCACCTCGACAAATCAAGAGGTATTGTATAAGGCCCTTTAAAAAAATGCCATCTGGTTTCACGGAATAGAGATTTGACAAAGATACTAAATCTTAGTATAAAAAAATAAAATTTATGAAAGTATTTCTCCAAGTCCCGACAACTTTTCCTCCTGATGTGGAACCCGGTGTCATTCCTCCTCCACATAAACTTATTGACCCACATTTCTGTGGAGTTGATCGTATGCGTCGAGATAAAAAAGGAGGTCTAATACAAGGGGAAGAAACGTGCCCAGAGATTGGAATAATTAAAGAAAAGATTGATCTAATTTACTGTGATTTACTGTGGTTGTTACTCGAGCCCATTCTTGAAAACACGCCCATTTTTCATATTAGAATCCCTAGTGATTTAAGGAGCCATCTCCCCCTTCGCCCCGGAGGTATTCCCTGCCCTTTAGTCGCGGTATGGGAGCAATTTTTAGCCGATCATTCCCCGTATAGAATGCAGCAGCTTCTTCAAGTGCTTCGTGGCCCAGAAACACCTCTCCGTCCTTGATTGCTGTAAATTCCAAATACTCTATGTTACATTGGAATCGCTTTTATAAATTCTCGTTTTTTACCCTCCATTCTCTATGCCTCCTTCTCAAAAAGCCCCCCTTCACAAACATCAATACATTCACGTCAATACGCTTCGCCTTAAAGAAATGAAGGAATATTTTCGTTATCTTTCTTCGTTTCGCAGTATTTTTTGGCGAAATTTTTTAGCTGGAACCGCACAAGGACTTGGATTTATTTTGGGCACGGTTGTGGTTCTTACGGTTACTGCTTATATTTTAGGGCATGTTCTTTCCGGACTGCCTTGGCTTGGAGAATTTTTTGGAAATCTCAATTTTTGGCTTCAACAAAACGTTGATAAATATCAGCAATCTTAATCTTAACATTTTTCTCGTGAATGTATGGTTCGAGAGCCTCACCACGACATAACCACTTCTCCGACATTCCCATGACGTTTGTTCACCTTCATACCCACAGTCATTACAGTCTCTTGGATGGGCTTCCTTCCCCCAAGGCTTATGTTGAAAAAGCCAAAGAATACAACGCCCCGGCTCATGCGATCACAGATCATGGCAATATGTACGGAGCGATTGATTTTTATAAAGCGGCCAAAGAAGCGGACATCAAACCCATCATTGGCATCGAGGCTTACACCGCTTTAACAAGTCGTTTTTCCAAACAAGCCAACATCGACAATCAAATCGGGCATATCGTTCTCCTGGCGCGCAATAACAAGGGTTATGAGAATCTCATGACCCTTTCCACCAAAGCGCATCTCGAGGGGTTTTACTATAAGCCGCGCATCGATATGGAGCTACTTAAGGAGCACAGCGAAGGGCTCATCATTCTCACCGCGTGTTTGAATGGGATTTTGGCAAAATCATTGCTCTCCCATAAAGAGGAAGAGGCCTTTGCCAAGCTTCAACAATTGCAAGAAATGGTGGGAATTGAAAATGTTTTCATCGAAATTCAAGATCATCCGGAACTTATGGAACAAGGCATTCTCAACGAACGCCTGATTGCCTTGGCGCGGAGAGGCAAGGCGCCGATTGTTGCCACGAATGATTGTCATTATATTTTACCGCAAGATAAAGAGGCGCATGATACTTTGTTGTGCGTGCAAACCGGGGTTACGGTGGATACCGAAGATCGGTTTAGGATGAATGGGGTTTTTGCCATGAAGTCGCCGGAAGAGATGAAGCATGCTTTCTCGTACATCCCGGAAGCGATTTCCAACACGCTCGTGATTGCAGACCAGTGCAATGTGGAGCTTAAGTTGGGGAAAAATATTTTGCCGTCGTTTCATACGCCGTTCGAGAAAAAATCCGAGGATTATCTCCGGGAGTTGTGTCTGGAGGGGCTTGAAAAACGTTATGGAAAAACTCCGTCACAGGAGGTTCTCGATCGTCTTGAATATGAACTGAAGCTCATTCATCAAATGGGATTTGATGATTATTTTTTGATTGTTCATGATTTTGTGTCGTTTGCGAAAAATTCCGGGGTTTTGGTGGGGCCGGGAAGAGGATCTGCGGCAGGATCGATCATTGCCTATTGTTTGGCGATCACCGATATTGAGCCGTTGCGATACGGGCTCCTTTTTGAACGCTTTCTCAATCCGGAACGCGTGAGTATGCCGGATATTGATATCGACTTTGCCGATGATCGTCGAGGGGACGTGTTGAATTATGTGGTGCAAAAATATGGGAAGGATCATGTGGCGCAAATCATCACGTTCGGGACTATGGGGGCGCGCGCCGCGATTCGCGATGTGGGCCGGGTTTTGGGGATTCCGTATGGCGATGTGGATGTGATTGCAAAACTCATTCCCGCGCGCCCCGGCATTACCTTAAAAGAAGCTCTGGAGGGGGACCCCGAGCTCCGCAAACAATGCGAGGCCAATGTCCACATTAAAAAACTCATGGATTTGGCTATGAAATTGGAAGGAGTTGTACGTCACGCCTCGGTGCACGCCTGTGCGGTCGTAATTTCGGATAAACCTCTTATTCAATACACTCCCCTTCAATCCACGCCCCGCGGCGAAAATGACGCCATTATCACGCAGTACGAAATGCACGCCATTGAATCCATCGGCCTCCTTAAAATGGACTTTTTGGGACTTAAAAATCTCACCATCCTTCAATACGCGCTTGAAATCCTTCAACGCACCAAAAACGTCACCATCAACCTCAATGAAATCCCTTTGGAAGATAAAGACACCTTTGAGCTCATGGCTCGAGGCGACACCACCGGCGTTTTTCAATTTGAATCCGCGGGAATGCGTCGCTATTTGAAAGAACTCGGGCCCACACGTTTTGAGGATTTGATTGCCATGAACGCGCTTTATCGCCCGGGCCCGATGGACTGGATTCCTTCTTATATCAAAGGCAAACACAATGAAAAATCGATTCATTATTTGCACCCCTCGTTTGCCACGATTTTAAAGGAAACCTATGGCGTGGCCGTGTATCAAGAACAAATTCTTCAACTCGCTCAAATGGTGGCCGGGTTTTCTCTCGGAGAAGCCGATATCTTAAGGAAAGCGGTGGGGAAAAAACAGCCCGAGCTCCTCATGAAACAGCGCGCAAAATTCATCCAAGGCGCTATCAATAAAGGCCATACTGAATCTTTTGCCAAAGAAGTGTTTGATAAAGTGATTGAACCGTTTGCCGGTTATGGATTCAATAAAGCGCATGCGACATGTTATGCCATGATCGCCTACCGTACCGCCTATCTTAAGAGCCATTATCCCGCGGAATTCATGGCTGCGCTCATGACCTCGGACCTTGATGACACGGATCGCATTGTTTTGGAAATGAATGAAAGCTCAGCCATGGGCATTGAAGTGCTTCCGCCTTCCATCAATGAATCCATGGCGCACTTTACGGTGGTGGATGACACACATATCCGTTTTGGATTAGCGGCTATTAAGGGGGTGGGAGAATCCACGGTTCATGATATTCATGAAATTCGTCAGAAAACCGGGCCTTTTAAATCCATCGAGGATTTTGCGCGACGCGTTCCTTTTTCCCTTCTCAATAAAAAAACTCTCGAGGCCTTGATTTATGCCGGGGCTCTCGATGAACTCGGCGAACGAAAAGCTATGATTTCCAGCACTGAGGAAATTTCTCGCTTTGCCCGTAGTGCGCAAAGCACCGGAGCAGAAGGGCAAACCGATATTTTTTCCATGTTGTCCGGAGGAGACGACCTTCTCCCCTCTTTTAAATTGGCGGAAGTCCCGGCTGCGAGTCCGTTGCAATGCCTCAACTGGGAAAAACAATACTTGGGATTGTATGTTTCCGGACACCCGCTTCAAGGACTTACCTCGTATTTAAAGAAAAAAGCTGATCTTCTTTCTTCTTTGACCAAGAAAAAAATTGGACAATTGATTAAAGTGGCGGGAATTTTAACTCAAATCAAACGCATCACAACCAAAAGTGGTTCCCCGATGGCGTATCTTACCTTGGAAGATCCCACCGGGCGCATTGAGGTGATTGTTTTTTCCAATACCTATTTGCAATATCGAAGCCTTTTCACCGAAGACAGCGTGGTCGTGATCACCGGCAAGTTGGAAAATCGACGCGGTTCTCTTCAATTGATCTGCCAAAATATTCAAACGGTGTCGTTGGAGGCTATGATTACGAAAGCCAAACAAGCCAAGCTTTACAACCCAAAAGAACGCCTTCAAATTCAGGCGGTCACTTTACATTCCGAGCCTGAAAAAGAGGGAGGGGTCGTTCCGGTGGAGGCTCCTCTCGGTTCGCATGGGGAAGCGACTCCACCTCCTCCGCCCTTGCCTGCCCCCACAGTTGCCACCCCGAGTAAATCCATTGTACTCGCCCTGGCTGAACACGCGACCTCTCCCGAGGCTTTGCGCGACCTCAAGGCCATTCTTTTAAAATACCAAGGAGACCTTCCTGTGGAACTTCACATCCCGTCGCAAGGGATGCTTAAGCGCATCAAGGTCCCGTTTGGGATCCAAATGACGGAAATGCTTAAAACCGAGATTGCCCCGTTTGCGGTAATTCAATAGAATAGACACGAACGAAGTGAGTGTCCTTTTCCCCCGCATTTCGTATTTTTTCCCTTTATGGATGTGTGGTTCGGCAGGCTCACCACGACATAAAGAACCTCCCTTGAAAAAATGCGACCTTAAAAACACCTGCTCCTCTAGGTTTAATATCCCCTAACCCTTACCTATGTACCGCACCCATACCCTCAATGAACTCGACAAAAAACATGTTGGCGAAACTGTCACCTTGGCCGGGTGGGTGCATCGCCGTCGCGACCATGGACAATTGATTTTTATTGATTTGAGAGACCGCTACGGGCTCACGCAAGTGGTTTCCGACCCCGAGCATAACCCTGCGGCCCACAAACTTATGGATTCTTGCCGTCCCGAATACGTGGTTCAAGTGAAGGGAACAGTGCGCGCTCGTCCCGAAGGCATGACCAATCCCAATCTTAAAACCGGCGCGATTGAGGTATTAGTTGAAGAGGTCACGATTTTAAATGAATCTCTCACTCCCCCGTTTGAAATCGATCAAGAAAAGCCCGTGAATGAAGAACTTCGCCTCACCTATCGCTATCTTGACCTTCGTCGTGAGCGCATGAAAAATAACATTGTTCGACGGCATCAATTCATCAAACGTGCTCGAGATCTTTTCAATGAGCGCAATTTTGTGGAAGTGGAAACCCCAATTTTGATCAAAGGCACGCCTGAAGGCAGTCGCGAATATGTGATCCCTTCACGTCTTTATCCCGGGAAATTTTTCGTTCTGCCTCAATCCCCTCAACAATTGAAACAACTCCTCATGGTGGCGGGCATGGATCGTTATTTTCAGATTGCCCGTTGCTTCCGCGACGAGGATCAGCGTGGCGATCGCCAACCCGAATTCACTCAGCTTGATCTTGAAATGTCATTTGTGGATGAGGAAGATGTGATGCAAGTGAATGAAGAAGTGGTGATGACTTTGTTTGAAGAATTCGCGCCTCAAAAAAAGATGTTGTTTAAACCATTCAAACGCATGACGTGGGAAGAAGCCATGAATCGTTATGGGTCCGATAAACCGGATTTGCGGTTTGAAATGGCAATGGAGGATGTCACGGAATTGGCCAAAGGATGCGGTTTCCAAGTGTTTGAAAAAACCGCGGATGAAGTGGGTGTGGTGAAAGCGATGCGTGTCCCGGGTGGCGCTGAATTTACGCGCAAAGATATCGATGAACTCACGGAATTGGCTAAGGTTTATGGGGTAAAAGGGCTGGCTTATATTGCGATGAAACCTGAGGGCCCACATTCTTCCATTTTGAAATTTCTCAAAGATGAAGGCAAAGCTTTTATTGAAAAAGTGGGGGCTCAAACCGGAGACATTATTTTCTTTACTGCAGATACCGTGGACGTCGCGTGCACCGCTATGGGTCAAGTGCGCTTGGTGTGTGCGGACCGTTTTAAATTGCGAGACCCCAATGTTTTGGCGTTTGCGTGGATCACGGATTTCCCGCTTTTCGAGTTCAGCAAAGAAGAAAATCGTTATGTGGCCGCCCATCATCCCTTTACCGCGCCCAAGGATTCGGATGTCGATCTTCTTGAAACTTCGCCTAAGATTGTTAAAGCCCAGGCTTACGACCTTTCGCTCAACGGAAACGAAATCGCCGGAGGCAGTATCCGTATCCATAAACCCGAGTTGCAAAGCCGCATTTTTAAGGCGCTCGGAATTTCCGAAGCGGATGCTGAACTTCGATTCGGGCATTTATTAAAAGCTTTTAAATTTGGGGCACCTCCTCATGGCGGCATTGCTTGGGGCTTGGATCGCATCCTTATGTTGCTTCAAGAAGAAAGCAATATCCGTGAAGTGATCGCGTTCCCCAAAGATCAAAAAGCCAAAGATTTGATGGTGGGCGCTCCGAGCGAATTACCTACCGCTCAAATCTCAGAAATGAATGTAGCCGTGGTTCTCCCTCCGAGCGCTAAGTGATCCCGACTTTATTTTTATTGAATTTTCCAGTATAATAATAGGATTAAAATCAAAAAATTCCCCCTCCCGGAATGAACACTTTTCTCATCATCCTCGGTTTGATTCTCGCGACCGCTCTAACAATTTTCTTGTTATGGGTGTGGTTTCGATTGCGCCTCAACGGCCAGAAATCGATGAGTATGGTTTTTATGAAGCTCCAAATCCCGCGCAAAGAATCCAAGGAGGATAAGGAAAAAGAACAAGAAAAATTCTCAACCGGAAAGGATTTTAAGGAAGTGATCGGACTTATGAAGCATTTTTTTGAATCTCTTCACAGCATCTATGAAGATCCGTGGATTCATCGAATCAAAGGCCAAGACTTTTTGAGTTGTGAAATCGTTTCGCAAAACAATCAGATTGATTTTTATTTTGTAGTCCCCAAGTATCTCACCAAGTTGGTGGAAAAACACATCACTACGTTTTATCCCGATGTGTATATCGAATATACGGACGGCTACAATATTTTTTCCGACAAAGCCACGGTTCGAGGTTGTTATTTCCGGCCCCTCAAGCACTATAAATTCCCTTTTAAAACCTATCAGCGTTTGAACAGCGATCCGTTGAATGCGATCACCAATGTGTTCTCCAAATTGGATGAAGATGAAGCGGCAGCGCTTCAAATCATGATTCGTCCGAAAAAGGAAGGCTGGCAAGAAGAAGGCCGTGAACTTGCACGAGAAATCATGAAAAATAAAAAACCGTCCTTTTTGTCCATGTTGAATCCTATTTCTTGGTTTGGGACTTTGATCAATTTGCTGTTCCGTGGGCCCACCCAGGAATATTTGGGATACAATGCCGAGCAACAACGCTACACCGAGCGCACCACTCCCATGACGGATGAACAAATAAAGGCGATTGAAGAAAAAAATACACAGCCCGGATTTGAGAGTGTGATTCGCCTTGTGATCAGTTCGCCGGATCCGGTGATGGCCAAACAACAATACACCAGTATTCGCAGTGCGTTTGCTCAGTATGAAAGCATCGACAATAATGAATTACTGCACACTCGTTATCACAACGATAAACAATTGGCCGTCAATTTTATTTATCGAAATTTAAAGCGCAATTGGACTCAACGGTTTTATCATCTTTTCAATGGCCCGATGATTCTTTGCGCCGAAGAATTGGCTTCACTTTTTCATATTCCGGACATCCGATACAATCTCGCGCCGCACATCCGTTGGCAAAACTTTAAAATCGCCAAAGCGCCGGAAAATCTTCCCAAAGAAGGAATGTTGATCGGCCACAACTTTTATCGCGGAGAAAAACGGGAAGTTCGAATCAAACAAGAAGATCGTTTCAGGCATTTTTACGTGATTGGACAAACCGGAACCGGTAAATCGTCCACCTTGCAAGTTATGATTCGTCAAGACTTGAAGGAGGGTCGCGGGCTCTGTGTGATCGACCCGCACGGCTCACTCATTGAGGATATTTTGCCATTTGTACCGCGAGAACGCGCGGATGACGTGGTTTATTTCAGTCCCGGCGATTTGGAACGACCGGTGGGGCTCAATCTTTTGGAAGCGACCACGCCGGAAGAGCAAGACTGGGTGGCGTTGGAAGCCATGAATATCATGATAAAATTATTTGATGAAGAAGTCTTTGGACCCCGCATTCAGGACTATTTCCGCAACGGTTGTTTGACGCTTATGGCGGATCCCGAAGGCGGATCTTTAACCGATGTGGTGCGTCTATTCACGGATGACGATTATCAAAAAACAAGAACCAAACACGTGACCAATCCGATCGTGAAATCGTTCTGGGAACAGCAAATGGCCAAGACCGGAGCGCGAGAGAAACAAGAAATGATCCCTTATTTTGCCGCTAAATTCGGTCAATTTGTGACCAATGGAATGATGCGTAACATTATTGGTCAAGCCAAGTCCGCGTTTGATTTTACGGATGTGATGAATAATAAAAAGATTCTTTTGATGAATCTTTCCAAAGGAGAAACCGGTGAAGTGAACTCCAAACTGCTCGGTTTGATCATTGTGGCTAAAATTCAAATGGCGGCCATGCGCCGACAAAAGCAATCTAAAGAACAACGCGAACCCTTTTTCCTCTACATCGATGAGTTCCAAAATTACGTAACCGACAGTATCGAATCGATCTTGTCCGAAGCTCGCAAATATCGCTTGGGCTTGGTGCTTGCTCATCAGTATTTGGCGCAGTTGGAAGGGTCTCAAGCAAAAAAAGGAGCCAAACAAGTGTCATTGAAAGATGCCATTTTTGGTAACGTGGGTTCCATTATGGCGTATAAAATCGGTGCTCAGGACGCGGAGTTTATGGCCAAAGAAATGGCGCCGGTGTTTTCCGAGCAAGATCTCATCAGTATGGATAAATACAAAGGCGTGATCAAGCTTTCTATCGACACTCAGCCGAGCCGCCCGTTCAGTATCATTCCGGTCAACCCGTACACGGAAAAAGGCGATCTTGAGGCTGCCGAAGCCTATAAACAACTTTCCCGTCTCAAATACGGAAGGGATAAAGATTTTGTGGAAAGAGAAATCTTTAGAAGGTTAGGGGCGATTTGAGGCGAGAGGGAAGGAAGAATTTTTGTTCAAATGGAAGCGAAATGTCTCGGATCATGATTCTCGACATTTCTTTCTTGAAAATTTTCACAAAAATTTTCCTCTCCCACTCGCACGAATAAGCTAAATTTATATAATGTCAACACCCTCTCATGGTTGAAAGGTTGATTTTTTGGTATAATAGAAAGATTTATAAACAAAAAACTAAAACAAAAATCCCATGCGTTCTATACGCCATGCTAAGTTAATGGCTTTCGCCCTTGTCTTCGTCGCCTTTCCGTTACGAATTCCAACCGTACAAGCCGAAACGCTTTTTCCCTATGTTCAAACCTTTCGAGTTTCCGCATACTACTCCCCTTGCGAGGGACAATCGTATTATGTGACCGGTTCTTATGAGGGAGATATTCGCCTCAATGGAAACGGCACGAATGGAGCGGATGGGACACCGGTTTATGCGGGTATGATCGCGGCACCCAAGACCTACCCCTTTGGCACAAAAATGAACATTCCCGGCATTGGTCTAACGGCGGTGCATGATCGCGGCGGTGCCATTGTAACCGCCGGAAATCGCGGGCAAACGTACGATCGTTTGGATGTGTGGATGGGTGCTTGTGAACCCGGGCTCGAACGTGCGCTCAACTGGGGACTCAAAACCGTGGATGTCACGGTTTATGGGTTGGATGAAGGGGTCACCGAAGAGGTTTACTTTGAAGAATTCACGGCCAGCGAAGCGATTGTAAAAAATGTAATTTTAGCCCCTCAACTTTTCCCTGAGGATGTTTGGTATTTATCCAATGGCGAAGATGTTGAGAAGCTCCAAGGTTATCTCATTGAATTGGGATATTTTGCCGGCCCAATTACGGGTTATTATGGTGAGGATACTCGCGAGGCTGTGGTCCAATTTCAGCTCGACAATGGCGTGATCAGCTCCGTGGATGATTTTGGGGCGGGACACACCGGAGTCAACACTCGCAAGATGCTTGACCTCATGCTCGCCAAATTCCGTGAAGAGCAAGACAATGAAGAATTCCAAGCCTATCAAAAAGGATTGCTTCTCATTGATTCTTATCCGGATTTGGGGATGAACCGTATTTCTTTTTCACGTGATTTGGTGTTGGGAATGTCGGGAGAAGACGTTAAAATCCTTCAACAAGAATTAACGGATTTGGGATACCTTCGCGTGGAAGCCACAGGATATTACGGTGAAGTCACCGAACATGCGGTGTTTAAATTTCAACAAAAAATGGGGATTTTGACGGCTCAAACCGATGCCGGAGCCGGGGTTTTTGGGCCCAACACCCGCTCTACATTGAATCGAATTGTGGAATCGCGCACCCAAGCCTTAAGCAATATTGCTCTCAACCGATCCAACCCCAATGATTCTATTGCGTCTTCGGAAACGAGCAAAATTGCTTCTTTAGTACGGACTTTGAATTTTGGGGATCGCGGCGCAGATGTCAAAACCTTGCAAACTCTTTTGCGAGAATTGGGATTTTTTAAGGGGGCCATGGTCACGGAATATTATGGACAGCAAACCCGCACCGCGGTTCAAAATTTTCAACTCAAAAACAATTTGATCGCCTCTGTAAACGATGCGAATGCCGGACAAGTGGATGAAATCACGCTGGCGATGTTGAAGAACTTACTGTAAAAACCCCCATTCAACAGATTTGCATGTTTCTCATTTTTATGTTAAAATAACAAGATTAAAAATCTTTTCAATCCCCTTTCCTTTTAAAAATGAAAACAAAAAAAACATTAAAAATCAGTTTTTTGTTCGGGATCATGATGTTGGCTTTTTTTGCCGGGGTTGGGTTGGCCAGTGCAGCAACCCGCACTTGGGATGGTGGGGGGGGGGATGACAACTGGAGTACGTGCGCGAACTGGAGCTTAGATACTTGTCCGGTGGCTAGTGATACTGTTACTTTTGATGGTACTTCTACAAAGACTTCAACAATTGATGCCAGTTTTTCTGCGTCATTAACCACGATAAACGTCAATGCTGGATATAGCGGAACTATCACAGCTGGTCGAGCCTTTACGGTTACCACCATCAATCAGGCCGCTGGTACAATAGATATGGGGAGTTCTTTAAATGCTTCTATTTATAACTTGAATCTTTCGGGAGGTACGTTTAACGGGAATACTTCCGCCGGATTTATACTCCACAGACCAACAATTTCCGGAGGTGCATTCATTGCTCCGACCGGTTGGTTGATGTCCGGAGACAGTTGGAGTATTACTGGAGGAACCTTCGATCATAATAATGGATCCATTCAATGGAATGCCGGCGGTTCAATAACATGGAATTTCCCAGGGGCAATCACATTGAATAATCTTAATATCGACGCTTGCGGTGGTTCTACTTGTGATAGTTATTACTTGACATTAGGATCATCAGATACTGTTACTATTGCAGGTGATTTAACCTTGGCTGATGGAGAATTACGGGGAGCGAATATACAATTAAAAGGCGATATTCTTGTTGGATCAAATTATGATGGTACTTTAAATGGTGCAACAATTAACATGACTGGTACGAGTGCCCAGAGTATTGATGCGACTGGTGCTACGACAAAAAACACAGGTACTATCGTAGTAAACAATGCCAGTGGAGTGAATTTACTCTCGCCGGTGACCATGCAAAATTTGACTGTTAGTAGCGGAACTTTAGATGTTGGAATTTACGGATTTGCATCAGTCAACGTTAATTATAATGGAGGTACAATTGCAAATAGTGGTGGAAATATTAATGTAACCGGCACATGGACGCACAGTTCCGGTACTTATAATTGTGGAAGTTATACAACGAATATTTATGCCGGAGTTTTTTCCGGAGGAACGTTTGATGGGCAAACATCTGGATTGACCGTTCATTTTGTAACAATTAACGGTGGAATATTCACCGCATCCAGTACGGGTACTTACAGCGGAGGAAACTGGATATATTCTTCCGGTACTTTTAATCATAACAACGGAACCGTTGTTCTAGACTCTGGTGGTCCGGTTACTTTTGATTTTCCGGGTGCGGTCTCTTTTAATAATTTGACGATCAATTGTTTGTTAGGGGGAGCTTGCGATAGCACATATACTTTTACTCTTGGGTCTTCAGATACGGTTACCATACTTGGCGACTTATCCTTGCAAAATGGTCGACTGCTCGGATCAAACATCCAATTAAAAGGTAATATAACAGTTGGCAGTAGTTATGACGGGACCTCTACGGGTGCAACAATCACCATGAGCGGAACTAGTGCGCAAACCATAAATGCTACCGGAGCAACGGCGAAAATTATCGGAAATATAGTTATCAATAATTCCGAAGGTGTCTCTCTTAGTTCAGGAGCCACAATGATCACACTAGGAGTAACCAGTGGCGAGTTTTCAATGGGTGCAAACGCACTAACAGTTAATAGTACTTTTTCTCAATCGGGCGGTATTTTTAATGGCGGTAGTGGTATATTAACAATTACAGGAGCGATGACTGTAAGTGGCGGTGATTTTTATGCCTCAAGTACCACAAATACTTTTTCTAATGCTTATACGCAATCGGGAGGAACCTTTCACGGGGGTGGTGGAAGAATTTATCAAGACGGCGCTCTTACTATAAATGTTGGAGCGACCTATGTTTCAACTTCCGAACAACTTCAATGCGGATCTCATTTTACTGTTGCAGAAGGTGGGGGAACCGATGCTTTTCAGCATAGTAATGGATGGGTGATGTTCAGAAACATGAATGGCGGCGTTGCCACGACAATCAATGTTGATAGCACAAGCACGGACGCCGATGAAATTTTTTACAATCTATATTTAACTCGAGGGGCTGGAGCATTAAACGGAACAACCAATGAGTTTTTGATTGTTGAAAATGCGTTGACGTTTAATGACGGAACTTGGGCCGGTGCCTCTGGAGCGTCCATTGAAGCCCGTGGAGATGTCTCTCTGACCTCAACCTTTGATGGCGGTGCCGGCTTATTAGTTTTCGGTGGAGGAAATTTGCAGTATCTGACGGTGGGAGCCAGTGCTGGCGGAGTTTTTAATGCCGACATAACCATCAACAAAACAGCGGGGACGTATGTTCAGCTAACCAGCAACGCACTAACTCTCGATGCCGCCAGTCAAGACCTAATCATTACCTCGGGTATTTTTAATACTTCCGGATTAAACCTAACCGTTAATGGCACCAGCAGCACATTGACAGTTGGAGCTAATGGGGGATTGTGTTTGCTCGGTAACGAGACGATTACCACTCTCGCCGGTCAACCAACTTTTGTAGTGGGGGGTACGATGCGCTATGCCGGCATCGCCGGTCCGTACACCATGAAAGATTGGGTCTACAACAACGCCACTTTAGACATTTCGCCCTACGACGGCGTTACGCAGACGAACTTTACCTTGCCAAATCATAAAATTTTTGCCGGAGCCGCAATAGGTCCAGCCGGGGTTCTTGTAACCGACGGAAGAAATTTAACAGTTACCGGATCGTTTTCTAATAACGGGACATTAAAAGTTCGTGGAAACGAGACCATTTCTTTAACAAATGATACGGATTCCGGAACAGTGCAATTTGTTGGCGATGCTGATGCTGGAGCGGATTCGTACACGGTTACAACTTTATCGCCAACTTATTACAACCTCACAATCAATTCAACCGATGGCGCTACTGATGTTTTTCAACTTGGCACGAATTTAGATGTTAATAATAATTTAACAATCACGGCAGGCAATTTTGATGTCTCTGTAGATAATCGCGCTTTAACCATTGGCGGTAATTTTTCTCGCGCAGGTACTTTTACGCCGCGTTCCGGGACCGTTACATTTGATGACGCAACAAAAACTTCCGTCATTTCAGGGAGCACATCTTTTTATGGGTTCAGATCGGTTACTCAGGATAAAAATATTCAATTTACAGCCGCTACGACTCAAACGGTTACCGGTCCTTTTACGTTAACCGGTGTTTCCGGGCATAAAGTTGTCTTACGAAGTACTTCGGATGGAAATTATTGGAATTTGAATGTGTCAGGCGCCCAGTCTGTTAGCTATGTAGACGCTAAAGATTCAGACGCTTCTAGCGGCAACGCCATTGTTGGTGGATCGACCAGTTTAGATTCCGGACATAACTTAAATTGGGTTTGGTTGATTTCTGTAAATTGGACATCGACCTCGCAAAGTGAAGCTGAATCTATAGGAGCACTAACTGTTACGGCATCGCTTAATGGAGTGACCGATTCAGACGTATCGGTACCGTATACAATCACCGGGACCGCAACAGGAGGTGGAGCTGATTACACAATCACGGCAAGTCCTATCACGATTCCCGCAGGACAACTTACCTCCAATATCACAATAAATGTGGTCGACGATACTTTTGACGAAAATAATGAAACCATAGTGATTACCATGGGGAATCCAACAAATGCAGCCAAAGGGGCGGATATCACGATCCATACCGCGACCCTACAAGATAATGAAGATCCTCCAACCGTCACTTTTACAGCGGCTACTCAATCTTCTGCAGAGTCCGTGGCATCGGTTACCGTGACCGCTCAATTGAATATGGAATCTAGGCTTGACGTTACGGTCCCTTTCACCCTTACCGGCACCGCCGTAGGGTCTGGCACCGATTACACCCTCATCACTGCAAGCCCAATCACTATTTCTTCAGGGGATACCACTAAAGATATTACATTTACCATCATTAATGATGCCCTTGATGAAGAGGATGAAACCATCATCATAACTATGGGATCCCCAACCAATGCCACCAAGGGCACAACTACAGTCCATACAGTAACCCTAATTGATGATGATACCCCTCCCAGTATTATAATTTCTGATAATTCCGTAGCTGAAAATGACACTACGGCAACAATCACTTTAACTATGACAGGCACCAGCTTGAGTGATGTTTCCGTGGATTATGCAACTTCAAATGGGACCGCAACGGCAGGCACTGATTATACGGCCGCTTCGGGCACTATTACTTGGACCGCAGGACAAACCGGAGATAAAACCTTTAATGTGCCTATCACAAATGACACTTCAGATGAAAACAATGAAACCGTAACGCTGACTCTTTCAAACCCTATTGTCGGAACAATCAGTGACGGAGAGGCAATTTTAACAATTAATGACAACGACGCTGAACCAACGGTCCAGTGGACCACTGCTTCACAAAGCGGGGTTGAATCTGTGGGTACATTAACTATTACTGCGCAACTTTCTGAGTCATCTGAATTCGACGTTACGGTCCCTTTTACTCTTTCGGGTACAGCGAGCAGCGGAGATTATTTTATTACCGCGTCTCCTATTACGATTACGGCCGGAAATATCACTGAAGATATTACAATCACAGTGGTCGATGATTCTCTTGATGAAAATAACGAAACCTTGATTGTTACAATGGGCTCCCCCACCAAGGCCACTCAAGGGACCACCACAGTGCACACCGCCACACTCAATGATAACGATGCGGGTCCAACGGTCCAGTGGACCGCTGCTTCACAAGGGGGACTTGAATCTGCTGGGACGCTCACGATTACGGCTCAACTGTCTACGGCCTCTGGGTTGGATATCTCTGTTCCTTTTACATTAGGAGATGGGACTGCTACCGGAGATGGAGCGGATTATTCAATTTCCGCCAGTCCAATCACTGTGATTGCAGGACAAACCACAGCCAATATCACTCTCTCTGTAGTGGATGATGTGATTGATGAAAGCAATGAAACTGTGATTGTTATCATGGGCTCTCCTACTAACGCGTCTCAAGGGGCGACCACCGTACACACTGCCACAATCAATGATAACGACAATGTTTCCATTGCTATCGTAGATAATTCTGTTTCTGAAAATGGATCTACAGCTGCAATTACAGTGACCATGACCGGAACCAGTTCAAGCACTGTTTCCGTGAATTATGCGACTTCAGAGGGAACGGCAACTGCCGGATCCGATTACACGGCTACTTCGGGAACGATCACATGGACGGCGGGACAAACCGGAGACAAAACTTTCAATGTATCCATTACTGATGATGGGCTTGATGAAAACAATGAAACCGTAATTCTTGCTCTTTCCAATGCGGTTAATTCAACTATTTCAGATGGAGACGGAGCGTTAACAATCAATGATAACGATGCTTCCCCCACCGTAACATGGACTTCTTCTTCTCAAAGTGGTCTTGAATCGGTAGGGACGTTGACCCTTACCGCGGAATTGTCTGCGGTCTCAGGGCGCAATGTATCCGTGCCTTATACTTTGAGTGGAACGGCGGCCGGAAATGGAACGGATTATTCGATCACCGCCAGCCCAATCACCATTACTGCGGGCCAAACCACGGCCAATATCACCCTCACCATCGTCAACGATACACTGGATGAAAATGACGAAACGGCGATTATTACCATGGGAGCGCCTACGAATGCCACACAAGGTGAAACGACTGTTCATACCGTCACCATTACAGACAATGACAATGCCCCCACAGTTGCATGGACGATAGACTCTCAATCCGCAGCTGAAGGAGCTTCCCCTCTTACCATTACCGCACAACTTTCTGCCGTGTCCGGGAAAGAAGTTACGATTCCTTTCACTCTTTCTGGGACTGCTATTGGAGATGGGACCGATTATTCCATCACGGCAAGTCCGATCACGATTTCTGCCGGTACCACAACTTCCAATATCATGGTGACATTGATGGATGACTCATTTAAGGAATCCACCGAAATTTTGATCCTAACTATGGATTCTCCCACCAATGCTACTCAAGGAGTTGTTACTTCCCACACTATTACCCTCAATGATAATGACACCACTCCCGCTGTGACCTGGACCGTTTCTTCTCAATTCGCTGCTGAAAGCACAGGGACTATGACAGTTACGGCGCAACTTTCCGCGTATTCCGATCTTGATGTGACGGTTCCCTTTACCCTTTCGGGGACAGCAACGGGGGATGACACCGATTACTCGATTTCCGTCAGTCCGATCACGATTTCTGCCGGGGATATTTCTTCCAATATCACAATCACACTCATTAATGACTCCATTGATGAAAACAATGAAACCGTGATTGTCACCATGGGGTCCCCTACCAACGCTATTCAAGGAGGTATCACGGTTCATACCGCCACAATTAATGACAATGATAATAGTCCAACTGTGACATGGACTTCTTCTTCTCAAGCCAGTGATGAAAATGTTGGGGTTGCGACCATCACAGCTCAGCTTTCTTCTGCATCTGGACTTGATGTTTCTGTCCCTTTTACTCTGACCGGAACAGCGACGGGAAGCGGAACGGATTATTCTATTACGGCAAGCCCCATTAGCATTACTGCAGGACAAACCACTGCCACTATCAGTATCGCCGTGGTCGACGATTCTCTTTATGAAGATAACGAAACAGTAATTGCCACCATGGGAAACCCGACCAATGCCAGCAAAGGCATTATTACCGTGAACACTTCAACGATCAATGATAATGATTTCGGGAGTATTCCGTCAGTTTCTTGGTCTGTAGATTCGCAATCTGCCTCAGAAGGGACAGCAACTATGACGATCACGGCTCAACTTTCAGCCACTTCAGGGAAAAATGTCACCATCCCTTTCACCCTTACCGGAACCGCGCTTGGGGGCGGAATTGATTACTCCAGCACCCCTTCTCCGATTACCATCACGACAGGGAATACCACTGCAACAATTACTCTTACCCTTTCTGATGATAACTTTAAAGAATTGTCCGAAACAATCATCGTAACCATGGGTTCTCCATCTAATGCCATCCTTGGGGCCACTACGATTCACACCGCAACAATTACGAATAATGATTCTTCACCTGGAGTAACTTGGACCTCGTCTTCTCAAACCATAAGCGAAGGAATTACAGAGATCACTCTAACTGCAGCACTTTCCGCCACATCGGAATCCGAAATAACGATTCCTTTTACATTAACCGGGACAGCGACTGGGGGCGGAACCGATTATTCCATTATGGAAAGCCCGATCATTGTTTCCCCCGGCGATCTTACCTCCAACATTACCGTAACGCTCATTGATGATTCTCTCGACGAAAACAATGAGACCGTTATTGTTACCATGGGGTCCCCCACTAACGCCATTCAAGGAACGGTCACAGTCCATACGATTACCATTGAGGACAACGATGCTCTTCCTTTTGTTCAATGGACTGCCGCTTCTCAATCCGCAAATGAAAATGCCGGAACCATGACAGTCACCGCGCAACTTTCTTCCGCGTCAGGGAAAGATGTTACAGTTCCTTTTACTCTTTCCGGAACTGCCACGGGAAATGGGACTGATTATTCCATTACCTCCAGTCCCATTACGATCACCGCAGGTCAAACCACGGCCGCGATCACGATCACCATAGTTAATGATGTTCTTGATGAAAGTGATGAAACCGTTATTGTCACCATGGGGTCCCCTACCAATGCTACGGCAGGCGTTACGACGGTTCATACCTCTACCATTAATGATAACGACGAGATCCCAACCGTAACATGGACCACTTCTTCTCAATCTACGAGTGAAGAGATTTCCACAGTCACGCTCACGGCTCAACTTTCTGTCACCTCAGGTCAAGATGTTAGTGTTCCTTTCATTCTTACCGGAACCGCCATCGGAAACGGGACGGACTATTCTATCACCTCTTCTCCCCTTATCATTGCATCGGGTACGACCACTTCTAATATTACCATCACACTCAATAATGATTCCTTTAAAGAATCCAATGAGACCGTGATTGTTACCATGGACACTCCGATTAATGCCATCCCAGGATCGACTACGGCTTTTACGTTAACTATTGAAAATAATGATACCGTTCCTTTAGTGTATTTCACTTCTTCTTCTCAACTTGTAAGTGAAGGGAGCCCTACGGCCACGGTTACGGCACAACTTTCCGCTGCGATTGAGACGGATGTCACAGTCCCTTTTACAATTACAGGGACATCCACGGGAGACGGTACTGATTATTCCATCACGGCCTCGCCTCTTACCATTCCCGCGGGGAATACCACTGCCGATGTCACAATTACGCTCAACGATGACTTGATTGATGAAGATGCAGAAACAATTATTATCACCATGGGAAATCCGGTCAACGCCACTGTCGGGGACATCACCGTCCACACCGCTACGATCAATGACAACGATGCCACTCCTACGGTTTCTTGGACTGTAGTTTCTCAAGATGCGTCAGAAAATGATGGGACCATAACTGTCACTGCTCAAATCTCGGATTATTCCGCCTTTGACGTAATCGTTCCCTTTACTGTTTCCGGGACATCGACAGGGAGTGGGGTTGATTATTCTATCACCGAATCTCCGGTTATTATTCCTTCGGGTTCCCTAACCTCAGGAGCAACAATTACTCTCGCAGATGATCTTATGGATGAAGTGAATGAAACCGTGATTCTAACCATGGGAGAACCGATCAATGCAACCGCAGGAGGAACTATCGAGCAAACCGCGATTATCGTCGATGACGATAATCCGCCTTTAGTGGTATGGACAACTTCTTCTCAATCTATCGAGGAGAATGTCGAAACCATAACCGTTACCGCTCAACTTTCCACTGCTTCAAGCCATGATATCACTGTGCCTTTCATCGTCACAGGAACTGCAACGGGAATCGAGACCGATTATTCCATAACCGCAAGCCCGATTACAATTACTGCGGGCCAAACTTCCGCCAATGTCACTATTACTGTGATCAATGATGAATTTGATGAACCTGCAGAGACCGTCATTCTCACTATGGAATCTCCGACCAACGCTTCTCTGGGCGCGATCACGGTTCATACTGCAACTATCAATATCAGCGATACGCCTCCGCCTACCGTAAGCTGGACAGTTGCGAATCAATCCGTTAATGAAGAAATCGGGACTGTGACGATCACCGCACAACTTGCTTATACTTCGCCGCTCGATGTTACAGTTCCTTTTACTCTTTCCGGAACCGCGACCGAGAATGAAATTGACTACTCAATCACTGAAAGCCCATTGGTCATTCCCGCGGGACAACTTTCAGCGAGTATAATCCTCACTCTTACGAATGATGCGCTTGATGAGGATGCTGAAACTGTCATTGTCACGATGGGATCTCCCACGAATGCCACTCAGGGTTCTACTACGGTTCATACTGCAACCATCAATGATAACGATGCCACTCCCCTTGTGACTTGGGATTCTTCCTCTCAATCCGTAGATGAAAATGGTATGACTGTTACCCTTACCGCCTCACTTTCCGCCGCTTCCGGACGAGAGATTACTCTTCCCTTGGAATTTTCAGGAACCGCGACCGGAGATAATATCGATTATTCCCCTTCCGTTTCCTCTATTACAATCTCCGCGGGATCAACCTCGGGAACTGTTATCTTTACTCTTGTGAACGACATTTTGGATGAAGGAAATGAAACGATTATCGCGACACTATCCACTCCAATCAACGCCGATCTTGGAGCCATTCTCGTTCATACTGTGACCCTCAATGATAATCCCGTTACTCCTACAGTTTCTTCGGTTGGGGCGTCAGAAGTAACGGACGGAAGCGGCAAAGTAACAATCTCGTTCACCATCGATGATCCCAATGATGATGACACATTACAAGTCTTGGTTGAATACAATGTTGGAATGGGATGGAATAAGGCGACCCTCGCCCTTTCTCCTTTTATTGCTACTTATGGAACTCCCACTGTGGTGAATGCAAACTCCTATCAAATCGGAGATGAAGGAAATTATATTCTCACTTCTTCCGGAGCCAATACGATCGTTGTTATTTGGGATTCAACTTCCAATATCGCTAATTTTGATATCACTAATGCCCAAATCCGAATCACTCCTTATGATGGGAATATTGCAGGCGCAACGGTTATCTCCTCCAATTTTGTACTGGATCAAAAATCCCCAACCAATGGACTTTCCGATCTTTATGTTTCTGAAATCAATACCAATGACGTCCGACTTGCATGGACAGCGATAACAAACGAAACCCATTTCGATTATTATGAAATCTTCTATAAACCGATTTCCAGCTCTTTCTATACTTCTTATTCCACACTCACGGATATGACCACCTCCGGGACTTCAATTGCGGGCTTGAATACGGGAAGCTCTTATAATGTTTACATAAAAGCCGTGGATGATTATGGAAATTATTCATTGTCTCAAATTTTAACCGTAACAACGGATTCAGCGACTCATACAGGGAACTCCACAAATATCGGAGGGGATGGTGGATGGCACCCCACTCAAACGCACGGATCCTCTAATGAAGACGACACTGTTTATCCTTTACCGGTTGAGCCTGAGATTTCAACTGTGCTTCAAGAATTTGAAATGGAATGGGAGTCTCAACATTTGGAAGGCCATTGGGCTGAGACTTATTTGAAAAATTTCCTTGAGCAAACCTTATTGACCAAAATTTTAAACGGTGACTACGAAGGAGCGAGCGAACTTGCGGTTTTAAGTTATTTTCTCGAGCCGGATCGACAAGTTTCTCGTATTGAATTTTTGAAATCCGCCATGGATTTATTGGGCATATCTGTCGACGGGTATGGGGCTTCCACCTCATTCAAAGATATTTCAATCAATACGCAAGAAAGCGCCTACATTGAAAAAGCTTATGCACTCGGAATCATCAAGGGGTATCCGGACGGGACCTTTAAGCCCCTTCAAGTCATTAATCGCGCTGAAGCTCTTAAAATTGCTATCAACCTTTCCTTCCAGGAGGTTCCCCTGTTGTATGGAGATGAATTGTTGGCCTACTATGAATTACCTGAAAATCCATTCTCGGATGTCTCGATCGATGCTTGGTATGCACCTTATATTTTATACGCGTATTCCAATAGAATTGTTATCGGGTATGGAGACAAAACGTTTAAACCGGATCGGCTCATCTCTTTAGGAGAAACCGCTAAGATCATCACGCTGGTGATGGCACTATAAATTTAAAAATTTCTTTTTCCAGCGCCAGGATCGCCTCTCGGCGTTGCTTTTCTTCGGGCGAAACCGACTCTCCCGGATGATGCCGTTTATGGCCCTCGTCAAAACGTTCTTGCAGGGAGACAATTTGGTCGTGAGCCACGCGTTTGTCTGCGTAATACAATATTTTTTCCTCCCACGTGCGAGGCGGGGTATCGCTGAGAATGCAGGTGTATTTATGGCGAGCCACAATGTCCGCCAGTTCCTCTTCGCCACGTTTTCGTAAAATGTCGGCCGCGGCGTCCGCATGATGCCAGCCTTTGTATTGTTCCCGAAGTGCTTTCCAAATTTCCCGATCTTCAGGCGTTCCCAGGGTGTCAGGATCTTTTTTGAAATCCACCACGCGCACCATGTCGTGAATCATGCCTGCGATCCACACTTTTTCCGGGTCTACTTGCTCCCCGACCTTTTTTAATTTTTTCGCCAAATCTTCTCCCAATTGAGCCACCTTTTCGGAATGTTCCCGAATGTGCGCTGGCGTATGAAATTCATCCAACCATTTTTCAACTTCATTTCTTTTCATGGGTGATTTCGTTAATAATGAGTTTTCGTTCATTTTCATTCGTAATAATAAATTTCACTTCGAGCCGCGGCATTGGTAAATGCGGTTGAATCCGGTCGCTCCATTCCACCACCACCAGCGTGTTTTGATCCAGTAAATCCCGCCACCAATCCACCGGAAAATCTTCGAGTTTTTCACATCGATAGAAGTCACAGTGATGAATAATATTTTCGCCGGATTGATACGTAAAAACCGTGGTAAATGTTGGGCTTTTGATCATGTTTTCCGCCACATTCAAAGCGCGGCCGATGCCTTTCATTAAACACGTTTTTCCGCTGCCGAGCTCCCCTTCCAAGCAAATGAGGCGATGTTCCGGAAACTCCTCCATAAGTTTTTCTCCGAGTTGAATCGTTTCTTTGGGTGATTTTGAAAGCCATTCCATACGGATATTTTGCCCGATTCTCCTTGATTTTAAAAGAGAAAAGAGGTAAAATTAGTAGATAAAATAAATATTAAAAACCAAATCTTTTATGATGTTCTTTCCTTCCTCGGAGCGTTCCCGAAAATTGTGGCGCGATCATAAAAAAGGCTGGGTTTTAGTGCTCATGCTCTTGATGAGTTCGACTTTTTTGGTGAAACAAACCACGTATCTCCAGATGAGCATCATGACTACCCCTCAACATGCGGCGTTTGATGGCACCACGTACCCCATCGCTCAAGTGCCGGATTGGTTGAACACGACTTCCACGGAACAAAAACTCACTTACTCCGAACTTTCTTCAAGTAAATTGGTCGAAATCCCAAGTTACGAACCCTCTCGGTTGCGAACGGAAACTTCGTCTCTCGATTGGGGTGATACGTATGACGATTACACTCGCGAGATGAAACTCACTTATCCCGTGGTGTATGCGGGAACTTATGAAATGGATTGGATTGAAGGAGCCGGGAGCCATCCGGCGGTGGATATCAAAACCGTGAGAGGCACTCCCGTATATGCCATTATGAATGGCGTGGTGGACAAAACGGTCCACTCGGATTCGGGGTATGGAAATCTTGTAGTGCTTCGCCACAACGACGTCCCAACCCTTGAGCACGATTATGAGACCACAACGCTTTATTCCGGATACGCGCATCTCGACACCATTTTGGTGGCTGATGGGGATGTAGTGACTAAAGGTCAGCAAATCGGAACCGTTGGAGACACCGGGACCGCCACAACCCATCATCTTCATTTTCAGATGGACAACAGCGATGCGCCCTGGCATTTGTATTGGCCTTTTACCACCGCGGAATCCAACACCGTGGGTGGATTTTGGGAGGCGGTGAATAAAGGACTCGGGCTCAATAATGTCTATGCCTATACCGTGAATCCCATTGAGTATGTGGAAACTTATCTTGATGCAACGACCGTTCTTACCCATGCGGACACATCGAATACGGAAACGACAAACGATTCTGCGACAAATACAACTTCAACCCCTGCGACAAATACGACAACGACAACAACTACTACGACTACTACAACTTCTTCGGATAACGATTCTTACACTTCTCCCTTTTTTGCAATTGGAGTGGAAGCACCGGAAACCATCGCAAACCACACTCAAAGTGAAATTAAGGTGTCTTTACAAGATGAACGCGGAGAACTTGTCAGAACCGCCACGTTCAACAGCCCGATTAAAATTTCGATTTCAGACTCGAGTGTTTTAAGTGTTTTTCCGAATGAGCTGTCATGGCCCATGTTCACGACCGGGGAAACCCTTCTCACGATCTCCGGTCAAAAATCCGGAACCTCGACATTGACGTTTTCCTTTTTGGGAAAAGAATTCGCCTCCACCACGATTGCAGTGAGTCCGGAATCCCAAACGCTTTCTTCCTTTGGCATTGAAATAGAAGGAGGCTTTTATATCAATTCTCCTATGTCTGTGGCCGTTGTGGCCTTAAACGCCGAAGGAGAACGTATCTTAAGTGTGGATACGACAGATCCCATTTATCTTGAAGTGATCAAGGGAAAAGGGGATCTTTCCCGTTCCGTACTCGCGGCCAGCGACTTTGAAAATGGAATTGCCACGGTGACATTCACTCCCACGGAAGGAGATAATTTTATGCTTCAAGTGTCTTACGGTGACTCCAAGGAAACGAGCGGGTTGATTTCGGGGTCATTGTTCAAAGATGTTTCAGATAATCATGTGTATTACGATGCGATTCGTTATCTTAAAAAAACCGGAGTCATTCAGGGTTATCCGGACAGCACTTTTCGTTCCGAGAGCCCGGTTTCTCGCGTCGAGGCTTTAAAAATGATTTTTGTGGCGCTCAATAAAGAAACGATGAGCGGTACGACTTTAAAATTCCCGGACACGGATTCCACCACGTGGTACGCGCCTTATGTGGCGAGTGCGCAACGCGATGGCATCATTCAAGGTTATCCGGACGGCACGTTTAAGCCAACCAATGAAGTGAATCGCGTTGAATTCATCAAAATGTTGACCTTGGCCATGGACACGGATGTGGACCCGGTGGTGGCAGAAGATCCTTACAATGATGTTCATTATCTTGATTGGTATGCCCCGTACGCGCAATTCGTAAAAGAAACCAATATTGCGCCGTGGGATTCCAACAACCTTAAGCCTTCAGACTCCATGACGCGCGGCGAAGTGGCGGAAATGCTCTATCGCATGATGGCCATCAAAAATAATGAGGCTGAGAGTTACAGCCGGATGCTGGTGTTGGAGTAAATCTAAGATAATTCCAGTACTCTTTTTTAATTCCCCACGCACCATAGCCACCCCACGTTGATGACGGTCTAACAATACTCATCAAAAAACAAGGGTCCCAGGGCATATTGCCTGGCCCGCATAAGGACTTTTGTTTATTTTTTTGACTAATTTGTATTTTTATTATATAAATATCCCTATTTTAAAAGGATATTTTTTATTTATGCCCTCACGACACCCCCTCACCCCTGTAGGAACATTCAATGGTTGCCATGTGTCCCGTGGCGCGCCTGTCGGTGATGGAAATCTTATTGATTCTTTACGAGAGATCGGGCAATTAACTCCTGCAATCATAGATAATGATACCCTCTCTGAGCTTATTTGCCCGAGAACGATTGAAGAAGCGGAATCCGCTCTTTTTTATCATGCAGACATTGCCAGAGATTCTCTCCCTTTTGATCCTATCCGAGAAAGAATTCGGGAAGCGCTACGAGCTATTGTTGGCTATGTATTTCAGAACTATTCTCTCCCTACAAATCCCGGCCCCATTTTAGATATAGGGTGCGGACCTTCCGGGGAAATGGTTCATGGCTTATTTCCTCGAACGATTGATCGCTCTGTTTGTTATGAAATCGATGGAAATCCTCGTGCTATTGAAGAACATCATCGACGCCATCCTGCAGCCCAAAAACGAGCGCAACGAGCATCGTACTTAAATTTAAGATTAAACAATGAGTTGAGTTTGATTACCGGACTTTCTTCTTTGGATTCCACTTCATTTATGGGACAAGCCATTTTAAAAATACGAAACGCATTGAAAGAAGGCGGATTTCTTTTCCATCTACAAGATGTTTCTCCCAGCTTCAGCTCTTGTCTTGAAGAAATGATTTTTTCAGGAGAACCTTTCCCTTATCATGTTGAATGTTTGGACCCTGAAGCAATGAGACCGAATGGTTCTCTCACCGGGCGACATTCTTTAGATAAAATTGTGGCCTACCGAACCCAAAAAGGGCCCCTTCCTGTGGCCGAATTATTCCGAAGGCGATTGGGCCGTGCTATTCAAGGGACTCCAGGATTAGAACTTATTGCTAATGAATGGATCACAGCTCATAGTATTGCACCTTTCCCCGGGAAAGGAGGTGTTTTTTATTCCGGAGCTTTTTCTCCTCATTCCATGCCTGGGCATCAAATGGTTTCAGGGGTGGTTACGATTGCGCGAAAAAAGGCTGCTTAAAATTATTTAACTACGCATTTTCATGCTTGAACCCGAGCCAAGGCTAACGACGCCGGATGATGCGAAATTTGAGATTATTCATCGTGTCCTCCATGATGAAACTCTATTGAGAAGCATTGAAACTTTTACGGGAATTTCAACGATTCGCAGTTAGCACTTATCTCTTTTAAATCCAGGAAGACAATTTAAAGTTATCTATCTACTCGAGATTTCAGATGGGACAAAAATAGGAAAAGTGATTGTAAAATTCCATCGTCGGAATCTCCCTGACCGATTTGAACGGGAAGTATCTCCAAGGGCTAATCCAGCCATTCAACCGTTTGCTCCAACCTTTTTAGGAACCAGTGTTGATGTTAAAAGCACCCCCAGAAATCATTGCTTCCAAGGAGAAGACCATCGTCTTTTTATTGAAGCCTTTGTTCCGGGGAAAGACTTGAGAGAACTTTATGAAGAAGAGCCCATATTAAGATACGTTTCGGCAGGAATCGCTGTTGCAAGATACCGTGCGTTAGGTCGCATTACACAGACATTGGGATGGACACTTTCGAATATGCACCCGGGAAATATTCGATTCAGCAGATACGACGACAAAAAAGCTCTTATTGTGGATTGGGGAGGACAAACAGAAGGGGTAGACATGCAAAAATATACTGATCTAATCGATAGAACGATTTACGGTCCCTTTTTAAAACAATAGTGTAACGCGGGGTAGGGTAACTTTTTCAAAACCCAATCTGATTCAACGGATGTTTCAGGATTTGTTCCCTCATGTGATGAACGGAAGCGGACAAATAAATCGTTGTGGTTTTAATGTCTGAATGGCCCATCATCTTCGAAAGCGTATACAGGTCACAGCCGCCCTCCAACATCAAAGTCGCAAACGTGTGGCGCAATCGATGAGACGAAAAATTGATATTCGATTTCTTACGGATACGGGCAACCACCCGCGCAAGAGAATGATAAGTAAAAGCGTTATTCCCTCTCAAACCTGTAAAAAAATAAAGAGACTCCTTTTTTAACCGAGCCTTATCCTTCACGTATTCCATCAAAAAATGCTTCAATGCCGCACACATGGGAACCACCCTCCCCTTTCCGCCCTTCCCACGAGCCACACAGATAAGATTGTTTTCAAAATCAACTTCCGGGACTCTCAAATTCAAGACTTCCATTGCTCTCAACCCCGAATAAATCATCATGGCGAAAATGGCACGGTTCCGATAAGCCTCGTGTTGATACTCGTAATGCAACCCAAAAGACCAATCGAGAATATCAAGCGCCTCTTGGCGAGATACCCGTTTGGGAAGCTTTTTATCCAATCTTGGCTTTTCAATGGGCTCAATCGGATTCGTCGGGATGTAACCTCTCTTAACGCACCATTTCAGGAAAGATTTGATGGCTTTATGGTGACAAATGAAACTCTCCGGCATCCACTTTTTTTGCAACAAACCATGATACAAAAATGCCCTGAGATTATCGGTTGTGACTTGTTCCAAGTCTTCGATATTCCCATGAAATCTCAAATAAGCCTTAAAGCAAACTTTATACCATTGGATTGTGGCAGGACTGAAATTTTTGATGTAACGCCGCTCGTCACAAAACTGCTCGTGAAGCGGTAAAATTTTCATATTCATAAAATTGCCGACGCCAGTAAGACTTTGGCAATAGGTCGTGGGTTCGAGGGTCGAATTCGTTCTTTTGGCTTATGGACGCCATTTTGGTACCCGCGGCAGGAATCGAACCTGCGGCCAATAGCTTAGAAGGCTACTGCTCTATCCCCTGAGCTACGCGGGCCTATTGAAAATACAATCCTTCCTTATTATACCTTTTTTTTAAGAGGACTTCGAGAGATTATAAAAAATTGTTTAGCGGGAGGCGAGAAGCTTTATCTTGATAAGGGCAATCGGGAAGGAAGAATTTTTGTTCAAATGGGAGCGAAACGCCTCGCAGACCCGCAGTCCCACGCAGGGGGACGAAGGGTCCATTGAATTCGAATTCAAAAATTCAGAATGCGACACTCCATTTCATTGCGTGTCTGTTCACAAAAATTTTCCTCTCCCTCTTGCCTAAAAATATTCTCAAAAATCCCGGGGCCTCACCATGACAGCGCCGACCAATTCATATAAGATGTTTTTGTGAAATCTTCCTCCTCCCCTTCTCGATTCGATTTTTTCTTCGATCTCTACGTTAAAGTCGGGATTTTGCTCGGAGGCGTTATTTTTTCGACGCACAGCGTTTTGGGCTTTGTTTTGCCCAAAATCATTGTATTTCAAGGATTTCTCATCTTAGGTTTGACACTTTTGTGGATCGCACGGAAACCCGACCTTCGCGCCCTGTGGCGCTCATGGCCCGGACGAGTTGTTTTGCTTTATTTTGGGCTTCTTTGTGCGTATACATTTTTTTCAATCACTCCTTTGATCAGCTTTTTTGGCGCGTCACCGGAATTGCAGGGATTGCTCACTCAAATTCTCTATTTTTCAGCGTTTATTTTTGCCTTGGCGTATGCAAAATCTCTTTATCGTCCCCTGCTTTTACTCAATGGCGTGGTGGTTTTTTACGGATTGTTGCAGCTCTTGCACCTCGATCCTTGGGCCGCGGCGTGGGATGCGGAAGGATTTTTGGGTCGAATTTTTAGTACCCTGGGAAATCCCAATTTTCTGGGGTCTTTTATCGTACTCACGCTCCCCATTCTTTTTGAAAAAATAAAACAACATAAAAGCTTTGGGCTTTTGATTGTAGCCAACTTGATTGTTCTAATCGGAACCGCGAGCAAAGCGGCGCTGATTGGATTGATTGTGGTTGGAGTTTTAGCGCTTTTTTCTTATGCTTCAAGCCTGCGCCAAATCCAGGCCAAAATATGGATCGGTTCTGGATTGATTTTTGCACTGCTTATCGCATTCACGGTTTACACTTTTCATGAACGAAATCGGGTGGATTTTGAAGCGTTTCGCTCGTTTGGCGCCCGAGAAGTGATTTGGGGCGACACGATTGAAATGATTCAAGCAAGACCTCTTGGCTACGGACTGGAGACTTTTTCGCTTGTTTATCCGCAATTTCAGAGTCCTGAGTTTTTTGAGTATGAAAAATTCACCTCCTCCGCGGATCGTGCTCACAACTTGATTCTTGATTTGTGGGTCGCGGCCGGGCCCTTAGCTCCCCTTCTTTTTTTAATTCTCTTGGGACTTTTAATTAAAATCGGTTATCGCTCTCCGGAAACGCGCGGGACTATTTTAGGATTGATCGGGTATGTGGTTTCGCTTTTGTTCGGATTTGAAACCTTTCTCACCGGCATAGTGTTTTGGATGATGATTGGATTCATTGTTTCGAAAATTTCTCTACCCATGCCTTCGCACAAATCCGTGATTTTTTCTCGTATGATTTTTGGGTTGATGATTGCGGTTTTGATCGTAACGATCCCTTTCCCGATCCGTCATTTTCAGGCGGATCGATACTATACTCAGGCTGAAGCGACTTTAAATTCCGCATGGGATCAATCGGTTATTGCTTATTCTCGCGCTATTTCTTTATATCCTTACGATTTGATTTATCCTTTAAAGGATATTGAAGTGCACTTAGTCATTTTAGAAAACGTAGAAGATCCCCATGATGAAATCGGCGAAGATATCTCAAAATTCATTGAAGAAAGCCTTGAAGAACTCAGACCTTTTGATCGAGGATTTGGGGCTTCGCCATTTCTTTTAGAGGCTTGGTTTATAATGCTGACCGGAGATCCCGAAACGGTTGAACCTCTTTTGGAACAAGGGCGCACTTTGGCTCCGAATCAACCGAATACCTATAAAATCACGGGGCATATTTATGAACTGCTTGGGAAAACCGAACAAGCGGCACTTGAATATGAAAAAATCCGCGCCCTTCTCCCGTCTTACCTTGAAGATGAGACGAGCGATGCTTCACGCATTTTTCGGAAAGAAAACACTTGGCTAAATGGCTTAATTATGGTAAAATGATATTGTTACAGGTTAATTTTTAACACAAAAACCAATGAAAAAGTCGATGTTCTCTCCCCTTTTAATCGTGGCCGGATTCGGCCTCGTTATTTTGGGTTCTTTCTATGCTTGGAATTCCGGGAATGGAAATATGCCGACCGATGTTCTCGGGACAACCGCGAGTGAAACCACTCTTCTTGAGATTCAACTCGATGCGGAAAAAGTGGACCTAACCACTAAGGGAACTTATACCTTTACCTCCTATGGGATTTATTCAACCACAACAGTGCCTATCAATACCTCATGGACTCTTGCGAATACGAGCCTCGGGACGCTTTCTTGCGGAGATGAACAAGCCAAGACCTGCACATTTACCGCAGGATCCACAGAGGGCACCACCACTTTAACCGCTTCTCAAGAAGAAAATGAAACGACCCTCACCGATTCAGCCACGATTTCCGTGACCGCACCGGTGGTCAATCCTTATAAAGACTCTCTCCCCACCTGGGCGCAAACTTCCATTGTTTCGATGTACAATGCGGGGATCATGACCGGCTACAATGATGGAAATTTTGGAGTTTCGGATTCATTGACCAATGCACAAGTGGTGACACTCTTGTATCGATTGCTTGTCTACACCGGAAGTATTAATGACTCCGATCTCACTACAGACAAAACCTGTGCTGTGTATACAGACGTACCCAAGACTCATTATGCCTATACTCCCATCTGCTATTTTTATCGTGAAGGATGGATCGACTCTACAAGCACCAAGTTCAATCCAACCCAAATGGTTTCTCGTGGCACGATGAGCGCTTATGTATATAAGGTATTTGGCACAATCTTGGATGTCGAAAACAGCGCTTCTCTTTATAATAGTTCTTATAGTTTTACGGATGTTAAATCCACCAGTCCCTATTATACGGCAGTGCAATCTTTAAGCACGGCTGGCATTATGACCGGATATGGAAATAGCCAATTTGGCTTGAATGTTAATGTGAATCGAGCCGAAGCTGCGGTGATTTTAAAACGTCTTTTTGATTTATTGAATGCTTCCGAAGAGGAGGCGGAACCGATGGAGGAAATCGATGAAGAAAGTTCCCTTTTTACGACGTGCTCGAATGAATCGTATGTGAGAAATGAATTGGTGAAACTTTTGGGCGACGACTTGTCTGTTTTTGAATTGCGAACTTTTGATGCGGATGAATTGGAGGAAGCCCTCGATGATGAAAAAATCGATTTTGTGCTGGCTAAAGAAGATGGATCTTTAACCTCAAAAACGCTCACTTTTACTTATAGCCCACTCCTTGAGGACGATATCACGGTAGGGGCCGGGAAAATAAAAGGAAACACCTATTCCATCCTCGATCTTCCCAAAGAATTGTCCTACCAAGTGGCGTGTGACAAAACGGTTGGATTGTGCGGCGTGCTTACGATTTTGGACGAAGAAGGCACGCAAATCGAAGGCGCATTCATGGATACGGAATCGGGTTTAAGCCTAATTGAACCTGCAGACAACTTGATTCGCCTCTTGGGCGGTACGGAAAGTGAAGCGGCCGGGGCTCGCGGTTGTCATGTGATTTATAACAGTGCCAATCATGTGGATGTTTTGGCCGGAGAAGATTCTTGTACGACAGAGGAAGCCACTGCTTGGTTGCCTCAAATTCCTCAAGCCAATGCCGAAGATGATGAAATATTGGAAGCGGAAATCCAAATCATGTTGGATTCGGATGCCGAATTTTACAAAATCAATGAAGATACCATCTGGTCTCGCCAACGCTCCATTCTGGCGGGCGTGAATCTTGTGTACGGGTTTGTGGAACCGGTCGGAAATGCGGATTTTAATATCCTATTTAAAATTGCCGGGCAAGAAACATGGTTGGATGGTTATGGGCCAACGACCACGAATAAAGTAGAACTGGCGGATGAAATCAACGAAGACGATTATTATATGATTCACCACCCGGATCCGGATAAAAATGAGATCAGTTTCTATTATGTTGGGTATGACATGGATACCGGTATCGCGGGACGAGCCGGCGGAGTTGGAACTTTTTGCGGGGAAGAAGATGAAAATCGAATCCACGCGTGGGGGCAACAGGTTACGGATGTGGATGGAGGGTATCAATTCGCGACTTATTATGGACGATTTGTGGTTTCCGCACATGAAATTGGACACCTTCTCAATGCTACTCATGAAGATGCTCTCATCAATACGTGTGGCGTCGGGTTATGGGAACATGTGTGTGGATCCACGATCATGGCCAGCGGAGCCGCGGGTGGAGCCGATCCCGATGATCGCATGCCGTTTTTCAGCCCGACGAATAGCGAAAGGGTGAGAGATTGTGTGGACGATGCGCTATGAAATGCGCTATTTTTGACGCATGACGATTCACTCGGTTAATCCCGTGCCTCCTCCGCCCCGCGATGTCTCTCCCGAGCCAGCGGAAGAGGTGCAAGAAAAAAAACTCGACATTACGTTGCGTCCGCAAACTTTTGCGGATTATATTGGCCAACCCGAGATCAAACGAAATCTGACCATTGCGATCCAAGCGGCCAAGCAACGCAAAGAACCGCTGGAGCATATTTTGGTGCACGGATCTCCGGGATTGGGAAAGACCACACTCGCTCATGTGATCACTCATGAGATGGGGGCAAATATTCGTGTGACGTCCGGGCCGGCCTTGGAGCGCCAAGGTGATATTGCGGCCATCATCACCAATCTTGAGGAAAACGATGTGCTTTTTATTGATGAAATCCATCGACTGCGCCCGATCGTGGAAGAAACCTTGTACAGCGCTATGGAGGATTATTCGATTGATATTATTTTGGGAAAAGGCCCGTCCGCGCGATCGATGCGACTCAATTTGCCACGGTTCACCTTGATTGGAGCAACCACCAAGTTGAGTCTTTTGTCTTCGCCGTTGCGCGATCGTTTCGGGCATGTGTATCGCCTCGATTTTTACGCCTCAGATGAAATTGAAGCCATCATTCACCGCTCCGCATCACTCCTTGAAATGGATATCAATAAAGATGCGGTGGCACGATTGGCGCAATCGTCTCGGCAAACGCCTCGTATTGCAAATCGTTTATTGCGACGCATTCGAGATTTTGCGTGTGTTGAAGGCACGATCACGGTGACCCTTCCTCTGGTTGAAAAAACGTTAAAATATATGGGAATCGATGCCTTGGGGCTGGATTCCACAGATCGTACTATTTTGAAAACCGTGATTGAAAAATTCAATGGAGGTCCGGTGGGGCTGAATACGCTGGCGGCCGCGACCCATGAAGAATCCGAAACCCTGGAAGATATTTACGAGCCTTTTCTCCTCCAATGCGGCTTTTTGGAGCGTACCCCTCGCGGCCGCCTCGTCACGTCTCGCGCTTATCACCACCTTGGTCTTCTTCGCAAATAATATCTCTCTTCACCCCTTAATTTTTTCCTTTATGCACTCCCCTTTTTGGTTTAAACGGACCGCCATTCTTTTATTGGGAATGACCTTGGTTCTTCCCGGCTGTTTTTTCTCCTCAGAAGATGACACTCAAGTGGATTCCGTTTTTACGGTCGAGACATTTGAAGGCACTCTTTATTCTTTGGGAAATCCAAGTGTTTCGGAAGAAGAAGAAAATGTCCCCACTCATTTATTGGGGTTGGAAAATGGCACAATGATTTATGCGTATAGTGCCTCCTCAACTGTGGATTTGGATGATCCTTCTTATAAAGGAGTAAAAGTCCGCGTGACCGGGAATCTTTATCTCGCGTCCGAGGAATCCGATAAAGACACCCTTGGCATCACCAAAATCGAACTCGTCACCCTCGAAACCGCCACAACTTCCGCCGCAGTGGAAATGAAAACTTTCCGTCACAGCACTTTAAATTTCACGATTTCTTACCGCAGTGATTGGGAATTACAAGAAGGCACAGTCAATGGAACCGGCACTGCAGTTACTTTCACCGCTCCTGTTTCTTTGGCGACTGACACAGACCTCGACACGCTCGACATTCCTCGGGACACCATTTCGATTAAGGTTTTAGAAAATCTTCAATCTCTTCCAATTGAAGAATGGTATGCCATCTATGCCACGGCTTCTTCGTGGTCCGAAGCGGAAATTTACAGCAAGAGCATGGTTTCCAGAGATCAGCTCCCTGCTGTCAAATCTTCCACCTCAGATGCGGATCCTGTTTATTTTGTGGCCTATGAAACCACTATTTTCGAGATCTCTCATTCTGCGGTTCAAACCGATTACAAACTCGAATATTCCACCTTATTTTCCGACATGCTCTACTCGTTTGATGTTCACGGCGTGGATGAAATTGTCCCCACTGTGACAACTGCGCCAACAACCGAGATTCCAACTGACGACTCAACGGAGACTCCTACGGATAACACTTCTACTGACACGCCCATAACCCCCACTTCCTCCGACCATCAAGCCACGATTGAAGCTCTCAAAACTCAACTCAATTATTTGATCCCGGATCCCGGCAACTGGGTTCCTACGCGCTATTCTTTTGCAGAGCCCGATTATGTTTATGTGGAATATCAAGATTCCACCACAGGCACCAAAGGCCGTATTCTTGTTCGTGACTATTGGGAAAGAAATGCCGAGCCTTTCCAATTACTTGCGGTATTCAAAGAAGGCGAAACCACGGATTGGACTTTGGTTTCCGGCACCAACGAAGCGTCCGGCTTGCCCCAAACCTCGGTCAATGCCGAGAGTGGCCAATCGTATTCCATTCCTGAAGGTTATGCTCTTTTTGAAAGCTCCAGCCTCCAATTTTCCATGCCTTATCCTTCCCAGTGGTATTACTCACGTTCGGGAGATTCCTTTTATTTCAGTGATAAACCCGCGGATGTAAGCAATGCATTGGTGACATTAACAATTCTTTCAACTCCTGTGGCAGCGTATCGTGCGTATGAAACCACAGTTGAAACTCAATCTTTGGACGCTCAACGCTATATAATCGAAGCTCCTCGGGACGATTCCAGCGGATATTCATTTATTGGATTTCCTGACTACAAAGCCATTATGGAAACCATGGCCCAAGGCATTACTTCCACAAAGAGCTAAATCGTTGACATTCACGTCTTAGCACTCTACAATCAAGTGTGCTAAGTTTAAGATATAATCTATGCGTCATTCTCCCCTTTTCCGCAAGACTTTCTCTGTAGGCTTTTACCCCTGTCTCGTGTTATAATAATCGGAATTTAAAAAAGACTTCTTAATCTCTCATCTAAAAATTATGGAAAAAGACAATCGTTTTGAACGCTTTACCAAAGAGGCCAAACAAGCCCTTATTGTTGCACAAGATGTTGCTAAAAAAACAGCAACCAATTATGTGGGAACCGAACATATTCTTCTCGGGATTTTAAGCCAACCGAATTCGCTCGGCGCTTCCATCCTTATGAATTTTGGGGTGTCCATCGACAATGTGAATTTGGTGTTAAAAAGCGTGGGACGCACCGCGGGAACCGCCAAGGGAACCTCTCAAGGCGGAGGACTCAGCGGATTTGCCAAAAAAGTGATTGAAGATGCCATCAAATGCGCTCAAGACCACAGTCATATGTTTGTGGGCACTGAACACTTGCTTCACGCCTTGGTTCGCCAAGACAACACTGCGGCCACCGTGATTCTCGAGAACATGAAAGTTCGCCCCAAAGACATTCAAACTGAAATCGAAGCCGCGTTTGAAACCTTAAAACGCGGAGCAAAACCCGGACAAATGCCAATGGGCCCCGGAGGCGCGATGCCCGGAGCCATGGGACAAGGCAATCCTCTTGAATTCCTTTTGAGCGGGTTGCAAGGGGTGATTCAAGGAGGAGACAAAGAATCCTACATGAAAACCTCGACCAAACCCGGCCAAAAAGGCTCCAAAACCCCGGCCCTCGACTATTTCACCGAAGACTTGGTGGCCAAGTGCCGCGCAGGCAAAATGGACCCCATTATCGGCCGTGCCAAAGAGATCGAACGCGTGATCAGCATCCTTCAACGCAAAACCAAAAATAATCCGGTGATCATCGGAGAACCCGGTGTTGGAAAAACCGCAGTGGTGGAAGGCCTTGCCCACGCCATTGTAAAAGAAAATGTACCGGATACCATGGTGGACAAACGCGTTTTATGTCTTTCAATGGCTTCTGTGGTTGCGGGAACCAAATACCGTGGGGAATTCGAAGAACGCCTCAAACAAATCATTGACGAAGCGTCTTCTCAAGAAAATGTTATCCTTTTCATTGATGAATTACACACGGTTGTAGGGGCCGGATCCGCGGAAGGCAGTCTTGACGCCGCCAACATTTTGAAACCCGCTCTTTCTCGAGGGAATCTTCGTGTGATTGGCGCCACAACGACGAATGAATTTCGTAAGCAAATTGAAAACGATGCGGCACTCGAACGCCGTTTTCAACCCGTGGTAGTGGAAGAACCGTCTGAAGAAGAAACCCTTCAAATTCTCAAAGGACTCCGCACTTCATTTGAAGATCATCACAACTTGGTGATTACGGATGAAGCCTTGGAAGCCTCGGTTCGCTTATCCAAACGCTATGTCAACGATCGATTCCTTCCGGATAAAGCCATCGATCTCATGGATGAAGCCGCGTCCCTCAAAGGCATGCAGGCTAAAAATCTCAAACAAGATCTCGTTAAACATCAAAAAGAACTCAATGCCATCATTCAACAAAAAGAAGAAGCGGTTTCAAAACAAGATTATGAAAAAGCCGCGGAACTCCGTACTGAAGAATTGACATTGATGGAAAAAGTCGAAGAAGCGCGAAAAATTAAAGTTCCAAAAGAACTCCGTGGGAAAATCGATGCCGAAGATATTGCTGCGGTGCTCTCAAAAGCTACCGGAGTCCCCGTTACCAAGCTTTTAAAAGATGACATCGCTCGTCTTAAAAATCTTGAAACCCTCCTCAGTCAGCACATTGTTGGGCAAAAAGAAGCCATCGAAGCCGTGGCTAAAGCCATTCGTCGATCTCGTGTCGGGGTTTCCCGCCCGAGTCGTCCGATCGCTTCCTTTATTTTTATGGGACCCACCGGAGTTGGGAAAACCGAGCTCGTGAAAACCATTGCCAAAGAAATTTACAACGATGAAGACGCGCTGATTAAAATCGATATGAGTGAATTCATGGAACGCCATAATGTCTCCCGTTTGGTGGGAACCACGGCCGGTTATGTGGGTTACGAAGAAGGTGGCCAACTCACTAAAATGATTCGAAGCAAACCTTATTCTGTGGTGCTTTTGGATGAAATTGAAAAAGCCCATCCCGAAGTCATGAACATCCTTTTGCAAATTTTGGAGGATGGGGTTTTGACGGATGGAAAAGGGAAAAAAGTCGACTTTAGAAATACCATTTTGATCATGACTTCCAACATTGGCGCTCGTCAACTCACCGAGTCTGCGGGACCCATTGGATTCTCGTTGGAAGCGGATGAACTCAAGCGCGCCGAAGGTGCCTTTAAGAATAAAAAAGAAGACATCATGCGTGAGCTCAAGGATCAATTCCGTCCCGAATTTTTAAATCGTGTCGATAAAATTGTTGTATTTGAAGCTTTAACGCACGACAACATCAAAGCCATTGTCAAACTTCTTGTCGCTGATCTTGAAAAACGGCTCGAAATCAAGAAATTGAAGCTCCAACTGTCTGCCGGTGCCCTCGATTACCTCGCCAAACTCGGGTATGACCCGGATTATGGCGCTCGCCCGGCCCGCCGCGTGATTCAGGATCATGTAGAAGATGTGTTGGCCGAAGCCTTACTCGAAGGCACATTTAAAGAAGGAGACACCATTAAAATTGTAAAAAAGGGAGAGGAGCTGGTGCTGAAGAAATAAAGCTTATTTTTTTCAAAGAGGAGCGGGTATTCTCTCGATCGCATGGGGAGAACCTGCTCGGATACATGATCCTCGCAGAACCTCCCTTGAAAAAATGCGATCTCAAAAACACCCACTCCTCTTTGCTCTGAAAAAGCATTTGACTTCCCCTGAACCTCTCCTTATAATCACTTCGTTTTCCGCTCTCTCAGGGTAAAACAGGAAGAAAGCCCCTGAAGATTCGCGGATTTTATTTTTTCAGCCTTTCTTCCGCCCTTATTTTTATGACCACGACTGCTGCACAATTCATCCCCATGGATGAACTTTTAAAAGATTCCCCGAAACTCCTGAGCCCAAAGCCCGGAGAATTGGTGGAAGGAAAATTGGTTTTGATTTCCCGCAACCGTATCTTGATTGATATTGGTGGAGTCAAAGTCGGAATCATTTCCGGCCGTGAAACCCGAGACAGTGCGGATACGTTAAAAACCATTCAACCCGGCGACAAAATTCTCGCCTGTGTCATCGATCCTGAAAATGAAGAAGGATTTGTGGTTCTTTCTCTCCGAAAAGCCAGCCAAGAACGTGCTTGGGATAACTTCTCCAAAGCGTTTGAAAAGAATGAAGTCATCAGTGTTAAACCCATTGAAGCCAATAAAGGAGGTCTTCTTCTTGAAGTGGATGGCATCAAAGGATTTATTCCAGTTTCTCAATTAGCCCCTCTCCACTATCCTCGTGTGAATGGAGCGGATGCCAATTTGATTTTGCAAAAATTGAAACTTCTCATTGGACAATCCTTGCAGGTTAAAATCATCAATATTGATAAGGAAAATGGCAAATTGATCCTTTCTGAACGCGCCGCCTTCCAAGAAGAACGCCAAAGCGCTCTCAAACAAATTAAGGTGGGCGAAGCGGTTTCTGGCCGCATCAGCGGTGTGGTTAAATTTGGTATTTTCGTGGCCTTTGCCGGATTGGAAGGATTGGTCCATATTTCCGAAATCGCTTGGGGTCATGTTAAGAATCCGTCCGACTACGGAAAAGTAGGCGATGAAGTGCAGGTGAAGATCATTGGCGTGGATGGCGACAAGATTTCCCTCAGTATGAAGCAATTGATGGCAGATCCTTGGGCTGCGGCAGCCAAGACCTTTGAGGTCGGTAGCGTGGTGGAAGGAGAAATCAATCGTTTGGCTCCTTTCGGCGCTTTCATGAAGCTCACCGAGGATATCAACGGCTTGATCCATCTTTCCGAAATGACGACTGAAGCCGGCGATCCCGTGAATGATCCTGCGGATGCACTTAAGGTTGGAGATAAGGTCAAAGCCAAGATCATCGACATCAATCTTGAGGAACACCGCATTGGTCTCAGCTTGAAAGCCCTCAATGAAAAAGCAACGGCCAAAGCTGAAGCCCGAAAAGAAGAAAAGAAATCCAAAGAAGAAGCTCGAGCCAAGAAAGAAAAGGAAGAGAAAGAGGAAAAGGGTGAGGAAGAAGCCGCGTAATAAAAAATTAGGGCAGGATGTCTTTTTTATTTTTATGCCACATCCAAAAGAAGAACCTATTCGCACTTGCATCGGATGTTTTAAGAAAAGTCCTCAAACCGAGCTGATCCGGATTGTGCGTTTACCGAATAAAAAGGTGGTTTTGGATCGATCGACCTTGCTCGACTCGGATGAGAAAGGACCGCGACCTGCGGGGCGCAGTGTTTATTTGTGCCAAGATCTCGCTTGCTTTACCAAAGCCGCAAAGGGCCATAAGAATAAAAATGCGTTTCAAGGACGATTGCATGTGCCGGTGAATACCGAAATGTTGGAAAATTTACGTACTCAGATTTTCGACAAAAAATAATATGGAAGACATCCTTATTGGTCTCAATTCGGCACAACGGGAAGCGGTGACTCATGGAGAGGGGCCGCTCCTGATTATTGCAGGGGCCGGAACCGGAAAAACGCGGGTGCTCACGCATCGGATTTTGCATCTCATCCAGACCGGAGCGGCCCGATCCGAACAAATTTTGGCTCTGACGTTTACGGAAAAAGCCACACGAGAAATGCAGGAACGCCTCGATGTCCTGCTCCCCTACGGCTACACCGAACTTTGGGTTAAAACGTTTCATGGGTTTTGCGACTCGGTTTTGCGCGAACGCGGGCTCGAAATCGGGCTCGACACGGATTATCAACTTTTGCCTCAAGCGGATTTTGTGCTTTTCCTGAAGGAGCATGTTTTTGAATTTGATCTCCATTATTATCGTCCTCTCGGCTCCCCTCTCAAGTTTTTGAATGCTTTGGCCGATCATTTTGGGAATCTGCGAGACGAACGAATTCTTCCTCAAGCCTTTCTCGATTATGCCGAGAACCAGGTTAAAGAAGCGGAAAATCAAGATCCGGCAACTCAAGAATCCGCACAAAAAATCCTCGAAGTGGCGCATGCTTATGCTTATTACGACAAACTCGTTTTAAAGGCCGGGGTTTTGGATTTTGCGAGTTTGCATTTTTTAACACTTCAACTATTTGAACAACATCCGAGCGTTCTCAAGGAATACCAGGAACGTTTTAAATATATTTTGGTGGACGAATTTCAAGATACAAACACGGCCCAAAATCGCTTGGTCGGTTTTTTGGCGCAAGAGCATCACAACCTCATGGTGGTGGGAGACGATGATCAATGTATTTACAAATGGCGAGGGGCTTCGTTGTCGAATATTTTGCACTTTGAGCATAATTTTCCGCATTCCAAAAAGATTGTTTTGACGGAAAATTACCGCTCCACTCAGCCGCTTCTCGACATGAGTTATGCGGTGATTCAAAACAACAATCCGTTCCGGTTGGAGATCAAGGAAAATATTTCAAAAAAATTGATTGCGAAATCGACTTCCACAGATACGGAGAAGCCGTTGCTTGTGCATTTTTCACATTATCAAGATGAGGCCGCGTTTGTCATCGATCGGATTCAAAAAACGCTAAAAAAAGATTCGGCTAAAACGTGTGCGGATTTTGCTATTTTAGTGAGAGCGTCTTCCCATGCCGCTCCTTTTATTGAGGCCTTGAATCGTGCTGGACTCCCCTATCATTTTTCAGGAGGGCAAAGCCTTTATTCCAGATCTGAGATTAAAGATTTGATGGCTCTTTTGCGAAGTCTAACCAATCCGTTGGATGACATTGCCTTGCTTCGTGTGCTTTCGCTCTCAATTTTCAATTTTGAACCGGATTCTTTGCTTGCTTTTCTGGTGGAAGCGAAAAAGAAAGCGCTTTCTTTATTTGAATTTCTGAAAAAAACGAAAGAAACTCCAGATCTGTTTACTGCAGGAAATGATCAGGCGCCGCTCCCCTCTTTTTTCCATTTGTTTTCCAAGCTTCAATCTCTACTCCAAAAGTCCCAGGTAAGCGTGATTTTAGGTACCTTTTTGCGTGAATCCGGGTATCTCGACCGCCTTCAAGCCGAAGAATCGCAGGAAAATCAGGAGAAAGTTGCCGCGCTCGCGTCGTTTTCTAATGTGATCAAGCAATTTGAAGAAACGCATCCCTCAGCCCGAATTCTGGAATGCCTCGACTACTTGGATGCACGTGAAGCCATTGGCGATCGTTCGAGTGGGATTTCGGAGGAATTAGCGGATTCGAATACCGTAAAAGTCATGACCGTGCATGCGGCCAAAGGGCTCGAGTTTGATACCGTGTTTTTGGTGGATTTGGTGGCGAGACGCTTTCCGTCCGGATCTCGGTCTGATCCGTTTGAAATTCCGGAAACACTTTTAGAAGACCCGCTTGAAGATCCTTCTTCTCATGAACATGAGGAACGTCGTCTTTTTTATGTGGCTGCGACTCGTGCCAAGAATCATCTTTTTCTCACCTACAGCGATCATTATGAAGGAAAATCAACCTGGAAAATGTCGAATTTTCTCAAAGAAGCACTGGATGCCAAAACCGTGACTGCGATCGAGGCCTCGGCGTTGCCCGAACCTGTTGCCCCCTTGCCTCCGGCCCCGGAACAAAAGCCCGAATTTTCCGATCATTCCCCCCTCAAACTCACCCGCGCCTCGGCCCCGCTTCGCTTCAGTTACAGCCAAATCGACTCGTACGATCGATGCCCGCTTCAATATAAATTCCGCTATCTGTTTAAAATCGCGGTTCCTCCTGCACACAGTGCCAATTTTGGGACCAGTGTGCACCATGCGTTGAATCTTTTTTATCGCGATTTGAAAACCGGCAAAAAACCCGAGCTTGTGAATTTGCTCGCGCTTTACGAGAAGCATTGGATCCCTTCCGGCTATCTCAACCGCACGCATCACGATGCACGCAAACAGGAAGGCCGCGAGATCTTGGAACAATTTTTTAACACCCAACAAGCGGTGGGCTGGGTGATCCCGGAACTCTTGGAGCAACCGTTCACGTTGGGCGTAGGACCCCAACTTCTCTTAACCGGTCGTATCGATCGCATTGATCGCCTCGCGGACGGCACTTATGAGGTTATCGATTACAAAACCGGAGAACTCAAGGATTCTGTTGAAAAAGACCTCAAAAACAATCTGCAACTTTCCATTTATGCCCTGGCCTGCGACCGCGTGTATCACTTGCCCGTGAGCCGCTATTCTCTCTATTTTCTTAAGGCGAACCAAAAAATCAGCACCACGCGCGACGCCAAACAACTCGAAAAAGCCCAAGAAAAGTTAGTGGACTTCGCGGAAACTTTAAAAACCTCCTCGTTCCCGGCCAAACCCGTTCCTCAAATCTGCACCTACTGCGATTATCGGATTCTTTGTAATAAGGCCAAGGTTTAGCAAAAAATTCTTATTGTTCTATTTTTTCTGAGGTCGACAAAATGCTTTTGGTCACCGCGGTCCGGTCGCTCCAGCGGCGACCGTCCGCTATGCCTCGCGCCAATCGTTTCGCTTTACGAAAACCAAGCCGATTGGCGCTCCGGAATTGTCCAAAAGCACCTTGCCGACCTCATTCATTTGCACAAAGCTATAAAAAAACTCCTCAAGGAGACGCAAAAACCTCATCGGAAACCAAGGTCACTCCATAATAAGATTATTATTGTGGAATGAAAGGAAAGAACTTTAAGTATGGGCAGACCAACTCTCAAAATCCATGTCCTCTATAACCTTTATTCAAGGGGATGAGCCCTCAAAAGAAGATTACACCCTGCGTCCAAACCTTCCATGCCGGTGATCAAAGCCCGAACCGGAACAGAGAATTCAGTCGAAAGAACAAAACGTCGGGAAACCTTATCCATCGACCGATGCAGGTGTTAAGCGTGCCCTTAAGGAGGAATCTGCAGAGTAAACTCAAACAAAAACAGTAAAAATCTACTCAACAGGTTTCTCCTTAAGAACTTGAATTGTGAAGGAACTTTTTGATCCTCTATTTTTTGTGGATCGTATAATTGTATCACGTCTAACTTAGTACGTCAAGCGCGATTTTCCAGGTCACATGTAAAATTTCCTCTTTTTATCTTAAAGCGAACTCCGTAAGATAATTATATGGATTTCACCGGACTCATTATTGGCGTTGTGATCGCGTCTGTGGCCTTTTACTTCTTGGGCGGATTTTTAAAAAAGCGCCAGGAGCCGGGGGCTCAAACCGCCGAGCAATTGAATGAACAGATTCGCCAACAGTTCATGGGAAACATGAAAATGATGCTGGATCAGCTCAATACGCTTTCTACTCGAGTGGATCAGCGACTCAAGGAAGGCGTGGAAATGACGGATCGCACCCATCGCAACATTGGAGAACGACTCGATAACGCGGCCAAGGCCGTGAACACGGTTCAAAGCAAGCTCGCGGAACTTACAGAGGGCACCAAACGTATTTTTGATATTGGAAAAGATATTCGAGGGCTTCAGGAAATCCTGCAAGCGCCGAAGCTTAGAGGAAGCCTTGGAGAGCTTTTTCTCGGGGATCTTCTCTCTCAAATTTTTCCCAAAGAAAATTTTTCACTTCAATATAAATTTAAAAGTGGCGCGGTCGTGGATGCCGTGATTCAACTTCGCGATCAAATGAAAGTGCCGGTGGATGCCAAATTTCCGCTTGAAAATTTTAAGCGAATTCTCGAGACCGAAAACGATGAATCTCGCAAAAAAGCGCAAAAAGTATTTTTCTCGGATGTGAAAAAACACGTGGATGCCATTGCTTCGAAATACATTCTTCCGGATGAAGGAACGTTTGATTTTGCCCTCATGTATATCCCGGCGGAAAATGTTTATTATGAGGTGATTGTGAAAGACCAAGACGATCAAAGTGTGAGCCAATATGCGCTGTCGAAGCGCGTGATTCCGGTGTCCCCCAACAGTTTTTACATTTATTTACAGGCGATTTTATTGGGCCTTCGCGGATTGCAAATCGAACAAGGCGCCAAAGGAATTTTGGCAACCTTGGGGCGGCTCAATAATGATTTTGAAAAATTCGGACGGGATTTTGAACTTGTGGGAACCCATCTCGGGCGCGCGGGCAATAGTTATTCAGACTCCGAACGTCACCTCGCTCGATTTAAGGATAAATTGACGAGCTTGAGCGATCAAACACCAACGACGGAGGTGAAGGAGATTGAGGAAGTTTAGACGGTCACTTCAGGTTGAGATGAATGCCTTAAACTTCTAATGCATTTTGATCCGGCTCCTATTTTGTGTTTTCTTAAAAAAACAGCCGCGTCTCCGTCGGTGACTCCTAATTTTCCTGTATGGATTCCAACAATAGCCACATTCGATAATAGGAATGACCCATCACTTTGACGTCCGGCTAAAACAGCGCACGGAGCCATTCTAAATACAGCCATAAATTCATCATTGAGACCTGTCTCTGCCAAAAGTGAAAAACCTCTAGACTCCAAATAGTCTCTAGCTTCTTTTTGCGTTCTAAAACTCATTGAATTCAAATAATCTACCTCGGTTTCTCGGCTTCTAAATACGGCGGTTAATAACTCTTTGTTTTCTTTTATTCCTTTCAATACTTCAAGTCCACTCTTAACCTCGACTGCTTCCCTATCATGGTCAGGGCTAAATTCCATTTTTACGCTTTCAGTTCCCTCCAGTTTATTCGGTTTTCCAATATTGATAAATCTTTCCATAATAGTAAAAATTAAATTTTAAGCGCATAAATTAGCACATTCCGGATTTTATGCAAGCCCTTTTACTTTCAGATCACTTTTTCTTTTCTTTTCTGTAATCTTCCATTACACTGATCGCGCTATGGCTCTAACGGTTACACAATTCGCAAAAAAAATGGGGCTTACCCCTGATAAATTGCGTGCTCGCAGTGCGGCGCTCGGTTTTGATATTGATCCCAAGACCAAAAACATGGATGTGGATTTGATGGCGCTTCTCGAAGAAGAATTCAAAAAAGAGATGGAAGATACGGCGGACGCTTATGATGAAAAGATCGCTCAACAGATGCACAAAGAGATCGTAAAGACGCAACGCAAACAAAAAGCGGGCAAACATGCCGTGGTGACTAAAACCGCAACCCAAACAGAAATTTCGGAAGAAGCTCCTCGTAAGCCGGGAGAGGCCATCGAACTTCCGGATGTTATTTCCGTGAAAGAATTTTCGGAAAAATTAAGGTTAAGCCCGGTACGCGTGATCGGAGAACTGATGAAAAACGGTATTTTGGCCAACATCAATCAACAAATCGATTATGAAACCGCAAACATCATTGCTGGAGATTTCGGGATTAAAACAGCTCGACGTCGTTCCACAGGTTCTTCGGAAGATATTTTAAAAGGCGATCTTGAAAAACTCCTTCATGAAGATGATGTTTCCGTGCTCAAGGAACGGCCCCCGGTGGTAACGGTCATGGGCCATGTCGATCATGGAAAAACTCAACTTCTCGATACGATTCGCAACACTCATGTGGTGGCTTCCGAATCCGGTGGCATCACGCAACACATCGGCGCTTATCAAGTGGTCAAAAACGGCCATAAAATCACTTTTCTCGATACTCCCGGACATGAAGCGTTTTCCGCGATGCGCGCCCGTGGCGCTCGTGTGACCGACATTGTGATTTTGGTGGTGGCTGCGGATGAAGGGGTCAAACCTCAAACGCTTGAAGCCCTCAATCACGCCAAAGAAGCCGGGGTTCCGATCATTGTGGCCATCAATAAAATGGACAAACCCGGAGCCAATCCGGATAAAGTAAAACGAGAACTCAGCGAACACGGACTTCTCCCCGAAGACTGGAGCGGCGATACCATTATGGTGCCGGTTTCCGCACTCAAAAAAGAAGGCATTGATAAATTGCTTGAAATGGTGCTTGTGGTGGCTGAAATCCAAAACCTCAAAGCCAATCCAAATCGCCCGGCGGTTGGAACCGTGGTGGAAGCTCATCTGGATCCCAATTTCGGGCCTGTGGCTACCATTCTTATCAATACCGGAACGCTTCACGTGTCGGATCCCATTGTTGTGGGAGCCACGCACGGCCGAGTAAAATTACTTCGAGATCATCAAGGAAAGCGTTTGCAAGCCATCGGGCCCTCGGATGTGGCGCAGATGGTGGGAATGAGCTCAACTCCTCAAGCCGGAGATATGCTTCAAGTCACTAAAAACGAACGGGAAGGACGTCAAAAAGCCGAGGAAATTCACGAATTGGTCCAAGAAGGAAAAATGCACGGCATGGGAATCGGTCTCGGTGAAATTGTGGAACAAATTAAAGTCGGACAACTTAAAACCGTTAAAGTCGTTATTAAAGCCGATACCAAAGGTTCGCTCGAAGCGATTCAGGAAAGCATTGCCAAGGAGCTTAAATCCGCGGACGTGGCGGTCAAAGTCATTCACTCCGGAGTTGGAAATATTTCCGAATCCGATGTGACCATGGCGGCGGCCAGTCGCGGAATGGTGATCGGATTCCATACCGAAGTTCCGACGCAAGTCTCTCGTTTAGCAGATCGTCTGCACACCGAGGTTGCGGTGTATAAGATCATTTATGAACTTCTCGGCGATCTTAAAAAGATCTTATCCGGATTATTGGAACCGGAAATCATTCTTGTTGAACTCGGGAACGCTCAGGTGTTGAAAATTTTCTATACCGGCAAAGGAGAAATGGTGGCCGGATGCAAAATCCGAGACGGAAAAGCCGCGGTTCGGGCCAAAGTTCGCGTCAAACGAAATCATGAACTCTTGGGAGAAGGGGAAATTACAGGGCTTAAACTCGTGAATGAAGATTTGAAAGAAATTGAAAAAGGCAACGAATGCGGCATTCGATTTAAAGGAAAAATTCAACTCGAAGAAGGCGATGTTTTGGAGATTTATAAATACGAAACCAAACACAGAACGCTGTAACAGACACGTAGCGAAGCGGAGTGTCCGACCCCCGCATTTCAATTTTTACCAGAGAGGATCGGGTATTCCCTCGGTCGCATGGGGAGAACCTGCTCGGATCATGATCCTCGCAGAACCTCCCTTGAAAAAATGCGACCTCAGGAACACACCTATCCTCTCCGTTTTAAAATATTTTCTTATGGCAAAAATTCTCATCACCGGTGGCGCGGGATTCATTGGATCGAATTTTATTCACCATGTTTTACAAACTTATCCCGAAATTGAAGTGGTGAATTTGGATGCTCTCACCTATGCGGGCAATTTGGCGAATTTAAAAGATATTGAAAAGGATCCTCGTTACACTTTTATCCAAGGCGATATCACGGATGAAAAATGCGTGAATCGTGCTTTTAAAGAACACCAACCTTCCGTGGTTTTTAATTTTGCAGCGGAAACGCACGTGGATCGATCCATCCATGGGCCAAAAGCATTCATTATGACGGATGTGTTGGGCACGTATACCCTCTTGGAAGCCGTGAAAACCCATGCCACTCCCCTTTACATCCAAATCTCAACCGATGAAGTCTATGGCAGCACTCACGACGGAGAATTCACCGAAGAAAGCCCGTTTCTCCCCAATTCTCCTTATTCTGCGTCCAAGGCCGGAGGAGACCACCTGGTTCGCGCGTATCATCATACCTATGGGTTACCGGTGATCGCGATTCACAGTTGCAATGTATTCGGGCCATATCAATTCCCTGAAAAAGTTATTCCGCGTTTTGTAACCAATCTTATTCAAGGGAAAAAGGTTCCCATCTATGGAACGGGACAAAATGTGCGCGAATGGATTTTTACTCAAGATTTTTGTCATGCCCTTGATTTTGTTTGGCAAAAAGCCAAGCCCGGAGAGGTTTTCAATATCGGCACCGGACAGCGCATTTCCAATCTTGAACTCACGACTAAAATTCTTCATTTACTAGGGAAAGGTCCGGATCAAATTGAATATGTTGCGGATCGCTTGGGGCATGATTTTCGTTATGCGCTTTCCGCGGAAAAAATACGCGCTCTGGGATGGAAGCCCACCTATGATTTTGACGCTGCGCTCCAACTTACGGTTGAATGGTATAAAAACCATGAAATATGGTGGAAACCTTTACTTCCTAACTCTTCTTTATGAAAGGTGTCATTTTGGCCGGCGGATTCGGGAATCGGTTAAAACCTTTGACCGACGTCATAAATAAACACCTCCTTCCGGTGTACAATAAACCTGTTATTTTTTATTCGATTCAAACCTTATTGGAGGCGGGATGCAAAGACATCTTGATTGTGACCGGGCCCGAGCACGCGGGCGGTTTTATGAAGCTTTTGGGTTCCGGTGAAAAAATGGGCGGCCATTTTTATTATGCGGTGCAGGAAACCGCGGGTGGAATCGCGCAAGGAGTTCAATTGGCGGAACGTTTTTCTTCCGGTGATTCGGTGGCTGTCATTTTGGGAGACAATATTTTCCAGGATTCTTTTAAGGACACTTTTTCTTCTTTTCAATCCGGGGCCACGATTTTCTTAAAAGGGGTCGATTCTCCCGAACGATTTGGTGTACCCGAACTCGATGGCACCCGCGTTCTCAAGATTGAAGAAAAACCCAAGCAACCCAAATCCAAATACGCGGTGACCGGACTTTATCTGTATGATCCCACGGTTTTTGAGATCATTCGAACGCTCAAACCCTCGGCGCGCGGCGAGCTCGAGATCACGGATGTGAACAATGCTTACATTGAAAAAAGTGCGATGAATGCGGTTTTTTTGAAAGGAGACTGGTCCGATGCCGGAACATTTGAAAGTCTTTTCCATGCTTCGCGTTTGGCGAGAGACATTGCACTCACGGAGCGCAGCGAAGTGAGCTCCCCCTGCATTCCCTTCAAGAAATAATATCCTAACTCCCTAATCTTTCTCCCATGACCTCTTCCCCTCGCATCGGCGTTGCCGGCTCCCTAGCTTACGATTATCTTTCCATTTATGAAGGCGCATTTGAGGAAGTGCTTTTGCCGGAAATGTTGAATCGTTTGAGTGTCTGTTTTTATGTTCCGCGCCAAGAACGCCATTTTGGAGGGACGGGAGGCAATATCGCTTACAATCTTGGCCTTTTGGAGAGCCGCCCTCTTTTAATGGGAAGGGTTGGGATTGATTTCGACGATTACGCCAAACACTTGACTGCGGTTTCAATCTCATTGGATCATGTGGAACACTCCAAAACGGTTCGGACCGCGTGTGCGAATATCATCACGGATCGCAACGGGCATCAAATTTCCGAGTTCTATCCCGGTGCCATGAATGAAGATCTCGAAGCAGACCTCACCGATGCATTAAAAACGTTAAGCGTGCTCATCATTGCCCCGGATAAACCCGGTCGGATGCTTTTTCTTGCCGGCCGAGCTGCGGCGCTTAAAATCCCTTATTTCTTTGATCCCGGACAAAACGTTCCCTTATTCACCGAAGCGGAACTTAAAATAGCGGTTTCCGAAGCCAAAGGCCTCTTTTTGAATGAATATGAACTGGAATTGTTGCGCCAAAAAATCGGCTTTTCTCAGGAGGATTTTGTTCGAGAAGATAAAATTCTCATTGTCACTCAAGGCGAAAAAGGCTCTTCGATTTTTACGAAAGTTCACTCCATCTCGATCCCGATTGTAAAACCGAATACAATAAAAAATCCAACCGGATGCGGAGATGCGTATCGAGCCGGATTTCTGAAAGGATTTGTTGAAGGACGAGACCTTGAAACTTGCGGTCGAATAGGCGCTTTGATGGCGGCCTACAATGTGGAACACGAAGGCACGCAAACCCATTCGTTTACTTTGGAAGAATTTGAAAAGCGGTATCAAGATTCTTTCTCAATACCGCTTTAAATAGTTTTGCGATTTAACGATTACTCGGCCGCTTTTTCAACTTCCGTTTCCGGAGCAACTTCGACGGCAGCTTCAGCTGTGGCGGCTTCCGCCTCTTCTTTCTTTTTGGCAGCCTCCACCGCTTCGGCGAGCAATTCTTCAGGAATTTCTTGTTTTCGAGTGGATTCTTTTAACCGAGTGCTCTTTCCGGACAAACCACCCATAAAATACAATTTGGCACGTCGAATTTTGGATTGTCCCATCACTTCAATCTTGGAAATAGCTTTGGAATGCAGGGGGAAAATTTTTTCAACTCCCACCCCACTCAATACTTTTCGAACCGTGAACGTCTTATCTGCCCCGCTACCACTGTTCATCGAGATCACGAGCCCTTCAAAAATCTGGATACGCTCTTTGGGCTCACCATCCTTATTGGTTTCCATGATTTTTTGAGAAACCTTCACACGATCCCCTGCATGGATAGTGGGAATCTTTTTTTGTAGAGAAGTGCTTTTCTCCTGAACATGTTGAATTAACGCTTGACTCATAAAATAGGTACATTTAGAAAATCGGACTGCCCGATTATAAGGAAGCGTAATCTCTTTGTAAAGAGCGATTTAACTGAACTGTCGGGAAAGAATTTTTATTAGCCAATTTCTTTATCTTGAAGTTCATTGTGGGCCACCAGATTCTCGGTATCCGTGACCATGGCTTTCACAAAACGATCATTGCATTTGATACGATAGAGGAAATCCGTTTTATTCATGACTGTAAATCGAACGGGTCGATCGGAATTCACCTCTTTTTCGAGATAAGCCTGAAGTTGTTCCTTATTGATCTCCCCCACAATCAAAAGATCCACTTCGGATTCCTTATGAAGGAAAAGCCCTGACAAAAGGAGAAAATCAATTTTACCCATTTCCAGAATGGCATGAACAATTTGTTCGTTTTGGTCGGTGAGTTTCATCACCATACTGCGAAGTTCCGGAAAAATGGGACACGCCGTGTTTACCACATAAAATTTTTTCCTATTTTTCATCCGGCTCTTTAACAGACCCGCTCTTTTTAAATTATCCAATTCACGACGAATGGAATTGATTTGTTCATCCAAGCGACGAGTGAGCTCTCGAATAAAAAACTCTTCTTCGGGATTCAACATAAAAAGCGTAAGAATCTTTACACGAGTTTGAGATGTGAATAACCGCTTCAGAATCATCATTAGAAGGTTAAGACTCTGTATACATAATTTGAACAATGCGAAGAAAATGTATAAGTTTTTTAAACAAAAAGCAAGTCTTTAATCAACTTTTTTGTTCAACAATTTGCTGACAGGTTAAAATGGTTTTGGGTTTTCATTGACTGAATTCATATTTTTTATTCTTATTTTGTATAAAATTTTTGTACAAAGTAAGGGTTTTAACGCGATTAGGTGAACTATTTTTGTGTTCTTTTTTCTAGGATTTGGAATGGCTTATTTAAGCCTAAAATTGATGTAAAAAGTGTGCCCGGGCAGAGTTTTAGCAAATAAAATCATGGCTATTTTTATCCCTTTTTAGTTTTTAAAAATCTCCAGCAAAAATGCCGGATCAAATGTAGTGAACCATACAGCGCGCTTGTTGAAGTACGTTTACTCAGAAAACGAATGCGGGAAGACACTCGCTACGCTCGTGTCTAGGCCTCAAAATCATCCCCTTCTTCGTCCTCTTCATTCCCTCCCAAAAGCGAGACCGCGGCCATGGTCACAAAAACTCCGGTGATCCCCCCTAACAATGAAATGGCAAAGAAAATAATAGTTGGGGACGTGTCTGTGGACAGCTCCCAAAAGAAAAACGTTAAGTAATTGCAGCTGGCTCCGATATTTTCAAATCCCAAGATTAAAATGGTGACAAAAAATACCGCGGCACCGGCGAGATAAAGGATTTTCATGAGGGGAGGTTTTAAGAATTAAATTTTTTGAGCAACTTTTCCAGAAGGAGAATGTTTTCAACTTGCACGTAACCCGGGTTTCCCTTTTTACAATTTTCTTTCACTTTAGCTTGTTGCTCTTTGGGATAGGCCAAGGCCATTTCTTCCACGCGTGCTGCCACTTCGGCTTCGGTGGCCTCAATCTTTTCCGCCTTGTACAAATGGTGCACCACCAAGCGCAATCGAACCTGTTTTTCAGCGGCCGCACGTTTGTCTTTTCTCACATCTCGCTTTTGGCTTTCAAGATATTTCTCATATTGCTCCCACGACAATCCTCTTGACTCAAGGTCCATTTTAAGGCGATCGATGATAAAGTCAATTTCTTCCTCGATAAGGGCATCCGGAACATCCAGTTTGGCCAACTTGAGAAGTTCGTCCAAAAACTCATTTTCTTGACGTTCTTTTTCGTGTCGTTCGCGTTCTTTGGTGATGTTTTCTCGAGCCATTTTCTTCAATTCCTCAAGATCCATCTCTTTGCCAAACATGGTTTTGGTCCATTCCTTGGTGATTTCGGGAAGCTGAACCTCTTGGACGAGGTGAACTTTTACTTTGAATTTCACTTTTTTCCCTTGGAATTTCTTGATGTCATAATCCTTGGGGAATGTGATTTCAAATGTTTTTTCATCTTCGGCTTTGAGCCCCACGAGTTCTTCTTCAAAACCCGGGATCAGAGTCTTTTCTCCTAAAATTGCGGGATGGTTTTTGCTGGCCGTTCCTTCGAGCGGGACATCTCCTTCCGGGTCAAACCCGTCAAAATCCACTTCCACGCGATCCCCCATTTTGGCGGGACGATCCACAATCGTGTTGGTGGCGTGTTCTTTGCGGAAATAATTGAGCAAATCATCGATATCCTTATCTTTGACTTCCACTTTTTCCTTTTTAACCTTAATTTTGTCATAACCGGAAATCTCGACCACCGGCAAAACCGCAACCACGGCTTCGAACACAAACGGCGACTCCGTTACAACTTTGATTTGGGGGCGAGCCACGACTTGCACCTTTTCCTTAATCACGGCATCGGCATAAAAATGAGGCAAGGCGTTTTCAATGGTGTAAGAACGGATCACGCCGGGGCCGATGTTTTTTTCAAGAATATCGGCCGGAATTTTACCGGGGCGGAATCCGGAAATTTTAACTTCTTTCCCGAGTTGAGCGATGGCTTTTGCTTCATGCTTTTTGAGTTCGGAATCGTCGACTTCCACACGGATTGTGACTTCGGACTTTTTGGGGGCGGAGACAGTGACTTTCATGAAAAAAATATTAAAAATTAATTAAAGAAAACGGGCTTATCTTACCTGTCTTGTGGCGTGCCATGCAATACCTCGGTTGATTTTGTGGGAGTTTTCGGGTATAATAAAGGGATTTTAATAAGCCTACTCGCATGTCTTATCCTCCCCTTCATGGCGAAACGAATGCTGCCACCACTGCCGGTGGAAGCTACACCCGAATGAGCACCGTGGATCCAAATATCGCCACCATGGCGGCCTTTGAACCAGGAGCGATTGCCCTCTATACCGGACTTGAACAAGCGGATCCCACTTTGCGAGAGCCTCCTGCATTGGCCCATGAAATTCGACACACAAGACAACGTTTTGAAATCTTGGGCGACATCATTGCTACCGCAGCTGATCCTCGAACTGCTGACATGCTCCGTTTGTCGGAAGCTGGAATTCGAAGACGTTTGGAACGACAAGCCCAAAATGAACTTCATGCACAAAATCTTGCAACCGATATGCCATGGACTCGATTTTTGGGAGAAGATCTTGGGACTTGGACTCGTGAAATGGCGGCTTTTTGGAATGCCGGTGCTCGTTTAGATCTTTTACGTGGACCCGATGCCCGAACCGATCATTGGATTAGACAATATGTTAACACCCATTTCCGCGGACAGACTCTTGATACCTTGGCCGCAGAAGACCGACGCATGGTGCTAGAAGAAACCGGGTTATTGGCGAATAATTTCGTAGCATTTAATTTGGGGCCTTTACAAAACTGGGCACAGACGGAAGCAAGTGGTATTGCCAGACCCGGAGGAAGACCTGCCCCTGCTGGAGCTCCTGCAGCCCATCTTTCTTATGCAGAGGTATTGCGAGATTTAAATGGAGGGAATGCCTTGAGAAATGAAGAGATGATTCCGATCTTAAGACTTCTTCAGACCGATCCTACGTATGGTCACGATTTAGAAGAGGTTTATGCTGAAGTGATGGCTCATCATTTTTCCGATGAAGAACTAGGGCTTGGGCATCATGAACAAGCTGAATTGAAGCAATATCAAGATGCGGTGGCTAGGGTTGAAGATCTTAATGAACGTTATATTGGGATTCAAAATATGTCAGCCCAAATTACTGGCATCGCGACCCAACTGGCTCCTCTAGCCCCAGGAGTGGCACCCTTAGGGCAAAGAGTACAAGAATCCCTACAGAATCAATTGCATAATCTTACACAAAAAAGAGATGATGCCGTTCCTATCCTTTCAAAACTAGTAGGTCAATACAATCGCACTTGGGCTCGATTAACTGGTTTTACAGAAATTGCTTTTACTCGTACTCCACCCACCCTTACTCCTAATGGTGGAGTAACTTTTGATATAGTTATTCAAAATTTAGAACATGGAGCAGAACAATATCGCACAGAACACGAACAACGTCGTACCCCGCATCAACTTCTTTACGAACTTCATTTACACCATTTCCAACACCCCCCTGCTGCACCGGGAGGAGCCCCTGGTCGTGTCATGGGTTTTAAAGAAGCCCAAAAACGAGCGGTCATTTCGACCATGCTTCTTATGGATATGGTTGAATCCGACACCGATGAAGGTTATGCGGTACGTCGTGCACGTCAATTGGCTCGGGGGCGCGTAGGTCAATTTTTCGATCGTACTTTCAAAAAACGATTGCCGTTTGAACATTTTGTTAAAAAAGTACTTCTTAAAAAGGATGAATTTAAAGAGCTTGAAGGATTTGGACTGACTACGAGAGCTGAAAAAATCCTTGAATGGGTTCACTCCGGAAAATTAAAAGAAGAACATCTCCCAATATTGATTCAAAACATAGAAGCCTTGGGGCAAGATCAACTTTTAGGAAAAGGTAAATTACAACTGGGGATTGATGTTCGTCCGCTGGTGGATCAACTCACTTTGGCTTGGACCAGTCTTCGTGCAGCAAGTGATATTCTTAAAGATGCTAATAATGAGAATGGGAAAATCCTTGCCGAACTTAAGGCAAAAGCGGGCTCCCTCAATGTTCCTTCTCGAAAACCTGGTGCCCCGCTTTTTGAATGGAAAAGCCATGAAGAAACTCAAAATGGAGAAAAACTGACTGCGGCAAAAGAAGAACTTGAAGCAGCAAAAGCCCTGGGAGATAAAAGTCGTGTTACGTCATTGGAACGCTATGTTTCGCTCCTGGAGCGGTTTGCATCCTCTGCGGTTACAGCCGAGATATTATATACAGTCATGGGTCGTATTCCTCATTGGTGGCGAAGTCTTCGTAAATCCGCAGAATTAAAAAAAGAGGCAAAACGCAGAGCGACACGCAATGCCCCACCTATTGATATGGATGAGGAACTTGCTCCCGCTCATTCCTCTTAATATTTTTCCAAAATGAAAAATTTTTACGATTTTATTCAACGCATGATTGAGGACCTTAAATTGGAAGGCCTCACTGCTTCCATGCGCCAAGCGTTTGAATTCCAACTCACTGAGTCTGTGGATCAAGCCATTACGCAAGCTTTAACGCGGACACTTAAAAAAGAAGATTGGAAAGTTTACGAGGATTATCGAAAAATGCATCCCGATGACATGCCGGATAAAGCCATTCAAGCCATGACTGAACAATCCCCTGCGACAAAAAAAGCGATCGAAGAAGCGCTTTTTGATACTTATAAGGATGTGATGCTTCGCGCTGAAGCCGTGAGAGAAGAATTGAAAAGTCAAAAAACTAATGCGTAAAATAAATAATATTTTCTGACTTAGGTTTGGTTGAGTTTTTATAAAAATTAGCGCCTTACGAAAATTTGCAGCTCCAGACATTGTGTCTCGAGGCTTTTTATGATATAATTATTAGATAAATTTCAAAAATAAACATAAAAACTCCTTATCGTGGCAAATACTCCCGATAATACACAAATCGATACAACCCTTCCCTTAGACGTACAAACTAAAATGGGAGTTGGGGAATCTTCCATTGATACTCCTGAAAAAGCAAAATCAGGATTGGTGGCGAAAGAACATGAGACGCTGGATTATGTTCGTAACAAAGATCGAGATTGGTGGAGTCGAATTGGTCGTATGGGCGCCTATGCGGTTCCTTTTGTGGATGCGGCAACCCCCGGAGATCAAGGCAATTATAAAATGCAAATTCGTAACAAAGCGTCCGAAGAGGCCAAAGATCTTTTTAATAAGATGGACACTCTTAATATGAAAACCACGGCTCGTTTGCGTTGGTTCAGCCTTAAAAGCGCCAAACGTTTTGCTGAAATCACGGCTCGCATCAATGTTTCCACTCGTGTCATCGGAGCTTTGCGCAAAGAAGAAGAATTCCTGAAATTAGATCAACCCGACCTCAAAGGGATGGCGGAGGGAAGCCGAGGCCAAGCCTTAATTGATCATCCTATTTCAGGCAATATCCCTGGTCTGCGCTGGAATATTATAAGAAAACAAAAAAGGGGATCTCTTGGACAAAATAAACTTTTTAAAGCCGCCACAGAAGTTCGTACCGAAGAATCAACGAAAAAACGAGAATGGGAAGCAAAAATTCAAGAACGTTTCCATAAAGGGCGCCAAGCTGAAAATTCTTTGCGTTCCTTTGTTCTTAGGCATGATCCTCTCCAAGTCACTACCATCGAAGATCAACTGAGAGCTTGTGCATCCGATAAAAAAGATGGAGCTGAGGCCATCAAAGCTACAGTTACAAAAATTCTTGAGGGTTCTACGATGAGTAAGGGCCAAAAAGACGAACATATGAAAATATTAAACGCAGCGATTTCCACTTTAAGCGGTCAATCCGGACAATCCTCAAAAACGTTTGAATTTGCGGGACGATTGACTCTGGAAGGCACTACTCAAGAAATCCTTACTCAAGTGCGAAGCAGGCCTTTAGGCACTGAATTTAGTATAAAAATTCCACATAAAGTAGGCTATGTTGATATGGTTCTTGATGCTAACGCTCCAAGCCCTTATTTGATATTTAGAGGAAAAAATGATCCCAAATATCGCCTTACCGTAGATACGAATCGTCAATTGGCGTGGGAGCGTAAAGAGGATGCAGTTGCCACTGAAGCTGCTAAAAAAGCAATGGAAGCTGCGGAAGCGATCAAACAAACAGCTAAAGCTAAATTTTTTAGTGGAACAAAAGCAGTAGATGCCAAAACCAAAGCTGATAGGGAAAACGCCATTGATCTTCTTGGTACAACGGTTAAGAAAGCGATGATGGCCGCTCAAGCGGACCCAGATAAAGTAAAGCAATCAATCCAGGTTTTTTTTAATACAGATGTAAAATGGAAACTACGGGCAAGCAGGGCTACAGCAGCAACAACTGCTATCTTAACTGAAGTTTATGATCAAGCTAAAAACCTTCTCCCCTCCACTCCTTACCCCACTGCCCCTGCTGAATTGGTTGCCGGGCCTGTATTAATTCCCAATTTCAAAGATCTCGAATTTGCCTTAGCCGCCTAACCTTATTATATGAACGACTTTTCCACCGAAGACATCATCAGCTACATCAACCTTTGCTTCACCCTCACAGAAGAAGAAAAGGATGATCTCAAACTCCGTGTGCTCGATGAACTCGAGCTCAACGGCAATCGTTTGAGCCCCGAGCTTGGCGAATTACTGGCCGCTGTGTTTGAAACCGAAGTCACCTACCTCGAAAACCACCATCTTCCCCTTCAAGACGAGCTCGTCCGCCAGGCCGAAGATGAGTATGAAACCGAACTTCAACGCATCCAACCGCAACTCGAACGCCTCGTCGACGACTACAAACACGAAACCGAAGAATTGACGCACGAATACGATGTGGCTTTCCGCCAGCTCGATAAAGAATTCGATCAAATCGCGCAAAAAGAACTCGGGTCCGTGGAAGAACAACAGATTCTTGCGCTCAAACAAAAACTCGCGCAACCGAAAACTCAAGCCAATCCTTCCGCTTCTACAGATTTCAACTTCTAATCCCCCGCTTTTAAACCTTTTCATTATGGCTACCACTCCGGAAAAATTCGACCTTAATGTCGACCTTCCAAAAAATACGCCCGATGCCACCCGCAATGAACTGAATACCCTTCGCTCTTCCATTGAAGACGATCTCGGGGGTGGCGCCAAAGTGCGCCGCATGGCGGCGACTTGCCAAACCAATGGCATTGATTATGAGACGTGGAATGAATCCAATCCGCCCACCGCGGCTCAAATTAAAGAAATGGAATGGGTCTTTAGTGCAGCTCCAGTGATTACAGAAAAACTGCTTCCCCTTCTTTCCAATAAGGATGCGGCTCATTCCGACTGGGCCCGAGCCACTCTTGCCAAGATCACCGAACTGATTAAATCACAACAACTCGAACTCAAAGACTTTAAAGAAGAAAGCGCCGAACTTAAACAAGATGTTTGTAGTAACTATATGAAAGGAGTGGGAGAGAAAGCGCGCGAAACATTTAAAAACCATCCGTGGGCATCCATGTTCTCTGCCGTAGTGGCTGTTTATACCGGGTACCTCCTTTATACTCATGACACGCATGGCAAATGGGCCAAACCTCTTGTGCAAGCGGGTCTGCTGGGTACTGTGATTAATTTCGCCAGTCAAATTTTTACGCCCAATGGAAAAACTCTTTTTCAAAACGGAAGAGAATGGATCCAAGGCGACCCAAAAATCGGGACTAAAATTTCCGCATTTGTGGATCAATTCAAGGGAGATCCTTCCATCGATACCGCGATTTTACAAACGTCACTCACCATGGGAAGCATTAAATTCGATGCTTTTCTTGACGCTTATAAATCCGCACGCAAAGGAAAAATCGATATGGCGGCATTGAAACGCCGGGCGATTGGGCTCGGAATCCCGGATGAGGTCTTTAAAGAATCGAACGGGGAAGGATTGTATAAAATCATGAAACAATTGTGTAAAAAAGTGGGAGATGGAGATCAAAAAGCCGGACTGCAAACATTGGAAACCAATTATGGATTCGCGGGAAAATACGAAAATTTCACTTTGTCCGATGTGGTGTTTTCCGAGGGATTTGATCCTTCCGCCGTTGCGGGAACCGAAGCTAGGGCTGAAGCGCGAACCGAGGCTCAACAAAGAACCGGAGATGGACCGGCGGCCAAAGCCGGTGCCGGAGCCATCGGAGCCGGTGAGGTGGCCGTAGAAAAATCAACACCTAAAAACCCTCAAGAAAGAGAACTTTACGAAATCCCCGGATTTGAAGGGGTTGGACTTGAGTTGGATTCCGCAAAAAACACGGCTACCGTGTGCGGCTATCCTCTCCCCTTCACTCGAACCGTGGATGCGAGTGGATCCGTGCATTACATACTTGAAGATCCAAGCAAAATGATCGTAGAAGAAGGAAAACCTCCTCTTGGTCCCGTCTACTTTGACTTTGAAGTCGGAACCGGAGCGAATCTTGAAAAATCCAAAACCATACTCGCGGACATGAACAGGTATTTACCCTTAAAAACCGCGTATCTCTTAAAAACAAACGGTCTGATGGTGGATCCAACCGCCCTTTATTATGAACAAGGCGTGTGGACGGTTTCCTATCCGAGCGGGCTGGATTATTCCTTGGGTGGAGAAATGAATCCCAAATTAAAATTAAAAGTTAAACCTACCTCAGCGAACGAGCTTACCATTTCTTGCAACGGAAAAGAGGTCTCGGGAAAAGAATTTACTCAAAATTTACAAAAAGAAGCCTTGGTCATGATGTTGACTGAAACGCCAACCAGCGCGCTTTATCGCTTCCCCGTTGAAATCACTTCTGTCGGGGATCTAAGCACCTACCCCACCAGAATGATTGAAGGCACGACGAATGGGGATCCTTTTAAATGTTATTACGACCCCTCGACCAAAGCCTATATTTTCACCGAACTCCCTCCTCTCAATGAAGCCTCGATTGATAAAAAAGTGGAAAATGTTGAATCTTTGACCGAATTCAATGCGCTTTTTGACAAACTCCAAGGGGCCGGAGAAAAATTAAGCCCTTGGCTCCGCGGCGCCAGCGACATCTTTATGTCTTGGACCTGGGCTGATGCCGAATGGCCGGACAGCGCCAATGACCAATGGCACGCGTTTATCTCGTTCAAACAAGGAGAAATTCTCGATTTATATCGAGCGGAATTGAAAAAAGCAAATCCCTCGGGCCCCGATGCCGCGCAACAAACCAAAAAAGTATATGAATCCACGATCGGAGATTTCTTGAGAAAATTCAAGGATTTACCCAATGAATTGGATGCAACTCGAGTTTCAAAAGATGAAAAAGCGGCTCAAGAATTGGTTGAAAAATTTCGTACCTTTGGATATTCCGCTTCTTATAATACGGTGCGCGAGCCGTTCATTAAAGAACTTGGAACGCTCAACTTCCCGGGATTTGCCGAAAAATCCAATCCCGACCATCAACGCTGTTTCTTTTTCCTGCAACAACAATACACGAGACTCACAGCTCCGCTCATTCGCCAGACATTTGAACCTGCAAAAGGGGATGCTTATTACGATTACAATGAATACGTTAAACGTGAAATGATGGCCATAGTGGGTCGCACGGAAAAAAATGCAACCCAAGTCGATGGATTGGCCTCCGAACTTTGGGAAAAATTTGTTCGAAACGGCGCTTCTTGGAACGAACTTCAAGCCGCCAAACCCGAATTCGACAAAATTTTGACCTTTGATCGATGGCAAGAGCAAGAACACCGCTCTCCGGATTTGGAAGGCATTCTGCAAGCGGCACGCCCCGAGCTCAAAGGCCAAGAAAAAATGTATAGTATTAAACCTGTCCCCGGCAATGCGTGGGCTTTTGAACTCACATGGTATCCGGGAATGTCCTATTCTTTCACCGCAATCGTTGAAGTCGATCCCGTGACTCATATCATGGAATATCGCAGTCTTGAACTTTCCGAACAATGGGTCAATGACCACGTGGAATCCATTCGCAATTGCCCGGAATTTTCCGATTGCTTTAAAGATTTAAGCAATCAATTCAATGCAGCCGGGGCTAAAATTACCCCTTTCAATCTCCTTCCCGGAGTGGCCGGACTTTTCGATAACATCGAAGAAGGCTCATGGAAATCGTTGGTCACGTACAAACAAGAAGAAATTTTAACGGATTACAAACGCCAACTCATGGATCTCCTTTATTCCAAAAAATCCAAAACCGAGCAAGCGCGTGAAATGGATGCTTTGCATATTAATTTTGCCAATCGTTATCTTCGCGATGCAAAAGCCATGAACGATCGATTGGCCAAACGGGTTAAAGAATGCACCCAAGATTCCACAAAAGAAATTACGGAAGGAGAATTTAGAAATATTTATTCCGGACTTGAACGCATGGGATATACTCCGGATTATTTTTCTCTAATGCGTGACGCAAGGGCCTATTATGAAAAATTCAATTACAATGGATGGGATCACCCGAGCGTGGGGATCAATGCGGTGATGAAACTCCTTTATTCCAAGACCGCGTTCATGAATGAACCGGGCCGCCATTTGGAACCGAAAGAACGTGCGTATTTTATGGCGTTCCAAGATAAGGTGGACAGCATTGTGCTCCAAGCTCATGCAAATACAAAAGGAACCGGAAGTTGGTTCCAGTCCGCCATTGGGCCCGATGAAGTCCCGGCAAGTATTGATTTTCCCGATTACTCCGATTGGATTAAATCCAATCCGGATGCCGGAAAACCTGTCATCACCCTGCCAACCGGAAAATCGTTTGAAGTTGAGCAAAATCGACTCTCCGATGAATTCAAAGCCATTTATGAAACCGAATACGCCAAAAAAGTTTATCCCAAATATCCCACCAAAGAGCCTTTGTCCGATGACTATGACTCTAAAGTGGTCAAAGAACAGGAAATGGGACAAGAACAAGTAACGAGTGCCGCTATCTTGAAAGCCTTAAAAGATCCGGCCACTGAAGAAGCGGCGAAAAAAGATTACACCGAATATTGGAAAAAACGCCTTGAAGAAGCCAAAGATGGCTGGTGGATATTCTAGAAAAACATCCCCGCCATTTCCTCCACATACTCCACGACATGGCTTTTGCCACTGCGGTCCGGGAGCCATTGGGGTGGATTTCCCATAGTGTAAGTGGTGTTGATTGGATTTTCGGAGCCATTCACTCGGGTCCACGGAGACACTCCATTGGTTGCGGCATTGATGGCCGTGATCGCGTGCTCATTGCTTTTTTGAACATGATCCACTTCGCTTTGAATCCGTAAATAAGGGACGGTGATTTTATCTAAAAAATCCACGGCTTCGCGCTCGAGCCACCATTCGTTATCGTCACAATTTTTCCAAGCAATGCCTTCGGTGTCGTTCTCTTTACTCCGGCATCCCATATTGGTGTATTCGCGAGCGCTCGGGCCTTCCCAATCGATGTAAAATGCCACCTTCGGGTCATCGGCATACCGCGCCAGCATTCCGGAAGCCAGGGTGATTCCATAAGAAAAACTCACAATTCCGATCCGTTCCGCATCCACTTCTTCTCGAGAAGTAAGATAAACCAAAACCGCGTGCATACCGTCTTGGCCAAGAGTCCCGTTGTAATTTTCTTCGCCCTCGCTTTGGCCGCGTCCGTCCGAATCAAAATAAGCGACTCCATATCCTTTTTCCAGCAATTGAACACCCATTGGATCCTGATCCAAATCATTTCCCGGAGCCGTTCCTCCGGGCACAAACAAAATAAAAGGGGCTTTTTCTCCGGTTTCCAATTTCGGAAAACGAATCGTGGCCAATAAATTCGCTCCGCTGGTGGGATTTTGAATCCAAAATTTCTCATAATCATAGCCATCCATCTCTCCTTTTTCTTCAAGCGTGACTTGCGGGCTCACATCCGAAATATTCTCAGTATAAAAATAAACCCCTGCGCCCACTCCGGCTCCGAGTAAAAGACTGGTCACTAATCCTAAAACAAGTATTTTTATCGATCTTTTTTCCATATCCTTATATAACCGCTTCCCGCTTATTCATATTAGAAATCTCTATTGACAAAATTTAATTTAACATCTAAGCTAAATCCTTAAACAAACATCCAAACAAAAGCGCCGTTTCCATTTATTTGACGCGCTTTTTAAATGCTCAAACGCCCTCTCATTCTCACCGCCCTACTCGCTCAATTTTTATTCTATTCCGCTTCGCCGTTGGTGAGTGTGGCGAGTGCAAAAGATTCTACGTTATCTTCTCTTTATTCTTATGCGGCATCCGAAGCCGCCGGATCCGATCGTGAGGCCCAAAATCAATCAGGGATATCCGGCGGTTTCATTTCTCTTTCCATTCCTTATACCACCGTCGGAAATGTCAATGTTGAAACCCTGGATTGGTGTGAAAATCTCGTGGCCAAAACATTCAATATCCTTCCCGAAGATCAAGTGGCCGCCGTGCATAACCTGACTTTGAGTTTTGATCCCGATTCTCGACGCGGATTAGCCGGAGGAAATACCCTCATCCTTCGCTGTACCGGGATGGGAGAAGACGAATTGGTTGCGGTCTTGCTCCATGAAATGGGGCACGTCACAGACACCGGATTGCTCCAAAATTCCGATTTTACTCCTGTTGAAAAAACTTCATTTGACGACCGTGGCACTCCTGTGTATACTGGCGACCCTAGCGCGGAATTTTATTCCATCAGCTGGGAAAACAACAGTTCTTTTACATCACTTGAAACCGGTTTTATCTCGGGATATGCCATGACTTCTCCGTTTGAGGATTTTGCGGATACGTATGCCGCTTACATTCTTCACGGACCGTTGTTTCGTTTTTATGCCGCCCTTAATACCGATCTCAAGACCAAGTATGAATTCATGGAAGAAATTGTGTTTGACGGTGTGGAATTTGATCTCGACAACGAAAAGCTGCCTCCGATTCGGGAGGCGAACGTCCGCGTGTACGACATCACGCTGAAAGATTTCTCGTTAGAGTCATTTTGGATGCTCTCGGGCGTCCTCTGATTCAAAATTTTAGAGTCTGAGGATTGTTGGGTTCCGACTCGGCAACCCCTTGAAGATTCATCTTAGAAAAACCCCTGACTCAAGGGAGGGCGGGGGTTTTTCCGTATACGAAAGGGGCACCGAAGGTTCCCCTTTCGGGAAGAACCCCTCCAAGCTGATGTTCGACTTCAAAAAAATTCGCTAAACTTCGTCGCAAGCCGATTCAGGGCCCACGAGACCCGAATCGTTTGCTCCTCCGTGCGCTCAATTTTTCTCGTCTCACCTTGATTGATATTTTTCTCGACGTTTCTTCCTTAAAAATTCTCACAAAAGTCCCATCCCTCCTGCTCGTTAGATTTAATTCTTCTACTCCTCTTCCGTTGTCGCGGCTGTTTCCGGGGCCGTGCAACCGGACATTGTTGCTAAATCTTCGAACGATTGGGCTCCATTTTCCATTTCCCCCGCGGCATTGATCCAAGTGGGATAATATTGAATCCCGGCCGCCACACAGGCTTCGGGTTGTGCATTTTCTCCTCCGGCATCACATTCCACATAATTCACATATTGAAAAGCGTCTCCAAACATTTTTTTCTGATCTTGACAATGAGGGCACCAATACGCTCCATAAAAAGCCATCCCGTTATCCGTTAAACACTTGGCGAAAGAATCAATCGCACCGTTATTATCCCCTATGGTTCCGGTTGTTTTACATCCAACCAACATCAACACCACTAAACACAATCCTGCAAAAGCGCCTATTTTTTTCATAAAAGAAAAATTAAGAAAATAAAAATTATTGAGAACGATTATTTAATATCAAAATACGCCCCAAAAGCAAAACTTCCAAAAAAATTAAAATTTGTTGCGCGAGACAAAAAACACATAAGGCTCCCAAAATAAAAAATTCAACATACGTCAGGTACAATGAAAAAAGCGTTCCTGCGCCTGCGAGCAAAAACATCCCGACCAGGATCCCTTTTACAGAGCGCAATCCAATGGGACGAATCCATTTTTTCTCCTTTAAAATCGCTCGCCCCATCTCAAATAAAAGCAGATAAGCCGCGAGTCCAAGCATTGCGACCGGGATTCCCCAAAGGGTCGAATAGGAGCTGCTATTGGCGACTTCACAATTCAAATAATCATTGATGTGGCAGACTGCTTCTTGTGTTGGATTGAAGTGAAGATAGGTTAAATAAGCGGCAATCGCAAAGCCGAGAAGATTGATGAATTGTACCCATTTCAACAAAACACGGCCACGTCTTTGACTCGCGTTCAAGGCCTCTTTGATTGAAATTGTAACCATTTCATAAGGATTAAATCGGAAAAATTTTACCAAAAATCCTTCTTAAAGTCGAAAGGTTTCCCTTGCTAAAAATTATCTTTAATCGTTTAGGCCAAATTCCGTTGCTCTCCAAGGCGCGGCATCGTACAATACCCCTGTTCTTTTTATGGTGGGTATAGCTCAGCTGGTTAGAGCGTCGGATTGTGGCTCCGAAGGTCGTGGGTTCGAACCCCACTATCCACCCCATAGGCACAAAAATCTTTTGACATTTTGCGTGGGGCAGGGAAAATAGACATGACATATGAACCCTTCCGATTTCACTCCCGAAGACAGCGAGCCTCCCGATGAACCTAATGTTTCATCCACTCATCGTCCCGGTTTTTTTACGAATCCCAACTCTTTAAAAGTTGAACATTTTTAATCTTATTTTTTAACTCTTTTATGACAAAAACAGATTCCGCGGTAAAAATCATCGACCCCACCTCCGGCAATAACACACACGGCCCTTTGCACGGAAGAACGATCTTGTTGGTCAACACCGGGTCCATCAAAAAACGATTCACGGTTCAACGCCTTAAAAAACTCGGCCTTTGCGTGGTGGTTCTCAATAAAGAAAAACCGGCATGGGCTCAGCCTTATGTGGACCATTGGATTGTGTCGGATACTTTCAATCATAATGAAGCGCTTCAAGCCATTCAGCTTTTTATCTCCACTCATCCCGAGGTCAAGATCGAGGGTGTGGTTACTTTTTGGGAAGACGATGTTTTATTGACCGCAAAAATCGTAGATCGATTCAATCTTATCGGAATTCCTTTCAATATTGCGCGACGTATTCGCAATAAATATCTATTCCGCGACTTTTGCGCCGAACAAGGCATCAACGCGCCGAAGCATCACCTCGTTCGCACCCCGGAAGATCTCGATTTTATCAAAAAGCATTTTGAATTTCCCGTGATTCTCAAACCGGCCTACGGGTCCAGCAGCGCGTTTGTCATTAAAGTCGAAAGCAAAGAGCTGCTCGAAACCATGTACCAATATGTGCGCAATAACATTTCTACGGGTTTTGAATCGGCCCTGGCGGACGGGCTTGATATTTTTGTGGAAGAATTCATTGATGGCGATGAAACGGACATCGACATTTTGCTCCAAAACGGAAAAGTGAAATTCGTTTCCATTGCGGACAATTATAATAAAAGCAAAGGCATCTTTTTTGTGGATAGCGGACAGGCTATCCCCTCCAGTTTGCCTGTCAAAGTGCAAGAAGAGCTCGTTGAAACCGCGGAAGAAATGCTTGAAAAGCTTGGCATTCAAAACGGTTGTATCCATTTTGAGGCCAAATATGGGAAAAAAGGCGTTTATCCCATTGAAGTGAACATGAGAATGGGCGGCGATTATGTGTATTCCTACACCAAAAGCGCCTGGGGCATCGACCTCATCGAATACGCGGTGCGTATCGCGATCGGCGATTATTTTAAAATCGAACCGCAGGAAGCCCCCAAAAAATACATCATTGGTTGGGATCTTCATCCCGAAGATTCCGGGGTACTCGTTGAACTCGATGTTCCCGAAGATATTAAAAAATACAAATTCATCGAAGAAGTCCAAATTTATAAAACCATCGGCGACACGATATTTCTCCCGCCGGAAGGATTCGAGCATTTGGGATGGCTCACGGTTTCGGGGGAAAACCTCCTTGATGCCAAGGACAATCTCGATGCCACGCTCAAGCTCATTGATTTTAAGGTGGTCAAATTCGATGCCGCATCATTCCTTGGAAAAACCGAACGGAAAAATCGATTTTCCTCCGCGGTTTTGGCGCATAAAAATATGGCATTCCGCGCACGAAAAATTGAAGTTCTCAAGCGCATTGGAACGCCTCAACGACAGTTGCGCATCGGATTGCTTTGCAATATTTATTCCGCCCCGAGCGATCGCATTGAGATTTGCCTCACTGAAATGGCGCTCGAGATTGAAAAAACGCTCAAAGCCATTGGTTACAATGTGGTGATACTCAACCTGAATGATTTTGGGGCGGTTATGGATCGTCTCAAAAAAGGAGATGTTGACCTTGTTTTTAATGTCGCGGATCGCCTTTATAATATCCCTGAAAATCGTCCTCACATCGCAGGATTTCTCGATTCGCTCCAAATTCCTTACACCGGCTCCGACTCGCTTACTCTTTCGCTTTCAGCCGACAAAATTCGATTTAAAAAACTTCTCACTTATCATGAGATCCCGACCCCGGCGTGGGATTATTTATATGATCCCGATGAAGAAATTGAGGACGAGCTTAAATACCCCATGATTGTTAAACCCGGGAATACGGATTATTCGTTTGGGATTTCCAATGAATCGGTGGTGAAAAATAAAAAAGAACTCAATCGACAAACGAATCTTATTCTTAAAAAACTGGAACGCCCCGCCCTCATCGAGGAATACATCGAAGGCGATGAATATGAAGTTTTTATTTTAGGAAATAACCGGTCCAATCTTAGAGTTCTTCCTCTTGCACGATCCATCTTTGACGATTTCCCGAAAAAAGATTGGCATCTCTATACGTATGGTATGAAATGGAGCGGCGAAGGATTGGCCAACAAAGTTCACTATCAACTCCCGGCCAAAAACATCCCCAAAAAACTCGAGGCGCTCATCACGGAAATTGCGCTCGACACGTACACCATTTTTGATTGTCATGATTATGGAAAGGTTGAGGTCAAAGTGGATGCGGACGGCAATCCTTATGTGATCGAACTCAACCCCAATCCGTGGCTCACTTTCAATGAAAACAGAGGGATTGTCGCGGCTTCGAAACTCGTGGGCATTGATTATGGCCCGCTTCTCGAAGAAATCATCCGCATGACCGTTGAATGGTATAAAAAATAATTTTAACTCTCTTTTTATGGACTATGCTCCTCAAGATTACACCTCACTCCTTGGCCTTCCTGGCCTGAGTGAAAATTTACTCAAAACTCACTTCACCCTTTATCAAGGGTATGTGACGAACACCAATAAATTGGCGATGCTTTTAGCTGAGCTTTTGGCCCAAGGCAAAACCGCCACCCCCGAATACGCCGAGCTTTCACGCCGATTTGGCTGGGAATTCAATGGCATGCGCTTGCACGAATTGTATTTTGAAAATCTGACCAAGACGCCCTCGGCGCTTGTCTCGTCGTCTGCATTGAGCGCGAAAATCGCGCGTGATTTTGGGTCCTTCGAAAATTGGCTCGCGGATTTTAAAGCCAAAGGCACCATGCGCGGGATCGGCTGGGTGATTTTATTCCATGATAAAGCCGCAGATCGATTGTTCAATGTTTGGATCAACGAACACGATGTCGGGCATTTGGCCGGCGCGACCCCCCTGCTGGTGATGGATGTTTTTGAACACGCGTTCATGGTCGATTACGGCACCAAACGCATCGACTATATTGAGGTGTTTTTCAAAAGCATCGATTGGGCAAAAGTGGAGGCACGGTTGTAATTTATTTGAGCTGTCTCTGTCCTTTTACCTGATCCTTGAGCTTGACCATCAAGCCTTTCATTAAGAATTCGGCGAAGTTGCGTACGTTTTCGAACGGTTGTTTGACGCCATGGTCTGCGAAATAATCTCTGAGAATAAACGCCGCAAGTTGAATCACCACGTCCTTGGGCAAAGGCGCAGCTTCCGGGTCTTCGTTGAACTCAAGCGCGGTTTTTAAAATCCGTTCCGGGATGGGAGACGCGGCATCGAACATGCTTCGGCCCCACAAATCAATTTCGAGCCGCATCTTGAGCGGCAAGGCGGAATTTTCTCCAAAGGCCACAAGCGCGGTTTTTATTTCTTCTTTTTGAAGGTCTGAGACTTGGACGCGCCCTTTTTGTTCTTGTTGCGTCAGCGGTTCACCGGTCGCTTCTTCTCCATTTTCATCCCCTTTTAATTGTAAATGGATGCCCATTTCTTCTTGAATGTCTTTATTGCCTAACAAAATGATGGCCAAAATAAAAACCGCGGGAATGTTTTGCTCAAAACACCGGGACACCAATAATGTGATGTCGGGTTTAGTATTGGTTTGAATGAATTTCAATAAAATCGCCACGAGCTTGTCCTCTTTTTTCTTTTGCTTTTGTTCCTGTTGACGAGCCACCACCATTTGTTGAGCATTCCGCGCCATGCGTGCCTGAAATTCACGCACTTTTTCCGCGCTGATCGCACCATCGGTGCCCTCGCCGAATGAAAACATGTCCAGATCGCCCATAAGGTCATTTTACATATTTTTATTCATCACACAATTCAAAAAAATAAACGGAAGGAAAGAATTTTTGTTCGCATGGGAGTCGGACACTCGGATACATGATCCTCATGTCCTCTTCCTTAAAAATGCTCACAAAAATTTCCCCTCCCGCTTATTTTTATAATTCTCCCTTTTTACTATTTTCCACAGCATTTCTTCCCCTTTCCTCCGCAACAATCTTCTTTTTTCCCTTCTTTTTCACAACAAGCGTCCTTGCAACATATATCTTGGCAGCAACTTCCTTTACAGCAACAATGTTTGGCCATGAGGTTATAAAGCCAAGCAAAAATCATACCTGCGATGAACCCATCGACTAACCCGATTCCCAATCCAATGAATGCGCCAGCCACCGTGACTTGATACCACGGATAAATACCAACCAAGAGTTGCATCATATCGTTCAAATAACCGGTGTAAACGGCCAACAGGGTGCAAACCATTACGCAGACACCCCAATAAACCCCGACAGCCATTGCGAAAGCATGGACTTTCAATTTCATAAAGAGAGGGTTAAAAAGATATAAAAAAAGCCCCAAAAGGGCTTTTTTAAAACCAAATTAATTCACGTTTACAAACGTTTTCCTAAAAACACGTCCGTCGTATTTCGTAACCCGTTTTTGATGAAATGAAACCTTTCCTTCCTTCAAAGCAAAAATGGTGTGATCGGATCCGAAATCAACATTTTCCCCGAGTTCGTACACGGTGCCGCGCTGTCGAATGATGATCCCGCCCGCTCGGACGGTTTCGCCTGCAAAGAGTTTTACCCCAAGGCGTTTCGCCTGAGAGTCTCGCCCGTTTTTTGTAGAACCTCCTGCTTTAATATGCGCCATAACAGATTAATTTAAGATTTTTTACTCCGAACGGGGTTACTTTATAAGAAATTTCTCTTCTTTTCAAGAGAAAAATGCGCAAACAAAGGGTTGAGCTGGATTTTAATCTGTAAATCAGGTATAATGGAGTGATGAATTATTGACGAATGATCCTGACTTATGATTCTTTCTCTTTCTCGGCTCCGACTACGTATTTTTTCAGGGATTGTCCTTGTGATATTCCTGTTGACCGGCGTTTTTGGAAATTCAATGGCTTTTGCCCAGGAAACGACAACCACTTCAACTTCAACCGCCACAGTGTCCTCCAATGAGACTTCAACGGATGACTCCTCCAACAGTGCCATGAGTGATTATTTGAGCACCCTCCCCTCCTCCACGATTCGAAATGCTTATCTGTTGATTCGTCTCCAAAATTACATCGGCCAATCTCAACAAAACTACAATTCTCTTGAGGATAAAATGGAAGACACCCGCGCATCGATTGAAGAAAATCGAGCCGCCATTGCCTCGTTAAAAGGCCAAGTGGCGCAATTGGACGGCATGGCCACGGAAACGCAAGAAAAAATCACCAATGTTGAAATCCAAATCGCGGGAAAAGAACAAGACATCATCGAAACCTTGGAAGCGCTCGAATTCAATCAAGTTCAATTGGAAAGCCAAAAAGACGCGCTTTCTTCTTATCTTCTCCTGCTTTACTTTGAAAAAAATCTCTATTACGACGATCTGAATCAAGCGCAAGACATCAAAATTCTTTTTCAAAATGATACGGCATCCAAAGTCCTCCAAAACGGGACCTACATCTCGTTCTTGGAAACCCAGGCCGTGGAGATGGTTTCTGCACTTGAAACAGCCAAACGCAAAATCAAACAACAAAACTATGAATTGTTGGTCAAACGAAATCAATTAAATTCTCTCAAAGAGAGTCTCAATGGCGAATACCGCAATCTTGCGGCGGAATTGGAGGGCAAAGAAAATCTTCTCAAAGAAACCGAAAACAGCGATGAAATTTATCGGGAATTATTTGCGTCGTATAAGGAGGCGGAGGATGCGATTTTGAATGAAATCAATCTGTACCAAACCAATATCGACGCGCTCACGGATCGTATCACGGTGGACGTCCTTTCCCCGGATCAGCTTGCGGTTTTAAATCAAATCAATTCGGACAGCGGCACCACGTTTTTAAATTCCGAGGCTGCGGATTTTTTACAACTCGATTGGCCCGTGTCGCCGGAAATGGGACTCACGGCTTATTTTGACGACCAAGGATATATCGCCACGTTTGGAATGGTGCATCATGCCATGGACGTTCGAATCCCGCAGGGGTCTGTGATTTATGCGCCGGCGGATGGGGTGGTTTATTTGGTGAATGATACCGCCGCGTCTTCAGATGCCAAGACGCGCTTGGGTTACGGCTACATTATTATTGCGCATGAAAAAGGAGTGATGACATTGTATGGACATATTTCCGCGGCCTTGGTTCGACAAGGCGATTTTGTACAAAGAGGACAAATGATTGCTTTAACCGGAGGGACTCCCGGCACGCCCGGCGCCGGAGGACAAACCACGGGCGCGCATCTTCATTTTGAAGTGCTTCAAAATGGGGTTCGCGTGGATCCACTCGAATATTTACCGTTGGATGAAGTGCCGTTTGATTCGTTGCCTGAAAAATATTTAAGTCTACTGCAAACACAACTTGAAAATGCGCTTGAAGAAGAAAACGTTAATCCCGCAGATGTCACGGAAGAAAATATCGAAGCGTTTGAAGAAACCATTCAAGACAGTTTGCCGGACATCGTGACGGACGAGATTAATCAGAGCGATTTCTGGACGCAGGGGGTGAAATAGATGTTATTCCGAATACAGCTCCGCGCAATCCGGGGAAGGATCTTCCCCCGTTAAATTCATATTGACCGTGGATAATCCATAGGTAGCTATACTCCACGAATTAGGCCAGTCATAATTTACGCGTTCGCAAATCGTGTAGGCGTCTTCCATCGATATTTCTTGTTCGGGATATTTGATTAAAACGATTGCCACATTAAAATCTTCCGCCAATTCCTTACCATTATCATATTCATCCAACTGTCGACTTCCGTCGCCGGTGTAATAATAATTCGAACCTGTCCCTTCACACTCCTCTTTTTTCAGAAGAAGATTTTTGAAATCATCCAAGGTCAAATCATATCTTGTGCCGGAATAAAGATCCTCTCCTATCTCAATCGGATCCATAACTACGTAAATTTCTTTTGTTGCCAATTCCTCTTCACTCATCAAACCCATGGCGTATAAATCCATATAATTAAAGGTAAGAGACTCCCTGGTTGTTGCAGGATCGGCCTCGAAAGAATGAGTAAAAGTACCATCATGATTGTCCGTCAAAATCCCTTGTGGAATTCCTGTCTTTTCTCCTTCGCTTACAGAATTCATTATATAAGCCATTACTCCGGACCTTCCGGCTTGAAATAATTCTGTCCAATGACCATTTTCAAAAGCATATTCTACCCAAGGTTCATCTTCATAACATGTTTCGTAAATTGAATCACTCCCTGTAATCCAACCAACCCCCCAAGTATGTCCAAGTTCATGAATAAATATGCTATCAGCACTATCTTTCCAGCTATCGCCAATTTGTTGCCTGTACCTTAAACGTTCTGGATATTCCTCTTGGCAGGTATCATCGCAGTCTTCTACTTTACCTACATTCGTAGGCATATATCTGCGAACATTAAAACCAGATTCACCATTGTATTTCCCTTCATAATCACCCGCATCTATAACCATGATGACATCATAATCATCATCGTGGTTTTCATAAAATTTCTCGACAACACAATCTCCACGAACATTACCGTTTGAATATCTGCATTCATCATCTCCATCGAATTCCAATATTGCCACATTCGGGATGAATGTTGCATTCGTATTCTCGTCAAATGTTAAGCCATCGTCGTTCGTATCATCTCCTACATCATCCCCATTTTCCCCCTCCAAATACATCTCCACGTTGTAAACCAATTGAGCCATTTCTCCGCGATTGATTTCGTCGTCAATGTCGCTATAGATGTAATTAAACAGATCCAAATCCTCGGCCGTTCTTTCATAAGTCACATACCAAGCCCAACTCTCAGAAGATTGCGTCAATTGAATATCATACGTTTCCAAAACGATTTTAAGGGCTTCAGCCAAATTGATGTAATTAGCCGGGCCGAATGTCCCATCGTCATAGCCGTCCACGATATTCAGTTGTTTCGCGTAGCAGACATATTTCGCATACCAATCCCCTTCCACGTCCAAAAAACAATCGGAACCGGTTGCTCCCCCCGGATATTTTGATTCGATGAGAATTTTTGTAAATTCCGCTCGGTTGATTTTATAGTTTGGTTTATAACTTCCATCGTCATACCCTTCAATAACTCCTTTTTCATAGAGATAGTTGATGGCTGGTTCATTTCTGCTCCCGGAAGTATCGTTAAAAGCAAACGCGACGGAAATAGGGATCCCAATCAATAGAAAAACGGCCAACGCATATAACTTTATTTTTTTCATAAATGGATTTTATGGATTTGTGGAGATTATACCATTAAGCTAAACCCATGCGCTTTATCGCCGACCTCCACGTCCATTCGCACTACTCTCGGGCCACGTCCAAAGAGATGAATATTGTGAATCTGGCCAAGTGGGCACAGCTCAAGGGCACGTCGGTGTTGGCGACCGGCGATTTTACGCATCCGCGATGGTTCAATGAATTGCAAGAAAAACTCGAGCCTGCCGAAGATTCGCCCGGGCTTTTTAAGTTGAAACCCGAGTATGAAAAAGAAATCACGCCTTTGGTTTTTGAGCGATGCCGATTGCCTATGCGTTTTATTTTGTCAGCGGAAATCAGCACGATTTATAAAAAAAATGGACGGGTGCGAAAACTTCACAATCTCATTTACGCGCCTTCGTTTGAATCGGCTGCCAAGCTCAATTCCGCGCTTCAAAAAATTGGAAATTTACATTCGGATGGAAGGCCGATTCTCGGACTCGACGCCAAGAAATTGCTTGAAAAAATGCTCGAGATTTCAGATGAGATGATGTTTGTACTGGCTCATATTTGGACCCCGCATTTTTCCGTGTTTGGGTCGATGTCCGGATTTGATTCACTCCGCGAAGCGTTTGAAGAACTGACTCCGCACATTGTTGCTCTTGAAACCGGGCTCTCCTCGGATCCGGCTATGAATGGGAGAATTTCAGAAATCGATAATATTCCTCTCATTTCCAATTCGGATGCGCACTCCCCCATGAAACTGGGGCGCGAAGCCAATGTATTTGAAACCGATCTTTCCTATTTTGCGATTCGCAAAGCCTTGCAAACCAACGATCTTAAAGCGTTCAAAGAAACCCTCGAATTTTTCCCTGAAGAAGGCAAATATCATCTCGACGGGCATCGATTGTGCCAAACGCGAATGGAACCGCAGGAAACGCTAAAAAATAAAGGCCTTTGTCCGGTGTGTGGCAAAAAAGTCACGGTTGGCGTGCTGAGCCGAGTGGAAACATTGGCGGACCGACCTCTTGGAGGAAAACCACCGCGCGCTCGACCGTTTCGCAGCATCATCCCTTTGCCTGAGATTTTGAGTGAAATGGTGGGAACCGCGCCTTCGAGCAAAAAAGTGCAAACCCTTTATATGAAACTGCTTTCGGAATTGGGAAGTGAATTCACGATTCTACTGGACACGCCCCTCGCGGATATTGAGAAACACGGCTCCTCGCTCTTGGCCGAGGGCTTGCGCAAAATGCGCGAAGGCCTCGTGCATGTTCAGGGAGGTTATGATGGCGAATTCGGAGTGATTAAAGTTTTTGACAACCTCATCCTTTTTTGAAAGGATCAATCTATACCCATTCAATCGAATTGGTTTTCTTTAATCCCTCTCTTTTTATGGCGAAAAAGATTTTTACCCTGTCCATTTTATTGGGAACAGCCCTCTTTATTGTGGGTTGCGGAACACCCAAAACCACAGAGCAACGTGTCGGCGATGCTTTGAGTGAACTCGCTTGTCTTTCTCTTGAAACGAACAATAGCTTCACTGCTGATCAAATCGATGAAATCGCTGTCAAAAATGATTTTGTCTCCGGTCAAGAGTTTATAAATTATGTAGCTCATTTAAATGAAAAAGATGATGCGGTGGCAAAAGCCGAAGCCATGTTTGTGATCAATTCCGAGTGCGGACAAGGATTCACGAATATTGATGTCATCCCTTTGACCCGAGTCGAAGAAATCATCTCGAATCTCGTTGGAACGGATACGACTGTGACTGAATAATCCGAATGTCTGCTTGCCAACCCTGCAGTTTTTTGAGAATATCCAGTTACACCAATTCAATCGGATTGGTTTTATTTAACCCCTCTCCGTTATGGCAAAAAAGATTTTTGCCCTTTCCATTTTATTAGGAACGGCCCTCTTTATTGTGGGTTGCGGAAGCCAAACTCCTGCGGAACGCCTCGGCGGATTCTTGGGTGACCTCGGCTGTCTCACCGTTCAAACCGATGCTAATTTCAGCCTTGATGAAATCAATGCCATCGGTTCCAAATATGGTTTTGATTCCGACCAAGCTCTTTTGGATTATATGGCCGGCTTAACCGAAGAAGATGTCACGGCTGCAAAGACGCAAGCCACGACTTTGATCGAAACCAACTGCGGAGAAGCCTTCACCGCCAGTGGTGTTGAACCTTCTCTTTGGCTCGACTTGATTGTTCCGGCTCTCACAGCTACAGACACAACGACTGACACGACCACGGATACAACCGTGACTGAGTAATTTTAAATTTATGATCATTGGCCTTACAGGTCCAATGGCTTCCGGAAAGGGTGAAGTGGTGGAGATCTTCAAGAAATTGGGATTTTCCCACATCACCCTTTCTTCGATGGTAAGGGAGGAGGCCAAAAGACGAAACATTCCGGAAGAACGCGAACGCCTGATGGAAGTCGGGAATTCGATGCGTGCGAAAGAAGGGCCCGGAGTATTGGCCAAACGCGCGCTTGAAAAAGCTCAATCCACTGCGCCGGATGGAAATTGGATCATTGATGGGATTCGCAATCCTGCGGAAATTGAGGCGCTTCATTCAGTTTCTGAGGTTTATGTGATTGGAATTTCTACTCCCCGAGAAATGTTGATTGAACGACTCCTTTCTCGCGGCAGAGCCGGCGACGCGATTTCTCGCGAAGAGATTGCGACTAAATTGGATCGAGAATGGGGGAAAAATGAACCGCCCGAAGGACAACAAGTCGGGCTTTGCATGCAAAAAGTTGATCGAGTCGTCCCCAATGAAGGCACACTCGATGCGCTTGAGAAAAATATTCTTTCCTACTATCATTCGCTTCTCAAATCCTAACTCAAAAAATCATGGACACGCGCCCTTCTAAAGATGAATATTATCTTGATTTAGCCAAGAGTGTTTGCCGCCGTTCCACATGTACGAAAGTGGAAATTGGAGCCGTGATCATTCGGGAGGACCAAGTCGTGGCCACCGGGTATTGCGGAGCGCCTCGCGGCACTAAGAGTTCTCTCGAACACGGTTTTTGTTTGCGCAAAAAACTCGGCATCCCCTCCGGGCATCGTTATGAAATGTGCCGTTCGGTTCATGCGGAGCAAAACGCGATCATCAATGCCGCACGCTCCGGGACAAGCTTACTCGGCGGAGACATGTACATTTATGGAAAAATTTATGGCAACGATCAAACGCAGCCCATTGATGCGTTCCCGTGTTTTATTTGCAAAAAAATGCTGATCAATTGCGGCCTCAAACGCGTGATTTGTTCGCTCAAAGACGGCACGTATAAAATCTTCCAAGTGGCCGACTGGCTCGAAGAATGGGGCAAAAACGACATCATTGATGATGAATTTCAATACGGCGAAAAGACGGAAGAAAAATCAGGAACGGGATTGCCGATGATTCAGTGAGTTAAATTTCAGCACGATATTTATGTTTCCATGAGAACGCTTAATCTTTCCTTGAATTTTTCTCTCATCGCAGCAATTCTTGCCCACACTGCATTTCCTAGTCTCTTTCCCTTGTATTGAATCAAATTTTTTCCTATCAATTCTCTGTGTATATCAACATTGCTTACTCCCTCCGAAAGTCTTGTTAAAATTATTCTAGTACCTTCATCCTTTTCTTCCTCCATTATCTTACGTATTGCAACTCTTAATCTTTCCCTGGCCAAACCTTCCTCTTCTCGTATTAATAAAACTTCTGGGTTGTCCATTTCTAATGGAACGCTCTCTCCTCCGTCTGATCGCTCTCCTTTCGTTCTCCCATTTTTGGGAATTATCGTCCCTCTCCCCCATTCGCTGTTCTCCCTAGCTATTTTCCCTTCTCTAATTCTATGATAATTTTCATGATCGAGGTCTCTAAATAATTTAGTAACAAGACCTTTAACCGCATAATCTTGGAAACCTGCATCCCCTTGCGGGTGTTGATCTGGATCGAATTTAAAAACAACAAAAGTAAATAAAAAATCTTCTGCGCTAGTTTTTACCAACTCTAATAAATCATGTTGCGAAGATTTTTTCCTCATAATATTCATCGCTTTTTCTATAATATCTCCCCTGTATTTCGATGCTAATTGAAGATTCGCTTTTATCCTATTTTTATCTCTTCTAAGAATCCCGCTACTTTCCACCTCATCTTTTTCCATTTCTAAGGCATTTTTTCTGTAATCTCCTATAAAACGTAACATCCGTGGCACTAAAATATGTTCACGGCCTTTTATTATTATTTCCACACAAAGTCCCAAGGCTTCTCTTCTTTCTGATGACTCTTCGATCATTTTTTTAATCAACCCATGAGATAAGTTTAATTTTATAGCTAAATCGCGTACCTTCATGGGAAGAACGTCTTCTTCAGCACAAACTTGCCGATAAGCTAAAGCTACTTCTTCCAATAAAGTTATCATTTTTCTTCCATATTCGCTTCTCGCGCCTGCCCGTAACTTTTGAATTCTGTCTTGAAAAACGAGAGGCTCAAAAGGAATGACTTCATTAGGTAATATTTCCAAACGGATTATTGTTCGAGGATGCGTGCTCCTTTCTCTTCCAATGCGTTTTCGGACAATTTTAAATGGCCCATTTTGCTTTTCTCCATATTTATTACTTAAAATTGCCAAGGCTTGAGATAAGGTGCCCTCGGAAATATTTAAAGCTTTAGTGATTTGAGGATATGTTATGTCTGTATTTATATTTCTGCCCAAAAAATCCAATATTCGACCTGCATGGGTTTGAGTAAAGCGAGTTCCTTCTTTTTCTAAAGCCTGTGCCACTAAAAAATGGATTTTATTTTCTTTGGAAAGAGGGGTGGCTTTTTCAGCTTCTCCGGATGCTGGCTTTTCTGTATAGATCAATCTCCAATAAATTTTCTCTTTAGTTCCAAGTTTTTTGGCAAAGGTTCTTTCAATATAAAAACCCCTTCCTCGAGCTTGATCATTAATCAATGGATAGCAATCAGCCAATTTGTTTAAATTTTGATGTAATGATCCTGGTTCTTCTAAAAGTGTTCGAAAATCATCAGGCCCCATCCACCGTTTCGGATTTATTGCTAACAATTCCATTATTTTTATTACATTCTTGGTCCTTGGGCAAGAAGGAAAATCTTTTTCAATGACTGCCTGAACGCGTTGGTCGACCTCACCTTCCATCAATAAAGGAGGAGAATTTTCCGGGGCAATAAACCCTTGATTACAGGTTAATGTATAGGTGCTTTCAGGATGTCTACCTACAATATGAACCGGAAGGACCCCTTTACTGATTTGAACTCCATACAATTCGTTATATTGATCGGAATCTCTGACTAAACGTTCGGCTCTTGTCCTAAACGCACGTATATTCCCTCCTATTTCGTTTAATAAAATCGTTTCAGGGATCGGGCGACCCTCCGCCCTATCTAAAAATTCAACCATTTTTCTTGCAGGATCTCTTCTGTCTGAATTTCGACTAAAAACTTCTTCGATAAGACGACGGACATTGGGATGAATCGCGGAAATTTCCGAGACTGCTAAACATTCTACAGCCGGTTGTTGAAGCGATGGGGTTAGACCAACAAATTCAAATATTCCCACTTCAGACATATTCTAAAACAAAAAATAAGGTTTGTTATTTTAACAATCCTTATTCAATCTGTCAACCCCTATTTCAGATACAAACGGTTGGTTTTTTAAAACAACGTCGGTTGAAGCTCCTCCTCTTTTTTGAGTTTTCGACGTTCGCGGGCCACGAGGGCTTTCACTTCCACCAAATCCGACGGGATTTCTTCCAAAAACCGAGACGGTTGCATCACGGTTTTTTCTCCGTAAAGAGTGCGTTCTTTGGCGTAAGAAAGATATAAACGGTCCATGGCGCGAGTCATGCCCACGTAAAACAGGCGGCGCTCTTCTTCGAGGTGATCGGGGGTACTTTCATGCTTTAAATACGGCACCACGCCATCCTCAAGCCCGGCCAAAAATACCACCGGGAACTCGAGACCTTTGGCGGCGTGAAACGTCATGAGCCGGACCGCGTCTTTATTTTGATTCGCCCAATCTTCGTCGCTTTTGGTTAGGGCTGCGTCGGCCAATAATGCGTCAAACGCCTCGCGCACCGGAAGATCATTGTAAGCTGTGGCCCAATTCAGCAATTCCAAAAGGAGGTCGTAGCGTTCGTTGCGCAATCCGAATTCGGTCATGAGCTCCTGTAAATGGCCGGAAAGCGTTTTGGTGGTCGAGACCGCGTTGATCCCGCCCCAATTGTGACGCGCCTTCACTTTTTCCAAAAATTCTCGGATTTCTTTATGGTCAAAAAAGCTCGCTTCCCCCACGCGCTCGTACGGGATGCCGGCATGGTCCATGGCTTGGGCAAGGCTTTCCCCCACCGAATGTGTTCGGTACAAAACCACAATATCTTTCCAGGTGTATTCGTGATCCGTGCCTTCGATCAAAGACTGAATGGTTTTCACCACAAACGACTCTTCTTCATAATGATTTTCCGCAGCAATGATTTGAACCGGCTCCACGGTTTCCTTTATGGTCACCGGAAATTCGCCTAAACGATTCGGGTTGTTTTGAATCACGGCGTACGCGGCTTTTGCCACATTGTGCGGGCAACGATAATTTTCATTCAATCGAATCAATGTTGAGTTGGGATAGCGAGTTTGGAAATTCGTGAAATTTTCCCGATTCGCTCCACGGAAAGCGTAAATGGCCTGATCCGGATCTCCGATGGCAAAAATGTTTTGGCGATCTCCTGCCAGCAAATGAAGGAGTCGATCCTGAACCGCGTTGGTGTCTTGATATTCGTCCACCAGGATGTGAAGGAATCGAGATTGGTAGCGTTTTAAAATTTCCTCACTCCCCTCTAATAATTGAAGCGCTTTAAGTAAAAGATCGTCGAAGTCGAGACGATTTTTAGCTTCCAATTCTTTTTGATAGACTTCGGCAAAGCCAGCCATTTCGGGATGGGCGTATCCTTGGTTAAGTCCATTCTTAAATCGGCTCAATGCGAGGAGCACATCGCGCACCTCGAGGCCTTCCAAAGCCGGGAAGGCGTTGGGGGCTTTTTTCAAAAGTTCTCGAACCAAGTTTTTTTGATCGCCTTCGGATACGATTTCGAAATCTTGCGTTCCGGGAACAACCCCCGGATTTTCTCGAATCAACGTGTTCGCCAACCCGTGAAACGTACAAATCATCGGGCTTTCTTTTCCCACAAATTCCTGCAAGGTTTGCACGCGTTCCGTGATTTCTTTCGCGGCTTTTTGTGTGAATGTGAGAGCTAAAATCTGCGAGGGTTTGGCCAGATTTTCTCGGATGAGATAAGCGATTCGAAGGGTCAAGGTCGTGGTTTTTCCACTGCCCGGGCCGGCCACAATAAGAGTCGGACCGCCGTCGCTTTCAATGGCCTGGAGCTGAGATGAATTGAGGGGCATGAGATAAAAAAGCAAAAGTTTATTTTGTCGAGGCCCAGTATAACCATGGTATAATGCCGTCACAATAGCTAACCTCCTTTTTATGGCCTTTCTTGGATTTTTAAGTTTTCTTTTCTTCACTATTTCTCCATTCCTTTTCTTGTATTGGCTGTTCAAAAAAGCGCCCATCACTCCCGACGATTTAAAGGAATTTCGTTTTGCGCCTTTTTTGCCGAGCGCGCTCTTAATGGTGATCATTGCGTACAACCTCTTCCTGCATAACGCGTTTGAATTTTCTTATATGGGCTTGGGAGTGTCGCTGTTTTTTATCGCTTTCTTATTGGCCCTCTTTTTCGCCTTTCCAAAAGCCAAACGCACCGCATTGACGTATGGATTTTTGGGCACCGGGATTTTTGCGTCGATTTTCATCTCCATTCGCGCGAGCGCTTTGGTCCAGTGGATCGATGGACTTACGATTGTGAGCTGTCTTTTAGCTTTGGTTTTCTTTTTAGCGAGTGATCAATTTTTATACAACGGACTGTGGGTGGCGCGAGAAAAAGTTTCTTTTTTTGCAAAAGGACTTCGGCATATTCTTGTGTTTTTTAAATTCGTTTTTTCCCAATCCAAAAGCACGCACAAAACTCGAACGTTTGCGATTGTAAAAACCACAGTGATCACACTGGTGATCGTGGGTGTTTTCGCCTCACTTTTGGCTGCCGCTGACCCTGTTTTTGCGGATTTTATCAAAGAAATTCGAGAAGAATTCTGGGGCCGATTTTTCGCTTCGCTCTTTTTGGCTTTTTGTTTAATGTTGGCTTTGAGTTTTTCTTTCAAAACCGCGCCCAAACCTCCGACGTTTTCCATTTTTTCTTTTTACGATGTGGTGTTGCCCGTGGCGGCGATGTTGGTTTTATTCGCCATTTTTTTGGGCATCCAATGGGAATATCTTTTCACAAACCAAGCCGATTTCCAGAGCCTTGATCTCACGTATTCCGATTATGTGAGAAAAGGATTTATGGAACTTTTATTCACGTCGTTTTTGGGCGGAATGATCGCGTATTTTGTGATTTTAAAAGAACGCACCTTGACCGCGATTTCGCAAATTCGCCTTCTCAAAATTCTCAATGTCTTGCTCGTGGTGGAATTGTTCGCGCTGTTGGCGTCCGCGTTTAAGCGCGACTTTCTTTATATCACGGTGTACGAAGGCCTGACGCGAATCCGTTTAACGGGCAGTGTTTTACTAGCGTGGTTGGTCGGATTTT